>DASPSF010000018.1:0-22411 GCA_035624075.1 Steroidobacteraceae bacterium | reverse complement strand
GGGCGTGCTGTTCCGCACCAAGGCCGGAGAGCTGTCGGTGCGCGTGCAGAGCCTCACCATGCTGGTGAAGTCGCTGCGGCCGCTGCCCGACAAGTGGCACGGCCTCGCTGACACCGAGACCCGCTATCGCCGCCGCTACGTCGATCTCATCATGAGCGATGCGAGCCGCGAGGTGTTCCGTACACGGGCGCGCATCGTGCGGTACCTGCGCGACTTCCTCGACGCGCTCGGTTTCCTCGAGGTCGAGACGCCGATGATGCAGCCGATTCCCGGCGGCGCCACGGCGCGCCCCTTCCGCACGCATCACAACGCACTCGACCTCGACATGTACCTGCGGATCGCGCCCGAGCTGTACCTGAAGCGCCTGATCGTCGGCGGCCTCGATCGCGTCTACGAGATCAACCGCAATTTCCGCAACGAGGGACTCTCGACCCAGCACAACCCGGAATTCACCATGCTGGAGCTGTACCTCGCCTGGGCCGACTACGACGACATCATGGACTGGGTCGAGAAGGCGACCCGCGGGCTCGCCGATACGTTGAACGGCACTCTCGCGCTCACCTACCAGGGCCGCGCCTACGACCTGGCGCAGCCGTTTCGCCGCGTGACCATCGAGCAGTCGATCATCGAGAACAATCCCGGCATCGATCCCCTGTCGCTGCGCGATGCGACTTACCTGCGTAAGCTCTGCGATGCGCTCGGCATCGCCTACCACCGTGACGACGGCCCCGGGAAGCTGCAGATCGAGCTGTTCGAGAAGACCGCGGAGGCGAAGCTCCTCGATCCGACCTTCGTCTATGCCTACCCGGTGGAGGTCTCGCCACTGTCACGGCCCAATGACGCTGATCCCTTCATCACCGACCGCTTCGAATTCTTCATCGCGGGGCGCGAGATCGCCAACGGCTTCTCCGAGCTGAACGACCCGGAGGACCAGGCGGCGCGCTTCCGCGCCCAGGTGGCGCGCAAGGAGCAGGGCGATGAGGAGGCGATGTTCTACGACGCCGACTACGTGCGGGCGCTGGAGTACGGCATGCCGCCGACCGCGGGCTTGGGGGTCGGCATCGATCGGCTGGTCATGTTCTTCACCGACTCGCCCTCGATCCGCGACGTGATCCTGTTTCCGCACATGCGGCCGGAGGCGTAGTCTGAAGCTCGCATCGGACATCCTGTCACGATGCTCGCAGCGGCGCGCCAAAAGCGCGGTTTCGGCGCGCCGCTCGCCGCCTGCGGCGGCGGGCACATTGCGCTGTGCTTTCCTGCTGCGCGCAAGCCCTGGGCGCACATCCCTGTGCGCCCGCTCGGCGCTTCGCGCCTCGCCCCTGTGCCTGGGTCAGCAGGCTCAGCGCTCCGGTATCGCCACCGAGAAATTGCCGTCGGCACTCTGCGGCAGGCCGTCGTCGATCGAGTAGTAGTCGCCCTTGTCGGCGACGTGGATGTGACAGGCGCTCTTGAGGCCGGTGGCGCCGTCGAGCGTGCCGGCGGCGATCGAGATGTAGTCGCGGCCGTTGGCCTGCCAGAACAGCGTCGACCCGCACCGGCCACAGAAGGCGCGCCGCGCTGAGTCCGAGGAGGCGTACCAGCGCAGCTCCGCCTCGCTCGTCAGGCGAAAGTTGCGGTGCCGAGCAGCGGTCGCGGCCATGAAGTGGCCGGTGCTGCGCCGGCACTGGGTGCAGTGACACAGCACCACGGGCCGCAGCGGGCCCGCGACTTCGTAACGGACCGCCCCGCACAGGCAGCCGCCGCCGTGGGTTTCGATTTTGCTCATGGCTTACTCGGGTAACTCGTAGGGCAGGGGCAGGGGCGTGGCATCGAGGCGCGCAGCGCCTCCCGGCGTTGCCGCCTCGGTGCGCGGCTCGGCGCCGGGCAAGGGCGCCACGGCCAGAAATTCGCAGCCGCCTTCCCGCTGGCGCACCGCGTCCACCACGCGGAACGTACGCCCGTCGGCGAGCTCGCCGGCGTCACCCGGCATGAGTGGCAGCGGCTCGGCCAGGCCAAAGCGCTGCAGGCGGCGCTTGACGCGACCGCGGTAGTGAGCGCGGGCGATCACTTCCTGGCCCGTGTAGCAGCCCTTGTCGAAGGCGATCGCGCCGAGCACGTCGAGGTTCAGCATCTGGGCGACGAATTCTCCCGAGGTCGCGGCGTAGACCTGCGGCTCGCCGTTCTCCACGCTGAGGCGCTGCCACCGCTCAGGCAGCGTGCGCGTGCAACGCGCCAGGGCGGGCTCGCCGCCTGGGCCCTCCGCGGGCGAGACGATGAGCCAGCGCGGCGGCCGCTCCCCGGCATGCAGCGCGAACGACCCGCCGAGGCGAGCGACCGCGCCCGGCACGCGCGGCAGGCGCGCGGCGAAGGGCGGCGCGAGAGCCGCGACGCCGGGGGCGGGGGACGGCGGCTCGGGCGCGCCGGGACCGATGAGCCCCTCGATGCGCCAGGCGCCCGATGCGTCCGCCAGCTCGACCTTCGAGCGCAGAATGAAGGCCTTCAGCCGGCTGACGACCGGCGTCACCAGCTCACGCGGCAGAATGGCGAGCACTTCGCCCGGTGCGACCTCGAGCAGCCGCAGCAGCGCCAGCACGCGGCCCTGCGGGTTGTGATAGCCGGCGAGCAGCGAGCGCTCGGCAGTGAGCGTGGTGACGTCGTTGGAGAGCTGTCCCTGGAGAAACGCAACGGCGTCGCGGCCGCGCGCGAGGAGCGCGCCGAGAGACTCGAGCGGCGAAAGATTCCAATGCACGTACATGGGTTGTGCGTTGTTTTTCCTTGGCTTTCCGTGGCCGTGATGCGTGAATTCTGGCAGACTAAATAAGTATGTCGATGTCACAAAGCAAGGGGCCGGCACAGCCTCCGTCCACTGCCCCCGTTCCTTCCCCACCCGAGCGCACCCCCGCGGTCGAACGCCCGCGCGAGCTCGGCGGCCCGCCCGGGCCGGATCCGACGCGCTTCGGTGACTGGGAGAAGAACGGCCGCTGCATCGATTTTTGAGCCATGCCCGACCGGCCTTTATCGCCTCACCTCTCGGTGTACAAGCTCAGGTACACCATGCTCACCTCCGGCCTCAACCGCATCACGGGCATGGGGCTGTCGCTGGGGCTGGTGCTGCTGGTCTACTGGCTGGTCGCGGTGGCGGGCGGCGCGCCGAGCTACGCGCGCGCCGCGCGACTGCTGTCGCACCCGCTGATGAAGCTGGTCTATGCCGGTTTCATCATCGCGGCCTGCTATCACCTGGTCGCGGGCATACGCCACCTCGTCTGGGACACCGGGCGCGGGCTCGAGCGTGCGCAGTCCGAGCGCAGCGCCTGGCTGGTCGTGATCGTCAGCGTCGTACTGATGCTGCTGGTCGGTTACGGCGCGTGGCTGGCGACGGCACGCACCCCATGAGCCTGCGCACTCCCATGCGACGGGTGCTCGGCGCCGGTTCGGCCAAATCCGGTGTCCATCACTGGTGGGTGCAACGGCTCACCGCCGTGGCGATGGTGCCGCTCTCGGCCTGGTTCGCCGTGTCGCTGCTCGCGCTGCCGTCGCTCGATCGTGCCACGGTCGCCGCCTGGATGGGGCAGGGCTCGACGGCGCTGCTCCTCATTCTTCTGGTGCTGGTCGCAGCCTGGCACTCGCGGCTCGGCCTCGGGGTGGTGGTGGAGGACTACGTGCCGGGGCCCGGCGCCCGTACCCTGACGCTGGTGGTCGTCAAATTCGTGCACGTGCTGCTTGCGGCGGCCGGCGTGCTGGCGGTACTCAGGGTGGCGCTCGGGGGCGCGGCGTGAGCGCTCAGCCGTTCGTCGATCACACCTACGACGTCGTGGTGGTCGGCGCCGGAGGCGCGGGCCTGCGCGCCACGCTCGGGCTCGCCGAAAGCGGCCTGTCGACCGCCTGTATCACCAAGCTCTTTCCGACGCGCAGCCACACGGTCGCCGCCCAGGGCGGCATCTCCGCCGCGCTCGGCAACATGGGGGAGGACGACTGGCGCTGGCACATGTACGACACCGTCAAGGGCTCCGACTGGCTCGGCGACCAGGACGCGATCGAGCTCATGTGCAAGGAGGCGCCGGCGGCGGTGATCGAGCTCGAGCACTACGGCGTGCCGTTCTCGCGCACCGAGACCGGGCGCATCTACCAGCGGCCCTTCGGCGGCATGACCACGCACTTCGGCAAGGGTATCGCGCAGCGCACCTGCGCCGCCGCCGACCGTACCGGGCACGCGATGCTGCACACCCTCTATCAGCAGTCGATCCGCCACGCCGCGACCTTCTTCGTCGAGTACTTCGCCATCGATCTCATCATGCAGGATGGCGCCTGCCGCGGTGTGGTGGCGCTCGATCTCGCCGACGGCACGCTGCATCGCTTCCGCTCGCACGCGACCATCCTCGCGACCGGCGGCTATGGCCGCACCTACTTCTCCTGCACTTCGGCCCACTCCTGCACCGGGGATGGCAACGCGATGGTGCTGCGGGCCGGGCTGCCGCTGCAGGACATGGAGTTCGTGCAGTTCCATCCCACCGGCATCTACGGCGCCGGCTGTCTGATCACCGAAGGCGCCCGCGGCGAGGGCGGCTACCTCACCAACTCGAAGGGCGAGCGTTTCATGGCGCGTTACGCGCCCAACGCCAAGGATCTCGCCTCGCGCGACGTGGTGAGCCGAGCAATGACGGTCGAGATCCGCGAGGGCCGCGGCTGCGGCCCCGAGCACGACTACATCGAGCTGCATCTCGAGCACCTGGGCGCGGACGTGATCCACGAGCGGCTGCCCGGCATCGCGGAGACGGCGCGCATCTTTGCCGGCGTCGACGTGACCCGCGAGCCGATCCCGGTACAGCCCACGGTGCACTACAACATGGGCGGCATCCCGACCAACCATCGCGGCGAGGTGGTGTGCCCGAAGGGTGGCGATCCCGACAGCGTGGTTCCCGGCCTGATGGCGGTGGGCGAGGCCGCCTGCGTCTCGGTGCACGGCGCCAACCGCTTAGGCAGCAACTCGCTGCTCGACCTGGTGGTGTTCGGCCGCGAGGCGGCACGGCGCTGCGGCGAGACCGTCGAGCCTGGCAGCTCGCACCGGCCGCTGCCGGCGGATGCCGGCGATGCGGCCGTGGCGCGCCTCGAGCGCCTGCGCTCGGCCAACGGCACGCGCGGCACGGCGGCGATCCGCGTCGAGATGCAGAAGACCATGCAGCTCGATGCCGCGGTGTTTCGCACCGGCGAGACCCTGGCGAAGGGCATCGAGCGCATCCGCCAGACCTTCGACTCCTTCGCCGACGTGCGCATCAGTGACCGCTCGCTCATCTGGAACTCGGATCTCATCGAGACGCTCGAGCTCGAGAACCTGCTGCTGCAGTCGACCGCCACGATTCATTCGGCGGCCAACCGCACCGAGAGCCGCGGCGCGCATGCGCGCGAGGACTTCCCGCAGCGTGACGATCAGAACTGGATGAAGCACACGCTGATATGGGTCGACGGGCCGGGGCGCGTGCGTTTCGACTACCGGCCGGTGCATCTCAACACGCTCACCGGGGAGGTGGAGTCGGTTCCGCCCCGGGCGCGCACCTACTGAGGATCGCCATGGTCCAGTTCCGGCTGCCTGTCAACTCACGCCCGGTGCCGGGCGTCACCCACCGCGTCGCGGCGCACGGCGGCGAGCTGCGCACCTTCCGTATCTACCGCTTCGACCCCGACCGCGGCGGCAATCCACGCATCGACACCTTCGAGATCGATGCCAGGAGCTGCGGACCGATGGTGCTCGATGCGCTGATCCAGATCAAAGCGGCGGTCGATTCCACGCTCACCTTCCGCCGCTCGTGCCGCGAGGGCATCTGCGGGTCGTGCGCCATGAACATCAACGGCCTGAACCGCCTCGCCTGCACCACCTCGATGCAGGACCTCGGCGCCGAGGTGCGCATCTATCCGCTGCCGCACATGCCGGTCGTCAAGGATCTGGTGCCGGACCTCAGCGACTTTTATGCGCAGTACGCGGTGGTGAAGCCCTGGCTGCAGGCGCGCACCCCGGCGCCGCCGGACCGCGAGCGGCTGCAGAGCAAGGAGGAGCAGGAACAGATCGACCGGCCGGCGGCCTGCATCCTGTGCGCCTGCTGCTCGACCTCCTGTCCGAGCTACTGGTGGAACCGCGAGCGCTTCCTCGGCCCGGCGGCGCTGCTCGCCGCCTACCGCTGGATCATCGACAGCCGCGACGAGGCGACCGGCGAGCGGCTCGATGAGCTCGAGGATCCCTTCCGGCTCTACCGCTGCCACACCATCATGAACTGCACCGACGTCTGCCCGAAGGACCTCAATCCCGCCAAGGCGATCGCCGAGATCAAGAAAATGCTCGTCGAGCGGCACGGCTGATGCCCATGGACGCACCCGCAGGCGTACCCGGGCGGCTGCTGTGGCGCTGCCGGCGTGGCATGAAGGAGCTCGACGTGATCCTCGAGCGCTACGCGCGCGAGGGCCTCGCCGGGGCCCCGGAGGCGGAGTGGCGGGCATTCGAACGGCTGCTGGGCCTGCCTGATCCCCTGCTGGCGGGGTATTTCCTCGGTAGCGAGGCCCCCGCCGACCCGGAGCTGCGCTCGCTCGCGGCGCGCATCCGGGATTTATGTCACGGTTCTCCGGTATGCTGAACTTTTACAAGGGGTCACAGTCTATCCAGCGCGCGGTGCGGCGGGCCTCTCTGCCGGGATAGAGGGGGCGCATGGGCGCCGACGCAAGTGATCTCAGCCTGGTGCGCCGCGTGCAGCGCGGAGACAAGGGGGCATTCGATGCGCTGGTCCTCAAGTACCAGCACAAACTCGTCAAGCTGGTGATGCGCTATGTGCGCAACCCGGCCGAGGCCGAGGATATCGCCCAGGAGGCCTTCATCAAGGCTTACCGCGCGTTGCCGCAGTTCCGCGGCGACAGCGCCTTTTACACCTGGCTGTACCGCATCGCGATCAATACCGCCAAGAACGCGGTAGTGTCCCGCGACCGCAGCCCGATCGAATACAACATCGACCGCAACGGCGAAGAGTCCTACGACATGCAGGGCCGCATGAAAGATTCCGAGACCCCCGAGGCGCTGGTGCTGACCGACGAGATCCGCTCGATCGTCAATGCCGCCATCGACGCGCTGCCCGAGGACCTGCGCACGGCGATCGTGCTGCGTGAGCTCGAGGGGCTGTCGTACGAGGAGATCGCCGCCGCCATGGATTGTCCGGTCGGCACGGTGCGCTCGCGGATTTTCCGCGCCCGCGAGGCGATCGACCGGCGGCTGCGGGAAGTGTTCGAGGGCGGTCTGGGCCGCGCCGAGGAGCTGGGATGAACGAAGAGCTCGATAGCCAGTTATCCGCCATGTTCGACGACGAGCTGGCCGCCGCCGAGTGCGAGCTGCTCGCGCGGCGGCTGTCGCGCGACGGCGAGCTCAAGGCCCGCTGGGAGCGCTACGCGGTGATCGCCGCGGCGATCCGCGCCGAGCGTGGCGTGCGCCTGAACGCCCGCGTTGCGCGGCGCGTGAGTGTGATCGTGGGCTCGGAGCCGGCGCTCGCGGGGCAGTCCACGCCGCGGCGCATCGCGGGGCGCTGGCTGCGCCCGGCGGCCGGCTTGGGCCTGGCGGCCGGCGTCGCCGCGGTCTCGATCCTGTGGCTGCGGGCGCAGGCGCCGCCCGGCGCCGTGGTGGCCACCCCGCCGCTGGCTGCCGTGCCGGCGGCGCGCGTGACGGCACCGGCGGTCGCGCCGGCTGCATCGCCGCGGGCGAGCGGCCCCGACAGTTACGTGCTCCCGCCGGCCGCGCGGGGTGCCGCGGCGGTCGTGCCGGCGACCGAGCTCGCCAACTACGTCGTGGCCCACAGCATGTTCAGCTCGCCCGTGGCGCGCCGCAACCTGCTGTCCGCGTTCATGTCGAGTGAGCCGGGTGATGCGGGCACGATCCCGGTCTCCACTGATGCCAAGAGCAACGCGCGGTAGCGAGCGCATGCGGGCGCTCGCGCTCGCCGTGGCGGTCGCGGCCGCCGGCGCGCTCGCAGCGCTCGAATCCTCGCGCGCCTGCGCCGCAGGCGCCGTTCCACAGCAGAAGACATCACCTGCACAAACTCCTGCGCAATGGCTCGAGCGCATGAACCAGGCGCTCACGACGCGCAACTACGACGGCACCTTCACGCACTGGCAGGGCGGCGCGGTCGAGACGCTGCGCATCATCCACCGCCTGCAGGACGGGCAGGTGGCCGAGCGGCTGGTGTCGCTCGATGGCTCGGGGCGCGAATTCATCCGCACCGGCCCGAGCCTCGCCTGCTACCTCCCCGACCGGCGCACGGTGCTGGTCGAGCAGCGCCCGGCCGGGGAATCGCTGGTCGGCATCCCGGCCGTCACCAGCCAGGCGGCGAGCAACTACGACATCCGCGAGGTCGCGCGCATGCGCCTCAACCGCCGCGACACGCACGTCATCTCGGTCGCACCGCGTGACGAGTTCCGCTACGGCTATCGCCTGTGGATCGACGATGCGACCGCCATGCCGCTCAAAACGCAGCTGTGCGACACCGACGGCCGCGTCATCGAGCAACTGGTGTTCGCCAGCCTGACGATGGCGGCGCACATCCCCGATGCCGCGTTCCGGCCGGAGGTTGCGACCGAGGGATTTCAATGGCTGCGCAGCGAGGCGGCGCAGCCGGCTGCCACGCTCGCGCCGGCCACGGTGTGGAGCGCGCTGAAGCTGCCGCCGGGATTCCGCCTGATGATGCGCGGCCCGCAGACGCTGCCGGGCTCGGCCGCGCCGGTCGATCACCTGGTGTTCAGCGACGGACTGGCCGCGGTGTCGGTGTTCGTCGAGGCGCGCCCGGCGGAGGGCCCGGGCGAGGTTGCCGAGGTGCGCTCGGCGCACGTCGGCTCCTCCTCGGCGTTCTCGACGGTGATGAACGGCTACAAGATCACCGCCGTAGGCGAGGTGCCGCCGGCCACCGTGCGCTACATCGCCTCCCAGGTCAGGGCCGACGCGCCCGCGACCCCCACGACGCCCGCGGCCAGCCGGCGTTGACGCGTCCGCCCGCCGCGCGCCTGAGGGTGCTGCACCGGCACGACTGCGAGCTGTGCGAGGTCATGCTCGCAGACCTGGCCGTGCTCGCCCGCACGCTCACCCTGCCGCCCGTCGAGCTCGTCGACGTCGACTCCGATCCTCTCCTCAAGCGCCGGCACGGCCTCGACGTGCCGGTGCTGCTGCTCGACGGCACGGTCGTGTGCCGCCACCGGCTCGACGCCGCCGAGCTGGCACGGCTGCTCGAGCGGGCGCCGGCCGGCTGAGCCGAGCGGCCCGCTGCGCGGGCCAGAAGCGGCAAACTTCCCTATAATCCCGCCCGCCGCTGGACTTGGACCACCGGCGTGGGTCCGAAGGCATGCGGCACATACGTAACTTCTCCATCATCGCGCACGTAGATCACGGCAAATCGACGCTCGCCGATCGGCTGATCCAGCTGTGCGGCGGACTGGCGGAGCGCGAGATGCAGGAGCAGGTGCTCGACTCCATGGACCTGGAGCGCGAGCGCGGAATCACCATCAAGGCCCAGAGCGTCACGCTCTACTACAGCGCCCGCGACGGCGAGCGCTATCAGCTCAACATGATCGACACCCCGGGCCACGTCGACTTCTCCTACGAAGTGTCGCGCTCGCTCGCCGCCTGCGACGGGGCGCTGCTGGTCGTGGACGCCTCCCAAGGCGTCGAGGCGCAGAGCGTCGCCAATTGCAACACCGCGATCGAGCAGGGGCTCGAGGTGTTGCCGGTCATCAACAAGATCGACCTGCCATCGGCCGACCCGGAGCGCGTCGTGCGCGAGATCGAGGAGATCATCGGCATCGAGGCGAAGGATGCGGTGCGGGTGAGCGCCAAGACCGGCGACGGTGTCGCCGAGCTCCTCGAGGTGCTGATCCGGCGCATCCCCGCGCCGCGTGGCGACGGCGCCGCTCCGCTGCAGGCGCTCATCATCGACTCGTGGTTCGACAACTACGTGGGCGTCGTCTCGCTGGTACGGGTGGTGAACGGGAGCCTGAAGAGCGGCGACAAGATCCGCGTGGTCTCCACCGGCCGCAGCCATCACGTCGACCGCCTCGGCCGCTTCACTCCCAAGGCGGTGGTCGAGCAGGAGCTCGCCACCGGCGACGTCGGGTTCGTGGTCGCGGGTATCAAGGAGATCGACGGCGCACCGGTGGGCGACACGATCACGCTCGAGAACCGCCCGGCGGCGGCGCCACTTCCCGGCTTCAAGCAGATCCAGCCGAGGGTGTTCGCCGGTCTCTTCCCGGTGAACTCCGATGACTACGAGAAATTCCGCGACGCGCTCGCCAAGCTGCGCCTCAACGACTCGGCGCTCCACTACGAGCCGGAAGTCTCCGGCGCCCTCGGTTTCGGCTTCCGCTGCGGCTTCCTCGGATTGCTGCACATGGACATCGTGCAGGAGCGGCTCGAGCGCGAGTACCAGCTGACGCTGGTGACGAGCGCGCCCACCGTGGTCTACGAGGTGGCGCGCACCGACGGCAGCGTCGAGTATGTCGACAACCCGGCGAAACTGCCGCCGTCGGACGAGATCGAGGAGCTGCGCGAGCCGATCATCATCGCCAACATCCTGGTGCCGCCGGACCACGTTGGCGCGGTGCTCAAGCTCTGCAACGACAAGCGCGGCACCCAGAACAAGATGCTGTACCTCGGCACCCAGGTGTCGCTGCAGTACCAGCTGCCGCTCGCGGAAGTGGTGCTCGATTTCTTCGACCGTCTGAAGTCGGCGAGCCGCGGCTACGCCTCCTTCGACTACGAGTTCAGCCACTTCGAGGCCGCGCCGCTGGTGAAGCTCGACATCCTCATCAACGGCGACAAGGTGGACGCGCTCTCGATCATCGTGCACAAGGAGAGCGCCTATCAGCGCGGCCGCGAGCTGGTCGACAAGATGCAGGAGCTCATTCCGCGGCAGATGTTCGAGGTGGCGGTGCAGGCGGCCATCGGCAGCGCCGTGATCGCCCGGGCCACCGTCAAGGCGCTGCGCAAGAACGTACTGGCGAAGTGCTACGGCGGCGACGTCACCCGCAAGCGGAAGCTCCTCGAGAAACAGAAGGAAGGCAAGAAACGCATGAAACAGCTCGGACACGTCGAGATCCCGCAGGAGGCGTTCCTCGCGGTGCTGCAGGTCGGCCGCAAACACTGACCATGGCCAATCTCATGCCGCTGATCGTGACCCTGTCCTGGCTGGCCGTGCCGGTGGGCCTCATCTGCATCGTCGATGACTGGCTGCTGCGGCCGCGGCGCGCGCCGGGCGCCGCCGACTCGCCGGTCATGCAGCTGCTCTACTGGGCGCTGCCGGTGCTGGTCGGCGGCGGAGTGCTGCGCCTGCTGCTCGCCGAGCGGCTGGACTTCAGCGCGGTGCTGCTGCTCATCACGGTGGTGACCGGAATCGTCTGGGGTCTGGACGTGTGGCTGCTGCGTCCGCAGCGCAGCGCCGCCGCACGCGCCGCCGGCCGCGACCCGGCCGCCATCGCCGAGCCCGGCACGGTCGACTACGCGCGCAGCTTCTTCCCGGTGGCGCTGGTGGTGCTGGCGCTGCGCTCCTTCGTGTTCGAGCCGTTCCGCATCCCCTCGGATTCGATGATGCCGACGCTGCTCGACGGCGACTTCATCGTGGTCAACAAGTACGCCTACGGGCTGCGCCTGCCGGTACTCAACCGCAAGGTCGTGGCGACCGGCGAGCCGCAGCGCGGCGACGTGGTGGTGTTCCGCTACCCGCTCGACCCGAACACCAATTTCATCAAGCGCCTGGTAGGGCTGCCGGGCGACCACGTCGAGGTACGCGACAACCGCATCGTCATCAACGGCCAGCCGGTCCCCTTCACCCTCGACGGCAAGTTCAACGACGGCTGCTACGTGAATATGTCGGCGGCCAGCGAGCAGCTTGGCGGCCACGAGCACCAGGCGATATTCTGCCCGGTGGCGATCGATCGGGCGCCGGTGCTGCCCGGGTGCAACCGCAGCGGTTTGCGGGGTTACGTCTGTGGCGATGAGGATGCTCCGGGGTTCCTGCGGACCTCGGCGTGGTCTGGCGAGGTGCCCCCGGGACAGTATCTGATGATGGGCGATAATCGTGATAACAGCGACGACGGGCGCTCCTGGGGCTTCGTGCCCGAGGAGAACCTGGTCGGCAAAGCGACCCGGATCTGGTTCAATTGGGATCCGCACCGCTCGGGGGGCCCCATGTGGGGCCGCATCGGCACGGCGATCCACTGAGGGGAGTTGCTTCGATGCGCTTTAGACAGAGGGGAGTCACGTTGATCGGCTGGATCGTCCTGCTGACACCGCTGGCGATCGTGGGCTATGCCGGCGTGCGGCTGATGCCCGTATACCTCAACTATATGAAGGTGGTGCGGGCGCTCAACCTGGTGGCGAGCGATGCCTCCGGCAACAACGATCCCCGGGCCATCCGCTCCACCATCGACAAGCACTTCGAGATCGACATGGTCGATTACCCGACCTCCAAGGACATCAAGGTCACCCGCAATGGGGGCGGCTGGGACGTCGAAGCCGCGTACGACGACGAGGCGCCGCTGTTTGCCAACATCTCCCTGCACGTGGTCTTCGACAAGACCGTGCACACGGGCGGCGCGGCCGGGCCCTAGTTTGAAGCCCGCATCGGACATTGCGCTTCGCCTTCCTGCTGCGCGCAAGCCCGGGGCGCACATCCCTGTGCGCCCGCTCGGCGCGGTGCGCCTCGCCCTGTCACGATGCTCGCGGCGGCGCGCCAAAAGCGCGGTTTCGGCGCGCCGCCCGCCGCCTGCGGCGGCGAGCACATCCCTGTGCTTACCCATGCGGGAGTCCGCGCTGGCTGCATGAGCGCGGCCGCAGGCGGGCAGGGTCGCTGGCTGCGCGAGGCACTCGGCTACGAGGCGCGCGACGCCGCGCTGTTCGCCGCCGCGCTCACCCACAGGAGCGCCGCCGGTCCCAACAATGAGCGGCTGGAGTTCCTCGGGGACGCGGTGCTCAACCTGGTGATCGCCGATCTTCTCTATCGCAGTTTTCCGCGCGCCACCGAGGGGGACCTGAGCCGCCTGCGCGCCCGCGTCGTGAGCCGCGAGCCGCTGGCGGACGTGGCAGCCCACCTCAGGCTCGGCGAGGTCCTGCAGCTCGGCTCGGGGGAGCTGAAGAGCGGAGGCTTCCGCCGCCAGTCGATCCTGGCCGATGCGTTCGAGGCGGTGTGCGGCGCACTGTTCCTCGACGGGGGCCTCGCCGTCGCCGCCGAGGCGATCACGCGGCTCCTCGGGCCGCGAATCGCCGCGCTCCCGGAGCCCGCGACCCTCAAGGACGCCAAGACCCGCCTGCAGGAGTATCTGCAGTCGCGCAGCCTCACGCTGCCGCACTATGAGGTAGAGCGTGTCGAAGGCGAGCCGCACGCCCAGGTCTTTCGGGTCAGCTGCGAGGTCGCAGCCCTCGGGCGCCGGGTACACGGCGGCGGCTCGAGCCGCCGCCGCGCCGAGCAGGAAGCCGCCGCGCGCATGCTGCGCGAGATCGGAGCGGACCTGCCCGGGGACGCGCAGCCGTGAGCGCTCCTGAGCCCGCGCAGTTTCACAGCGGCTTCGCCGCGCTGGTCGGGCGGCCGAACGTCGGCAAGTCGACGCTGCTCAACGCGCTGGTGGGCCAGAAGTTGAGCATCGTCACGCCCCGGCCGCAGACCACGCGCCATCGCATTCTCGGCATCGTGAACCTGCCGGCGGCGCAGATCGCCTTCGTCGATACGCCGGGGCTGCACCACGAGGGCCGGCGCGCGCTCAACAAGGCGATGAACCGCACGGCCACCGCGGCCCTCGAGGACGCCGACCTCGTGGTGCTGGTGGTGGAGGCCTTGCTGTGGACCGAGGGCGATGAGCTGGCGCTGGCGCGGGTAGCGCGCGCGCACCGGCCGGCGATCCTCGCCGTCAACAAGATCGACCGCGTGCGCCCGCGCGAGCGCCTCCTGCCGTACCTGGCGGCGGCGAGCGGCCGCCATGCCTTTCTCGCCATCGTGCCGGTCTCGGCACTCAAGGCGGACAATGTCGCGGACCTGCGCGCGACGATCGCGGCGCATCTGCCGCCCTCCCCGGCGCTGTTTCCCGCCGAGACCGTGACCGACCGCAGCCAGTCGTTCCGCATCGCGGAGGCGGTGCGCGAGAAGCTCACCCTCGAGCTCAACCAGGAAGTGCCCTACGGCATCGCGGTGGAGGTCGAGCAGCTCACCGAGGAGGCGGACGGGCAGCTCACGGTGGATGCGGCGATCTGGGTCGACCGCGAGGGTCAGAAACCGATCGTGATCGGCGCGCGCGGCGAGCGCCTGAAGCGCGTCGGCCGCGCTGCGCGCCTCGCGCTGAATGAGCTGCTCGGCCGGCGCGTGCATCTCAACCTCTGGGTCAAGGTGCGCGAGAACTGGGCCGACAACGCCCGCGCCCTGAAGCAGCTGGGGGTCGAGTGAGCGGCAGCGCGCGGCGCGTCGAGCTGACGCCCGGTTACATCCTGCATCACCGCCCGTGGCGCGACACCAGCCGCATCCTCGAGGTGCTGACCCGCGAGCACGGGCGCCTGACGCTGTTCGCACGTGCCGTGCGCGGACCGGCGGCGCGGCTCGCCCCGGTGCTGCAGCCGTTCTGGCCGCTGCTGCTCTCGTGGAGCGGGCGGGGCGAGGCGCCGCAGCTGACGCATGCTGAGCGCGCCGACCCCGCGGGCCCGCTGCCGGCCACGAGCGTCATGGCGGCGTTCTATCTCAACGAGCTGCTCCTGAAGCTCACCACCCGGCACGATCCGCTGCCGGCGCTGTTCGATCACTATCACGCGGCCCTCGGGCGGCTGCGGGCCGGGGAGCCGCTCGAGCCGGCGCTGCGGGTGTTCGAGAAGCGGCTGCTCGAGCTCACCGGCTTCGGCCTCGAGCTCGAGACCGAGGCGCTCGGCGGGGTGCCGCTCGCGGCGGAGCGTTATTATCGGTTCCGCCCCTCCCAGGGCCTGGTGCTCGCGCACGCCGACGACGCCGGCGCGCTCGCCGGCGCCTCACTGATCGACCTGCGCGAGGAGCGCCTGAGCGGCGCCCGCGCGCTCGAGGACGCACGGCGGCTGCTGCATGCGGCGCTGGCCGCCTGCCTCGAGGGGCGCCCGCTCGCGACGCGCGCGGTGGCGAGATCCATGGTGAGAAAGGCGGCGCAGTCATGAGTGGATTTCTGGCCCTCGGGGTCAACATCGATCACGTGGCGACGCTGCGCCAGGCGCGCCGCGCGCGTGCGCCCGATCCGGTGCAGGCGGCGCTGCTCGCCGAGCAGGCCGGCGCCGACGGCATCACGCTGCATCTGCGCGAGGACCGGCGCCACATCCAGGACCGTGACGTGCGCGTGCTGCGGGGACTGCTGCAGACGCGCATGAATCTCGAGATGGCGGTCACCGACGAGATGCTGGGCATTGCCGCCGAGGTGCGGCCGGCCGACTGCTGCCTGGTGCCGGAGAAGCGCAGCGAGCTCACCACCGAGGGTGGGCTCGACGTCGCCGGCCAGGCGGCGCGCATCCGCGCCGCCGCGGCAGCGCTGGCGGCCGCCGGCGTGCGCGTCGCGCTGTTCATCGATCCGGACCTCGAGCAGATCGAGGCCGCCGCGGCGAGCGGCGCGCCGGCGGTCGAGTTGCACACCGGGGCGTACGCCGAGGCCACGGGCGGCGCGCGCGCCACCGAGCTCGGGCGGCTCGCGAGCGGCGCACGGCTCGCCGCGCGGCTCGGGCTCGAGGTGCACGCCGGCCACGGCCTCGACTATCACAACGTACAGCCGGTGGCCGCCATCGCTGAGATCGTCGAGCTCAACATCGGACATGCGATCGTGGCGCGGGCGCTGTTCAGCGGACTGGCGGCCGCGGTGCGCGACATGAAGGCGCTGATGCAGGCGGCGCGCGCATGATCTTCGGTATCGGCGTCGACGTGCTCGAGGCGGCGCGCATCGCGCGCACGCTCGAGCGCTTCGGCGAGCGCTTCATCGAGCACTTGCTGATGCCCGAGGAGCGCGCGCAGCTCGCCGCCACGGCGCGCCGCGAGCGCTTCCTCGCCATGCGCTTCGCGGCCAAGGAGGCGATCGTCAAGGCCATGGGCACCGGCTTCGCCCACGGCATGTGGATCCGCGACGTGGGGGTGGTGCAGAACGCCTGGGGCAAGCCCGAAGTGGTGTTCTCGGCGCGCGGCGAGCAGGTGCGCCGGGCGCTCGGCGTGGGCGAGAGCCACGTGACGCTCACCGACGAGGCGGGCCTGGTGGTGGCGGTGGCGGTGCTCCTGAGGGCGGCATGAGCACGCTGGTGTTCGACATCGAGACCGTGCCGGACGTCGACTTCGGCCGCCGGCTCTACGATCTCGGGGAGCTCCCCGACGAGCAGGTGGCCAAGGCGATGTATGCCCTGCGCCGCCAGGACCGCGGCGGGGACTTCCTGCCGCTCGAGCAGCATCGGGTGGTGGCGATCTCCTGCGCGCTGCGCGAGGGTGAGCGCTTCAAGCTCTGGAGTGTCGGCGAGCCGGGGGAGAACGAGGGGCAGCTGGTGCAGCGCTTCTTCGACGGCATCGCCAGGTACACCCCGAACCTCGTGTCGTGGAACGGCTCGGGCTTCGACCTGCCGGTGCTCAACTGCCGGGCGCTGCTGTGGGGCGTCGCGGCGCCGCGCTTCTGGGAGACGGGCGAGGGCGAGACCGAGTTCCGCGAGTTCCGTTACAACAACTATCTGCAGCGCTATCACTGGCGGCACACCGATCTCATGGACGTGCTTTCCGGCTTCAGCTCGCGTAATCGCGTATCGCTCGCCAACATGGCGTGCCTGCTCAAGCTCCCCGGCAAGCTCGGTTTCGGCGGCGACCAGGTCTGGGACGCGTACCAGCGGGGTGATCTTGCCGGTATCCGCCGCTACTGCGAGACCGACGTACTCAACACCTATCTCATCTACCTGCGCTTCGAGCGGCTGCGCGGGCGGCTGACGCCCGAGGGCTATCGCGAGGAGACCGGTCGCGTGCGCGCAACCCTGAGCGCCTCGACCGAGCCGCATCTCGCGCAGTTTCTCGCCGCCTGGCCCGAGGGCGTGTGAGCGCGGCCGCGCCGGGCGGGCCCCACGATGAGATCGCACTCGTCGGCGGGCTCACCCACGAGGGGGAGGGCGTCGTGCGCGGCGGCAAGACCGTGTTCGTGCCGGGCGCGCTCCCCGGCGAGCGCATACGGCTGCGCCGCACCCGTCGTCATCGCCAGCACGACGACGGCGAGCTGCTCGAGGTGCTCACATCCTCGCCCGAGCGGGTGGCGCCGCGCTGCGCGCATTTCGGGGTCTGCGGCGGCTGCGTCCTGCAGCACTTCGCGCCCGCCGCGCAGCTGGCCGCCAAAGAGGCCGAGCTCAAGTCAACGCTCGAGCGGGTTGCGCAGGTCGAGCCGGGACGCTGGCTGGCCCCGATCAGCGGGCCGGTCTGGGCCTACCGGCGCCGCGCACGTCTCGGCGCCAAATACGTCTACCGCAAGGCTCGCGTGGTCGTCGGCTTCCGCGAGCGCGCCGCGCCGTACGTGGCGGACCTGGCCGGCTGCGAGGTGTTGGCGGCACCGGCGGGCGCCCTGGTCGCGCCACTCGCGCGCCTGCTGACCCAGCTCGCGATCCGCGAGCACGTGCCGCAGATCGAGGTCGCGGTGGCCGACAACGCGACCGCGCTGGTGCTGCGCATCCTCGCCGCGCCCCCGGAGGCGGACCTGGCGCTGCTCAAGCAGTTTGCCGACCAGCACGGAGTGCGCCTCTACCTGCAGCCCGCGGGGCTCGAGTCGGTGCAGGCGCTCGACGGCGGGACCGCCGGGCCGCTGCGCTATGCGCTTCCCGCCTTCGGCCTCGAGCTCGAGTTTTCCCCCACCGACTTCATCCAGGTGAACGGCCCGGTGAACGAGGCGCTGGTGGCGTGCGCGGCCGAGCTCCTCGAGCTCAAGAGCGACGCGTCGGTGCTCGACCTCTACTGCGGCCTCGGCAACTTCACGCTCGCCCTGGCGCAAAGGGCAGAGCACGCGGTGGGCATCGAGGGCGAGGCGCGGCTCATCGAGCGCGCGCGCGGCAACGCCGCGCGCAATGCGATCACCAACGCCGAGTTCCATCAGGCGGATCTCGCGGCGGCTCCGGCGGCGGATGCGCCGTGGCTGCGCCGGAGCTACAGCCACGTGCTGCTCGATCCGCCCCGCACCGGGGCGCGCGCGGTGCTGGAGGCCGTGGCGCGGCTCACCCCGCGGCGGGTGCTGTATATTTCCTGCCATCCGGGGAGCCTCGCGCGGGACCTCATGGCGCTGGTGCACCAACACGGCTTCAGGCTCGAAGCGGCGGGCGTGGTCGACATGTTCGCGCACACCGCGCACGTCGAGTCACTCGCGCTGCTCGTCCGTCCATGAGCCTGGGTCCCCTCATGATCGATCTCGAGGGCAGCGCGCTCACGGCCGAGGAGCGCGAGCTGCTGCGCCACCCGCTGGTCGGCGGGGTGCTGCTCTTCACCCGCAACTACGTCGAGCCCGGGCAGCTCGCCGCGCTGGTCGGCGAGATTCACGCGGCGCGCGCCCCCGCCCTGATCGTCGCGGTCGACCACGAGGGCGGGCGGGTGCAGCGCTTCCGCAGCGGCTTCTCGCTCCTGCCGCCGGCGCGGCGGATCGGGCACGAGTTCGATGCAGACGCCAGGGCCGGACTCGCGCTGGCCCGCCAGCTCGGCTGGCTGATGGCGGCCGAGCTGCGCTCGCACGGCGTGGACATTTCCTTCGCCCCCTGCGTGGACCTCGATCTCGGCGTGAGCGAGGTGATCGGCGACCGCGCCTTCCATGCCCAGCCCGAGGCGGTGGGGCAGCTCGCCGTGGCTTACGTGCACGGCATGCGCGACGCCGGGATGGCGGCTACCGCCAAGCACTTTCCGGGTCACGGCGCGGTCGTGGCGGACTCGCACCAGACGCTCCCCGTGGACCGCCGGGGACTCGCGGATCTCTCGGGCGAGCTCGCCCCCTACCGCCGGCTGATCGCCAACGGACTGCCCGCGGTCATGGTCGGCCACCTGCTCTTCCCGGCCGTGGATCCCGCCCCGGCGAGCCTCTCGGCCCGCTGGATTCGCGACGTATTGCGCGGTCAGCTGCAGTTCCAGGGCGTAGTGTTTGCCGACGATCTCTCCATGGGAGGGGCGGCCGCCGCGTACGGGGATGTCGTAGCGCGGGCCCGGCAGGCCCTGGCGGCGGGATGCGACATGCTTCCGGTGTGTAACAATCGCACCAGCGTGACCGAGCTTCTGGACCACCTGGATGTCCGGGTACAACCGGCCTCGAGCCTGCGGCTGGTGCGGCTGCACGGGCGCGCGGCCCCCGGGCGCGCGCAGCTCGCCGCCTCCGCCGAGTGGGCCGCCGCGCGTGCCGCCCTGGCGAAGATCGAGGCGGCACCATCCCTGACACTGGTCGCCGGCAGGAACCCATGAACAACTGGACGGGTGAGGCGTGGCGCAGCGTCGTCGAGGGCGCGCCCGAAGGCATCGTGATCTGCGATGCCGCCGCACCCGACTGCCCGGTGATATTCGTGAACGCGGCTTTCTCCCAGATGTGCGGCTACCCGGCCGCGGCGCTGGTCGGCAACAACCTGCGCATGCTGCAGGGCTCCGATCGCGATCAGGAGGCCCGCGCCCGCCTGCATGAGGCCATCGGCAAGGGCGAGCCGGCCCGGGTGCTGCTGCGAAACTACCGGCCCGATGGATCGCTGTTCTGGAACGAGACGGTCATCCAGCCGGTGCGCGGCGCCTCCGGTGAGCTGACGCACTTCATCGGCTTCCACCGCGACGCCAGTGAGCGTCTCAAGGCGCCGGAACGCGCGCCGGCGGGACTGCCTTCCTGGCTGCGCGAGGACCGCCTCACCGGACTCTACTCGCGCGCCTACCTCGAGGAGCTGCTGCAGCGGGACTGGCTGCTGGCGCAGCGCGACTCGCACGAGATCGGGCTGACGCTGTTCGACATCGACGATCTCGGTGCCTACAACGAAAAGTTCGATCGCGCTGCGGGCGATGCCTGCATTCGCCGGATCGCGCGCGTCATCGGCGCCTCTTACCGGCGCGGCGGGGATCTGGTCGGACGCTGGGAGGGCGGCACGTTCGTCGTGCTGACGCAGGGCGAGGCGGCCGAGCGCGCCGCGGAATACGCCCGGATCGTCGCGCAGCGCGTGCGCGATCTGCTCATGCATCATCCCACCGCGGGCGCCGGCCGCTACGTGACCATGAGCGCCGGGATCGCGAGCCTCGTGCCGCCGCGCGGGCTGGCGCTCGAGGGCCTCTTCAAGGCGTGCCGCGCCGCGATCAAACGCGCCAAGACCAATGGCAAGGACGGCATCGCCACGGCCGAGGCCAGCGACTTTCAATAAGAGTGGGGCTTCGCGCTGGGGAGGCAGCACGCGTGATGTTCCCCAGGACGCATGTTCGATAGCTATAGAATTTCGCCTCTGGAAGCCTCGATAGAGGGGCTTAAGGAGCCAGAGTTCTACGCGCATCGAACATTGCCTCCGGGAGCCCCTGTACGAGGCCTCCCGGGACCAAAGTTCGACGCCTATCGAACATACGTGGAATTGAATCTCTCACGCTCCGCCTCTTACCCGCCTATCGTCCCGGCGCGCGCGCTCCCTGCGCTGGCGTCACCAGGGCGATGACACCGAAGGCCGGATGATCGTAGTAGTTGCGCTCGTAGAAGCGCACGCGGCGCGTCTCATTCAGCGTGAACTGGGTGCCGGGCGCGGCGCCGAGGCCGTCCGGCGGATTCTCCATCGCCCAGTTCAGCGACAGCCCGAGGTGCAGGAACTGCCCGTGCTCGAGGTACACGTTGCCGCTGAGCCCCGGCACATCGATGCCGAGGCGAGCGACCGGAAAGCCGGCGCGGGTGCCCCAGGAGCTCGCCGTCTGCGACCAGGCCGCGTGCGCCACCGGCACCCAGGCGCCGCTCGCGCGCAGCCGGCTCTCGAGCTCGTTGAGCTGGTACGCCCCCGGCGGCAGCAGTCCCACGAAGCGGCCGACCTGCAGCGGGCCGCTGGCCGACTCATCGCCGGCGATGCTGCGCGCCCCGGCTTCCTCGCTCCAGTTCTCCGCCGCGCCCTCGGCGGCGGCGGCGCGGAACACGATGATCTCGACGTTATAGACGGGGCCGGCGCTTTCCTCGGAGGCGGCCGGGAGCGAGGTGGCGAGAGCGGCTGCCAGAGCAAGCGCGAGCGCGCGCCAGGGTGCGGTGCGGCGGTCCATGCGCGGCATTCTAACTGGGCTGCGGCGGGCGCGCCGCCGTGGCCAGCCGGCCGAGCAGCTCGCCCGCATATTCGAAGCGCGCCTGGTCGGTTGACATGGGCCGCGAGATGCGCAGCCTCGAGGGCCCGTCCAGACGGTACTCGCGCGCGCTCTTCTGAATGAGGCGCACCAGACTCGCGGGATCGACGGTGGTGTGCTCCTCGAACAGCACCGAGCCTCCCTGGGGACCCAGGTCGAGGCGCCGTACACCCAGGGCGCGCGCGGTGAGCTTCAGCTTCGCGATGCGCATCAGGCTCACGGCCGCCGGCGGCAGCGGCCCGAAGCGGTCGTGCAGCTCTGCGGTCAGCTCATCGAGCTCCGGCTCGCTTTCGGCCGCGGCGATACGCTTGTAGAGAGAGAGCCGCACGTGCACGTCGGCGACGTAGGCCTCGGGGAGGAACGCCGGCAGGCGCAGCTCCACCTCGGTCGCCGCGGCGAGCGGCTGATCGAGCACCGGCTGGCGGCCGGACTTCAGCGCCCGCACCGCGTGATCCAGCATGTCGAGATAGAGCGACAGGCCGATCTCCGTCATGTTGCCGCTCTGCTGCTCGCCGAGCAGCTCGCCGGCGCCGCGGATCTCGAGATCGTGGGTCGCGAGCACGAAGCCCGCGCCGAGCTCCTCCATCGACTCGATCGCCTCGAGCCGCTTGGCGGCATCGCGCGGCAGTGCCTGGCGGGGTGGGGCGATGAGATAGGCGTAGGCGCGGTGGTGGGAGCGGCCGACGCGCCCGCGCAGCTGATGCAGCTGCGCGAGACCCATGTGATCGGCGCGGTTGATCATGATGGTGTTGGCGCTCGGCACGTCGATGCCGCTCTCGATGATGGTGGTGCACACCAGCAGGCTGAAGCGCCGGTGGTAGAAATCCACCATCAGCTGCTCGAGCTCCCGCTCGCGCATCTGGCCGTGGGCGATGCGCACGCTCGCCTCCGGCACCAGTGTCTGCACCTCGGCGGCGATCCTGGCGATCGAGCGCACCTCGTTGTGCACGAAGTAGATCTGGCCGCCGCGGCGCAGCTCGCGCAGCGCCGCCTCGCGCAGCGTCGGGCCGTGCCATTCGATCAGGAAGGTCTTGATGGCGAGGCGCGCCGCCGGCGCGGTGGTGATCAGTGACAGGTCGCGCAGGCCCCCGAGCGCCATGTTGAGCGTGCGCGGGATCGGCGTCGCG
>DASPSF010000015.1:0-28412 GCA_035624075.1 Steroidobacteraceae bacterium | reverse complement strand
CTGGGCGGCCTTGGTGGCCATGGTGTTGGTGACCTTGGCGTTCTCGCTGTTCTGGGCGATCGAGGAGGTCATCTGCTCGACCGAAGTGCTGGTCTGCTCGACGCCGGTCGCCTGCTCGCTCGCCGACTGCGACAGCGAATGGGCTGTCTGGCTGACCTCATCGGCCGCGCTCGCCAGCGCATCCGAGGCCGAGTTGACTTCGCCGATCACCTGGCGCAGCCGCTCGACCATCGCCTTGACGGCGTACAGCATGCTGGTCTGGTCATTGGCGTGCGTCTGGACGTTGAGCGCGAGGTCGCCCGAGGCGACCGAGCGCAGCACAGTGGCGGCGTAGTCCGGCTCGCCGCCGAGCTGCTTGAGAAGATTGCTGGTGATGAAGAAACCCATGCCGCCGAGCACCAGCAGCGTCGCCGCCGCCAGGATCAGGGACATGAGCTCCGCGGAATGCTGAACTTCCACCGCCCGCTTGCCGCCGTCCACTCCCAGCTGATTGTTGTAGACGCGGTGCGCCTGCAGCGCCTCCATGACCTTGTTGGCCGCTGCCTGCGAGGCGATGAGCGCGGCACGCGCCTCGTCCTGCTTCTTCTGCTCGATGGCGGCGAAGAACTGCTCGCGCGCCGCCTTCAAGCCCTTGGCCGCCTCGATATCGGCCTCCAACAGCTGCTTGTCCTTGTCGTCGGCCACCAGCGACTCGTAGCGCTTGAAGGCCGCATCCCGTGCGTCGCGCGCCTTGTCGAGCTGCGCCTTGGCCTCGTCGTAGTGGGTGCTGGCGCCGACCGCCAGCGCGCCGAGCGTGTTTTCGGTATCAAAAAGGGCGCCGGCAGCATCGTCCAACGCCAGAATGCTCGGCAGGGCATTCACGGTGCCGAAGCTCGCCGAGTCGTACACGCGCGCGATCTGGATGCGCGACGTGCCGGCGAGCGCCACGATGCCGATCAGCGCGGCGACAACCAACACGATCATCTTCATCTTGACGGTCATGGAAAAGCTCCTCAGGTCAGTGACGCGGATGTTATCGGCGCAGGGCGGGCGGGCTACGCCGGGAAGATGTGGCTCGATGTGTAGGGAATTCTCGCTGCGCGTGTTTTCATGAACCGCATCACGCGCGACGGACGCAACTGAGACCTGTATCACTAACACGTCGCCAGCATTCCCGGCACGTTTCAGCCCGAAGCCCCGGCTTATCGCGCGCCGGGCGGCGCTTAGCCTTGGGGGATGCAACATCAAACTTTGATCGTGACGGCAGTCGCGCTCGCCCTGGCCGCTGCCGGGTCAGCCGTGGCAGCGGACGCGGGGGGCGACAGCACCGATCTGAGCGTCAGCGCTTACGCGGCTGCTTCCTACTACCACTCCACGGGCTATCCCGGAGGGCCCGCCGCTGCCGGCTCAGACGGGGCGGGCTTCGACGTCCACCAGTTCGACGTCCAGCACGATCCGTCCCAGATCGATGAAGCGGACCTGACCCTCGCCTATCAGCCGAAACAGGGACTGGGTGCGCTGGTCGATGTGATCGCCGGCGAGGACGCGAGCATTCTGCGCCAGGCCGAAGGGGGAGATGACAGCAGCCTCGACGTCCGCCAGGCCTTCGCGCAGTACGCGACCGGACCCGTGACGGTGATGCTCGGGAAACTCCTGCCCTGCGCCGGCGCCGAGGTCATCAATCCGACCCAGGATCTGAACTATTCGCGCTCGCTGCTCTTTACGCTGTCCGAGCCGCTGACACTCACCGGCGCGCGCGCCACCTATGCCCCCACCGATGCGCTCACCTTCAACGCCGGCATCAACGGCGGCTGGAACGTCACCACGATCGGGCACGGCCTGAGGAGTGGGGAGGCCGGGGCGAGCTGGAGCCCTTCGAAGACCTTCTCCCTGTCGTTGCAGAGTAACTTTGCCGAGCTCATGCCGGGCGGGCCCCAGCGCACGCTGATCGACCTGGTGCTGAGCGAAACCCTCGCCACGGATCTGACACTGCTCCTGTCCGCCGATTGGGATCAGCAGAGTGCGGCCAATGGTGCGGCCGGAGGAACCTGGTACGGCGCGGCGGGCACGGTGGGTTACGCTTTCAATGCGCGCTGGCGAGTGGCGGTGCGCGCCGAGTATCTCGAGGACGCGGACGGGTTTCTCACCGGTACGTCCGGCGGGCAGCACCTGGCCGAGGCAACTCTCACGTTGGGATTCAAGCCTTCGCGGCGCTTGGAGCTGCGTGCGGAATGGCGCGCTGACTTCGCCCAGTTCCCGGTGTTTCTGCACCAGCCGGCGATCGATCTCTACCCCTATGGCACGAGCCCGGGGCGTCTGACCACCCAGCTCGGCCAGTTCGCCCTGCAGGCGGTGTATACGTTCTACGGCAGCTGACCGGCCCCGGGCGTCCCGGGCGTCAGGTCTCGAGAATCGCCTCGGGCAGCTCATCGAGCGACAGCACGCGCTCCGCCGCATCGAGCCGCAGGGCTTCCTTGGGCATCCCGAACACGATGCAGCTCGCTTCATCCTGAGCGATGGTGTGAGCACCGGCGTCGCGCATTTCCTTGAGGCCCCGGGCGCCATCGTCACCCATGCCGGTCATGATGACACCGAGCGCATTGCGACCGGCCGCCTTGGCGACGGAGCGGAACAGCACATCGACCGATGGGCAGTGACGCGAGACCGGGGGGCCCTCGCGGATCTCGACGTAGTACTGCGCGCCGCTGCGCTGCAGGAGCATATGCTTGCCGCCCGGCGCGATCAGCGCCTGACCCGGGGTTACGCGATCGTTGTGGCGCGCTTCGCGGACCTCGATCTCGCAGAGCCCATCGAGCCGCGAGGCAAAGCTGGCGGTAAACACCGGTGGCATGTGCTGCACGATCACGATGCCGGGAGTCACGGCGGGGAGGGCGGTCAGAACCGCCTCCAGTGCCTGCGTGCCCCCGGTCGAGGTGCCGAGCGCCACGACCCGCTCCGTCGTGCTGGTCATCGCGCGGCCGTTCGCGGGCGCCAGGATGACGTCGGCCGTGTGTTTCGGGGGCGCCGCCGGCGCCTTTGGCATCCCCGGCCGCGCCGCGGCGCGGCGTCGCACGTTGGCGGTCGCCGCCGCACGGATCGCCGCGACGATCTCCGCCGCCGCTGCGCTCAGGAACTCCTGCAGTCCGAGCTTCGGCTTGGTGATGAAAGTGACGGCGCCGGCGGCCAGCGCCTCGAGCGTGGTGGGCGCTCCGGCCTCGGTCAGCGTCGAGCAGATCACCACCGGGGTAGGGTGCTCGTGCATGAGCTTGCGCAGAAAGGTCACGCCGTCCATGCGGGGCATCTCGACATCGAGAACGATCACGTCCGGCCAGCAGGCCTTCATGCGCTCCATCGCGAACAGCGGATCCTGCGCCGTGCCGATGACCTCGATCCCCTTGTAACCGCGCAATACCTCGGTCAGCACGCGGCGCACGACGGCGGAGTCATCGACAATCAGGACTTTGATGTTGTTCATACGGGTTTGCGGTAGATGGCGGGACTCTGGCGTTCCAGCGTGTCGCAGATACCGGCGAGGGTCTCCGTGTGGCCGACGAACAGCCAGCCGCCCGGTTTGAGCTGACCGAGCACCCGCCGGACCACCTGCCGTTTGGTATCGGGGTCGAAGTAGATGAGCACGTTGCGCAGGAAGATCACGTCGAACTGCCCGAGCGCCGGCAATGACTTGTTGAGGTTGACCTGCAGAAAGCGCACCTTGTTGCGCAGCGGGCGGTCGATCAGCAGGGTGCCCTCCTGCGCGCCGCGGCCGCTGAGACAGAAGCGCCGCAGGTAGGCAGGCGGAATCCCGTCGGTGCGAGCCGTGGAATAGTGTCCCGAGCGCGCGCGCGCCAGCATCCGCGTACTGATGTCCGAGGCCATCACTTCCCAGCTCTCGCCGGGCATGCAGTCCTCGAGCAGCATGGCAATGCTGTAGGCCTCCTCACCGCTCGAGCCGGCCGCGCTCCAGACGCGGAACCCGGAGCGGCGGCGGGCGCCCTCCGTCACGATGCTCTTCAGGAACTCGAAATGCTTCGGCTCGCGAAAGAAGTAAGTTTCGTTGGTCGTCAGAAGATCGACCGCCGTCTGTAACTCTTCCGGCGACTCGCCGCTCATGAGGAGGCGCAGGTAATCGCCGTAGCTGCGCGCACGGCACATCTGCACGCGCAAAGCCAGGCGGGCGGTCACCATGGCTTTCTTGGCGCGGCTGAGCGAGATGCCGGCCGCCTCGTAGATGAAGCGCTGGAATTGCCCGAACTCGCCATCCGTCATGGCAAGCGCGCCGCCCGCCTCGACGCAGGCGGAGGGCGCGTTGGCTGCGGCTGCCCGCTGATCCTCGGGTGGCACGAGCGCTCTCCCGCGGCTTTCGCTCAGGCGAACCTGACGAAGCTGCCTTCCTCGCCCGCAAGGTCGGCCTCGGCAGCAGACGCTGCTGCGGACTTCACGGGCCGGCGCGCGGCACGCGCGGCCGGCGCCTTGGCGCTCTTGCGAGCGACGGCCGCGGCGGGGGCGGCCGCCTGGCCGCTCACCTTGAAGAACGACATGGTCTGCTGCAGGCCCGACGCCTGGCCGCTCATCTCCTCGGCCGTCGCCGCGAGCTCCTCGGAGGCCGAGGCGTTCTGCTGCGTGGTCTGGCTGAGCTGCGTCACGGCGGTGTTGATCTGGCCGACGCCCGAGGACTGCTCCTGCGAGGCGGCCGAGATTTCCTGCACCAGCGAGGCGGTCTTCCTGATGTTGGGCACGATCTCCGTCAGCAGCCGCCCGGCCTTCTCGGCCAGCTCGACGCTGCTCGTGGCGACCGTGCCGATCTCCTGCGCGGCGACCTGGCTGCGCTCGGCGAGCTTACGCACCTCGGCGGCGACCACTGCGAAGCCCTTGCCGTGCGCGCCGGCGCGGGCAGCCTCGATGGCGGCGTTCAGCGCCAGCAGGTTGGTCTGGTAGGCGATGTCATCGATGATGCCGATCTTCTGCGCGATCTGCTTCATGGCGCTTACGGTGGCCGTCACGGCGTCGCCCCCCTCGCTGGCTTCCTGGGCGGCCTTGGTGGCCATGGAGTTGGTGACCTTGGCGTTCTCGCTGTTCTGGGCGATGGAGGCGGTCATCTCTTCCACCGAGCTGCTGGTCTCTTCGACCCCGCTCGCCTGCTCACTGGCCGACTGCGACAGCGACTGGGAGGTCTGGCTGACCTCATCGGCCGCGCTCGCCAGGGCATCGGAGGCCGAGTTGACCTCGCCGATCACCTGGCGCAGCCGCTCGACCATCGCCTTGACGGCGTACAGCATGCTGGTCTGATCCTTGCCATGGGTCTGGACGCTGACCGAGAGGTCACCCGAGGCAACGCTGCTCAATACCGTGACGGCATAGCTGGGCTCTCCGCCGAGCTGCTTGAGGAGGCTGCGTGTCACCATGAGCGCGGCGGCAAGCGCCACCAGCACCGCCAGCACGCCCATGCCCAGCATGAGGGTGCGCGCATGCTCATAGTTGGTGCGGGCGCCCGCGACCTGCTCGTCACTCAGCTTGTCCTCGAGCGTCACCAGCTGCTCGAGGGTCGCGCGCGCCTCCCGGTTCCTCGGGGAGGCGTTGGTCAAGTAGTACTCATAGCCCTGCTGCTTCTTGTTGGCGAGCGCCAGGTCCGCAGTCTGCTGGAACGCGCCCGAGAGCTCCTGCCACTGCTTCATCACCACCGCCAGGGTGTCTTTTTCCTCCTGGGTGGTGTTCGCGAGCCGGCCCAGCATCTGATTGAGCGCGCTCGAGTGCTCTTCGAACTCTTCCTTGCCAAGACGCCGCTTGTCGTCGCCGGCCTTGAGCTCGGTCGGGTCGCTCGACAGCAGCATGTCACGGATGCCAATCCCAGACTGATAGAGCCCGGACTTCATGTGCAGGGCGTGGCGGACTTTGACGTCGTTCTGCTCGGTGATCGTCCTGAGGCTCTCGTTCACCTGCGCCATGCGGGTGATGCCGAGCGTGACGGCACCGATCAGGAGAAGCAGCACCACACCGAAGGCCAGCGCCAGGCGGGTCTGCACTTTCATGTCAGCGAACATAAACATCCTCCACTGAAATCTAAGCTCTCAATTCCGTTGCCTGGGTGGCGCGCGCGGTGGCGTAGCGCACCAGCGCCGGGACGTCGAGTATCAGCGCGACCTCGCCGCTGCCGAGCACGCTCGAGCCGCTGACGCACTCGCTGCGGCGGAACGTCTTGCCGAGCGGCTTGATGACCGTCTGCAGCTCCCCGAGCAGATCCTCCACCACCAGCCCGACGCGCGTCCCCGCATGTCTCACGATCACGATGCTCTGGCGCGGCCTGACCGGTCCCTTGACGTCGAGCAGCTCGCGCAGCCGCACGAACGGCAATACCTGCCCGCGCAGATTGGTGAAATCCCGGCCGGCTTCGCAGGAGAACTCCACGCACTCCTCGATCGCGTCCAGCGGCAGAATGAAGCTCGCGCGGCCGACCGCGACCTGGAAGCCGTTGATGATGGCGAGGGTGAGCGGCAGGCGGATCGTAACCGTGGTTCCCTTGCCCTCGACGCTGGCAAGGCGCACGTTGCCGCGCAGCGCGACGATGTTGCGCTTGACCACATCCATGCCGACGCCACGCCCGGAGAGGTTGGTGACGTTCTCGGCGGTCGAGAATCCCGGCTCGAAGATCAGGCCGAAGATCTCCTCCTCGCTGAGCTCCTGGCCGGCGGCGATCAGCCCGCGCTCCAGCGCCTTCTGGAGAATGCGCTCGCGCTTCAGTCCCCCACCGTCGTCGGAGCACTCGATGACGATGCTGCCCGAGTCGTGGTACGCATTGAGCGTCACGGTGCCGGCTGCCGGCTTGCCGCGCGCCGTGCGCACCTCGAGCGGCTCGATGCCGTGATCGATGGCATTGCGCACCAGATGGGTGAGCGGGTCGCCGATGCGCTCGACCACCGTCTTGTCGAGCTCGGTGTCCTCGCCGCGGATCTCGAGGCGGATTTCCTTGCCGATCTCCCGCGCGACGTCGTGGACCACGCGCTCGAAGCGGGCGAAGGTGGCGCCGATCTTCACCATGCGCAGCTGCAATGCGCACTCGCGCACCTGCTCGACCAGCGAGGTGACGCTCGACATGCTCTCGGTGAGGTCATCGTTCTTGACGCGCCGCGCCAGCACCGTGGTGCCGGCGGCCGCGATGATGAGCTCGCCCACCCGGGTGATGAGGTCGTCGAGCTTGCCGGCGTCGACGCGCAAGAAGCGCGCGGCGGCCTCGGCACCCGGGCGTGCGGCCTCGGCTTCAGGGCGCGTGGCCGCCTTGGGAGCCGTCGTCACGGCGTTCGCCGGGGTTTCGGCCGCCGGCGGCGTGATGACCAGCGTGCAGTCCTCGCGCACGAACTCGAACACCGCCTCGATGCGCGCGCGGTCGGCCGTGGTCCTCAGGCTGAGCTCGAATCCCAGGTAGCAGGACTCCGGGTCGAACGCGGCCGGCTCCGGCAGCTCGGCCTCGAGCAGCTGCAGCGTGGTGATCTCGCCCAGGTTCTCGAGGAAGCGGATGAAGCCGAGCGGGTCCATGCCGTTACGCAGGGTGTCAGGGCCGAAGCGCACTGCGATCTGCCAGAGGGGGGCGGTCGCGGCGCCGGTGACTGCCACCGCCGCCTCGGGGCGCTCGACGGACTCGGCCGGCGCGCCGATGCCGGTGAGACGCTTCAGCTCGGCCAGCAGCCGCGTCTCCTCGGCCCGCAGGGCCTCACTCGGCTCACCCGGAGAAAGGCTGCCGTAGAGGGCGATCAGCGCTCCGGTGTGGTCCTTGCAGGCGAGCAGCGCCGTGATGAGCTCGGCCGAGAGCTCGAGGCGGCCGAGCCGTACCTGGTCGAGCGCCGTCTCCATGACGTGCACGAAGGAGACGATCGGCTGCAGACCAAATAGCCCGGAAGAGCCCTTGATGGTATGGGCGCTGCGGAAGATGAGATTGACGGCCTCGGGCCCCCCGCGGCCGCGCGCGCACTCGAGCAGCGCGGCCTCCATCTCGACCAGCAGGTCGGTGCTTTCGGCGACGAAGGTCGGCAGGGCGTCGGCGATGTTCATGGGGTCTTCCCTGAGGGCTCCCCGGGCGGCGGGGCCAGGCGGCACAGCTCGAGCACGCTGCGGACCACCGGGCTCGCCACGATCGCGAACGGGCGTCCCTGCGAGCGGGCGGTGCGCCGTGCCAGCAGCAGCAGCTGCAGCCCCGCCGTGTCGATCTCGGTGACCTCGCTCATGTCGACCCGCGCGGGAGCCCCGGGATCGCTGAGCAGCGGCCGCCACTGCTGGTACAGCGCCTGCGCGCAGTGCACGGTCATCTCGCCCGAGATCTGCAGGCAGTCGGGGCCTGAGGTCAACTGACAGAGCAGCTGTTCGGACATGACGGGCGGCTTCCAGGGTGGGGATGACTACGCGCCGGCCGGCATCAGCTTGGCGACCGCATCGATGAGGACCTTCGGCTGGAACGGCTTGGTGATCCAGGCCTTGGCGCCGGCGGCGCGCCCCTCGTCCTTCTTGTCCTGCCCGGCCTCGGTGGTCAGCATGATGATCGGCATGAACTTGTGTCTGGCGCTCGCCTTGATCTGCTTCAGCAGCGTGATGCCGTCCATCTGCGGCATGTTCACGTCGCTCACCACCAGGTGCACCCGGTCGCCCTCGAGCTTCTGCAGCGCCTCGACGCCGTTGGCGGCCTCGACGACCTCGTAGCCCTGCTCGCGCAGCGCGAGGCGCGCGATCATGCGCACCGACTCCGAGTCATCGACGATCAGTACTTTCTTTGCCATGGTCTGCCCTCAGAAAAACGTCGCGCCCTGCGGCTCGAGCTCACCACTGGCGACGCCCGTGTGGTTCTGCCGCTGCTCATCAGTGGTGTAGGTCTGCGCCATGCCGTTGAGATAATCGGTGACCCGCTGATCGGCGCTCTCGAGATTTGCGCCGCTGTCGAGCTGCTGCGCCTGGGTGATGCTCGCCACCACCTGCTGCAGAATCTGCCCGGTGCGGTCCTGAAACTGCAGCTGCACCAGCGCCTCGCACACGTCGTCCTTGATGGACTCGCTCTCGGCGTTGGAGCGCGCGGCGCTGTCGGTGAGCAGCTGGGTACGCTGGCGGAAGCGCTCGAGCACAGTATGGATGTGCTGCTCCGATTCGCTCACCGCAGCCTCGTCGCGGGTCGAGACGCGCTCGTTGGTGCTCACGATCTGCGCCAGCGAGTTGCTGATCAGCCCCACCTTGTGGCCGATGCTCTTGCCGGTATCGCGCGCCGCGGCCGAGAGCTCGCGCACTTCCTTGGCGACCACCGCGAATCCCTTGCCGACATCGCCGGCATGCGCCGCCTCGATGGCGGCGTTGAGCGCCAGCATGTTGGTCTTGAAGGCGATGATCTCGACATCGCTCGACATCTTGCGCAGCTCGTCCGCGTACGCCGCCAGGCCGCGGATCTCATGTGCCAGGGCATCGCGGCTGCTGCGGATCGCGCGCAGCGCCTCGATGACCTGGGCGAGCAGCTGCTGACCCTGGACGGCATCGTCGGCGACCGTGCTGGCGCCGGCCTGCGAGCGGGCGGCGCCGAGCGCGGTATCGAGCCGGTTGATGATGTTCTGAAAGCGCTGCATCAGCGAGACCACGGCCTCCTGGGCCTGCAGGCGCGCGGTATCGATCTGCTTGGCCCAGATCGGCAGGGCCTGCGAGCAGGCCGCCGCGAGCACCGCGCCGGGGGGCTGCGGCAGCTCGTCGGTGGCGTCGATTTCCCGCTGAGTGTCCATGCGCGCCTAGGCTGCCGCGGAGGGTGAGTTCGGCGCGGCCGCTTCCGCGAGCTGCCCGAGCTCTTCGGCGGCGAGCAGGCTGCCGACGTTCAGCAGAATGATGAAGCGTGAGTCCACGGTCGCCATGCCATGAATGAAGTCGGTGCGGATGCGGGTGCCGAAGGCGGGCGGCGGCTCGATCTCTCCCGGCGCGATCTCGACGACCGCATTGACCGCATCGACCAGCAGTCCCATCTGCTGCAGCTCCTCGCCGCTTGCGACCTCGATGATGATGATGCAGGTGCGCTTGCTCACGGCGCTGCCGGCGCGCCCGAAACGGATCGAGAGATCGATGACCGGCACGACCGCGCCGCGCAGGTTGATGACGCCGCACAGGTACGCCGGCATCATGGGTACTTGGGTGGGGGTCGCGTACTCGAGGATCTCGCGAATCGCGAGGATGCCGATGGCGAACACCTCGCCGCCCAGCACGAAGGTCAGATACTGCTGCGGGCCCTCCGCGGGCATGGCCGACGTGGCGCCGCCGCGCGCTGTGGCAGCCGCGCGCTCGGTTGCCGCGATGGCAGTACGGACGTCGGACATGGTGACCCTCCCTGGACAGGCTATTTGTCGGCCATGCTAGGGGTGGTCTAAAGGGCTAGAAGCCGGGAATACGCGGTGGCGCGTGCAGGGAGTTCTTGCATTCCCCGGCTTATGTGCACCGACGCACGCGGCGGATTGAGACCCGGCGCACGCTCCCTGCTGCGCTGCGGCGGCAGCGAGCCTGCGCTACTCGAGCGAGGTGAGTCCGTGCTGGATTGCGAACTTGATCACGGCCACCAGGTCGGTGAGATGCAGCTTCTGCATCATGCGGCTGCGGTAGGAATCGACCGTCTTCGGTGACAGGTGCAGCTTCGCGCCGATCTCGGCGCTCGAATGGCCGTCGGCCACCAGCTTGAGAATCTCGCGCTCGCGGCGGCTCAGGCTCTCGAGCGGGCTCACGCCGGTGCGCACGCCGACGTTCTCGGCAACGATCTCGGCGACCTTGGGGCTCAGGTAGCGCCGCCCGGTCTGCACCGCCCGGATGGCTTCGATGATCTCCCGGCCCGCCGACTCCTTCAGCAGGTAGCCGCGCACACCCGCTTCCAGCGCCTGAAAGATGTGCTGCGCGCCGCCGTGCATCGACAGGATGATCACGCGCACGTCGGGCCGCTCGGCGACGATCTGCCGGGTCGCCTCGATCCCGTCGAGCTCCGGCATCGAGATGTCGAGGATGGCGATCTGCGGCGGATGCGCCAGTATCTGCGTGACCGCGTCGCGTCCGTTGCTCGCGGTTCCGACGACCGTCAGATCCGGCTGCGCGGACAGATGGGCCACGAGCCCATCGCGAACGATGGCGTGATCATCGGCGACGAAAACCGTGACCGGTGTCATGAGTTCCCCCGGGGCATTCTAGCCTCCGGCGCCGCCTGCCGCGCAAACATCAGGACTGTGAGCCGGCGCACGCGCCAACAAGCCTTCCCTACACGCCGCGCCCGGGATTCCCGGCACAGCAGCCACCAGGCCGCGCTTAGCCTATGCCTCATGCAAACCCCGGCGCTCGCGGTCCCTTCGGTGCTCATCGTGGACGACAGTGTCGTCCAGAGAAATCATTGCGCTGAGTTGTGCCGTGCGCTGGGCGTAGCACGGGTGCTCGAGGCCAAGGACGGCCTCGAGGCGCTCGAGCTCCTCGAGGGACTCGAGGATCCGCCCGAGCTCCTGATCGTCGATCTGGAGATGCCCGCCCTGGATGGTCCGGAGCTGATCGGCCGCCTGCAGGAGCGCAAGCTCGACATCCCCATCCTGGTCGTCTCGGCGCGCGAGCGGGCCATCCTCAACTCGATGCGCGATTTCGGCAATGCGCTCGGCATGCGCATCATCGGCACGCTGCAAAAGCCCCTCAGTGCCCAAGCGCTCGAGCCACTCCTCAATCATCAGCAAGACTGGGCGGAGCGCCGCTCGGCGGCACGCATGCCGATCGACGCGCAAGCGTTGCGAGCTGCGCTGGAGCGCGGCGAGATCGGCGTGCATTTCGAGCCGCAGATCGACCTGCGCACCGCCGAGGTCCGCGGCGTGGAGGCGCTCGCCCGCTGGCGTCATCCGCTCCTTGGTTGGGTACCACCGGATCAGTTCATTCCCCTTGCCGAGCGCCACGACCTGATTCACCCCCTGACGCTGCAGGTGATGCAGCAGGCCATGCTGCAGGCCTCCGTGTGGAAGGGCATGGGGCGTGATCTGACACTCTCCGTAAACATGTCTGCCGTGCTGCTCGAGCGCCCGGGACTGCTCGAGGACATCACCGGCACGCAGCAGGCGTACGGGCTCGCGCCCGGACGCGTCACGCTCGAAGTGACCGAGACCGGCGTGGTGCGCGAGCTCGCGACCGCGCTCGGTCTGTTCACCCGGCTGCGCCTGCGTGGCTTCGGTCTGTCGCTGGATGATTACGGAACCGGATTCTCGTCGCTGCAGCAGCTGGCACGAATCCCCTTTACCGAGCTCAAGATCGACCGTTCCTTTGTGCGTCACTGCCACGAGCGGGACAAGGTCCGGGTGGTGCTGCAGTCGGCTTTGCGGCTGGCCGGCGAGCTCGGGTTGACCAGCGTCGCCGAAGGCGTCGAGCACATCGACGAATGGTGGTTGCTCAAGGAATCCGCCTGCACTCGTGTGCAGGGCTGGATGTTCACCAGGTCACTGCCGGCGCTCGAATTCACGCAATGGCTCGATGCTTACCGGCCGCAAGCACTGACCTCACGCGCGCACCGGCGCACAGACGCACTGCGGCGCGCCCCCGCGTGGGGCGGCCAGCAGAGATCTCACAGCGGATAGTCGCAGACGACTCTCGTGCCGGCGCCAGCGGCCGGCAGCTCCCATAAGCGCGCGCCCATTGCCCGGGCACGCAACAGCACCGAGGGGTGCCGCGCGAGGCTCACGGACGGGCGGCCGGCCAACGGGTGCGGCTGAGCCTCCACCGCCAGCCGTAGCGTACGTCCAAAAGTCGTGATGGCGATGCGGATGGCGTTGCCCGGCGTCCCGCCCGGACAGCGCGTGATGATCTCGCTCAACAGGCTGAAGACGTGCTCGGATTGGTGCTGGGCGAGAGTGAGCGGGGAGGCGCCGCTCACCGTGATCTCGAGCGCAGATCCGACCGGGGTCTGACTCCGCAGGGTGTGCAAAGCTGCGACCAGATCGCCGCGGTTGGCCTGCAGAGGCGACAGGCGGTGGGCCACTTCACGGCACGAGCTGGCCGCCTGAGCCGCGCGGCGCGCCAGGGACTCGAGCAACTCGAGCGGCCGACCGGCGACGGCTGAGCGCGACAGCTCGGCCTGCAGCTCATCACCCACTGTAGCAAGAGCAGCCAGGGGGTCGGTGAGCACTCGTCGCAGCTCGGAGGCGAGCTGCCGACGTTCGAGCTCTGCACGGTCGAAGAGCAATCGCCGCAACGCGTTCCGTTCGGTCACGTCGTGAGCAAAACAGATGTTCACCCGCCGTCCGTCCAGGAAGGTTCCGAATGACCACACCTCGACGTCGACGCTGTCTCCGCCCTTCCTGCGGTGCTTCATCGCGATCGGTCCGGCGGGCACGGCGCTCGCGCTCCGCAGCACGTCCGGGCTCAACCCCGGTGCAAGCAGCTGCTCGACCCTGAGCGTGGTGAACTCAGCCGTCGTGTAGCCGTACGCGCGCGCCGCCGGCTCGTTGGCCTCGAGAATCGCGCCGCTGCGTGCATCGTGCAGCCACAAGGGACGGGGATCACTGCGGAACAGGGCGCGGTACCGCTGGTTGACCGCGACGATATTGCGGCGCCGGCGTTCGTGCTCGGCAAGCAGCGCCGCGAGAAATAAGCCCGTGACGGTGAGCACCCCGACGAATCCCCACACGTAAGCCACGGCGGTCGCGGCAGTCTGCGTGGCGAGCGCGCCGGAGTGCGTCGAGAGGCTGGCGGTAGCGGACATCGCGAACAGCAGTGTGGCGAGAGACGCCAGCGCCACACCAAAGCGGGCCGCGGCCCAGACCACCAGCAGGATGCTGAGGGTGAGCACCGGCAGCAGCACCGCCGCATGGGTCACGGTGAGCAGCAGCAGGGTCGCGCCCGGCACACAGATGCCCCACATCAGAAGCTCCGGGAGGCTGTCCCTGACCGCTCGCCTGAGTGTCGCACTGAGCGTGAGTGTGGGCACGACCAGAACGATGCCGATGGTGGAATCGAACCACCAGCGGCCGTCCGCCGCGACTTGCGCCGCAGTGACGCGCCACCCGCCGGCCGCGAGAGGCGCGAGCAGCCGTGCGACTCCCGGGGCGACCGCGGGCGCTCCAAAGCCCGCCAGCAGGGGGAGGAGCACCAGGTTGAGCAGAGCGGTCACCGACCAGCCGAGCGCGGTCGCCAGACACAGCACCAGCGGGTCCTGCCAGCGGTCGAAGCTGCGCGAGAATCCCCAGCGCTGCAAGAGTGAAACGACGGTGTAACAGGAGACGGTGTTCAGGCCGGCCAGCAACAGTGCGGTTGGCACCGGCTCACCGATGAAGGCGAAGCGGCTCAGGGCGAATCCGAGCAGGACTGCGGGCCATTGGCGTCGGCCGCCGATCAGCAGGGCGGCGACTGCGGCACCGGCCAACAGATTGGGGATCGTGAGGCGCGCCTCGGCGTAGGTGAAATGAGAGTGGCCGGCACTCGCGATGGTGTGGGCAATGGCCGCGCTCGTGTAGCACCCGAGCACGGTGAGCGCCGCGAGGAAAAGCTCCCGAACCAGGGAGGTGCCGGTGCGCTCCGGAGAGCTGACGGTCCGCGGCCCAAAAGGCTCGGCAGTTTGTTCGGCCGGGCTGGCGGCCGGCGCGGGCTCGGCCTGCGGGCAGCAGCACGTCACCGTGGTGCCGGAGCCGGGGCGCGTGTGGATGCCGAGCTCGGCGCTTGCAGCCTGGGCGCGCAGCCGCATGGACTGCAGGCCGAGGCCGCGGCTCGTGCGCGACTCACTCGCGACACCGACGCCATCGTCTTCGACCGAAACGTGCACGGTCTCCGGATCGACGACGGCCCGAACGCGGATCCTGTCCGCCCGCGCGTGCTTTACGGCATTGGCGAGCGACTCCTGCACGACCCGGTAGAGATGCGCACGACGCTCGAGCGACAGCGTGACGGGCGCCGTAGCCTGGATGCTCACCTCGATGAGGTCTCGTTCCGCCGCCGGCAGCGTGGCGGGCAGGCACCGCAGAGCCTCGAGCAGGTCGCCCTGCAGCTCGTCGAGCGGCGACACGCCGGTGGTCAGCTGGTGCAACAGTATGTCGGCCTGTCGCGCTTGCGCCGCGAGCCGCCCGAGCTGCGCGGCTCCGGCCTCATCGAGCGCACCTGCCCGCTGGGTACGCTGCAACAGCGCATCCGAGCCGATCGCGAGTCCGGCCAGCACCTGCCCCAGCCCGTCGTGCAGCTCCTGCGACACCCGCCAGCATTCTCCGTCCGCCGCGGCGAGCAACCGGCGGCGCAGCTCCTGCTGGTCGGACATGTCGACCGCGTAGACGAGGTCAACCTGCCGTCCGTCGAGCTCGAGCGCCGTGGACACGAGCTCGACATCGATGATCGTGCCATCACGGGTGCGATGTCTGGCGAGTGCAGCCGCAACCACGGTCGCCTCGGGAGGCGGCGGCGCGGCCGCTCCTTCCTGCTCTGCGGAGAGCTCGGTCATCTTCATCTGCAGGAACTCGGCTTCCGTGTAACCGTAACGGCCCCTTGCCTCGGCGTTGGCCATCAGGATGGCCCCGGACCCCGCTTCCGCCACCCACGCAGGAGTGGGATTCGCGCTGAACAGGGCGCGGTAGCGCTCGGCGACCAGGGTGAGGCGGCGATCGTCATGCCGTCTGGCCGAGAGGATCACCGTGAGAACGGGACTTACGCAGCAGAGGAGCCCGATGAACCCCCAGGTCGCGGCGACACTACCCAGCTGGTCGGCGCTGTCGAGCGGGCCGAGTCCCTGACAGAACCCAGCGGCCGCGGTCAACGAGAAGACCAGGGTGCAGAGCGCAGCCGTCAGCACGCCGAAGCCGATGGCCGCCCAGGCCACCAGCATCAGCGCGCAGAGCAGCAGCGGCCAGCAAGCCCAGGTGTATGGGAGCCCGAGCGCGCCTTCACACCACAGGAGCGACAGGCCGGCGAGCGTTACGGGGCCGAGCGGACGCGCGCGCAGCGCATGCCACAGCGCTCTCGGGCTCGCGAGCAGCGCGGGAACCATCAACGTGATCCCGGCGATAGCGTTCAGTTGCCAGCGCGCGAGCGCCCAGAGGAGCTGCGCGGTCCCGGCCGGGCCCGCGCGCCCGGGCACCGTCACCAGCTGCGCATACTCGGGCGGGAGGCTGAGAGACTCGAACGCAGTGCCCGCAAAGCAACCGCCGAGGTCGGCGGCCATGGCGATCAGACGGCCGGCGAGGGCGGCGACCAGCAGTGTCAGTGGGTCCGAAAGGTGGTTCAGCTGGCGGCGAAAGTTGCCCGCACGAAGCATCCACACGGTTACGACCAGACTCAGCGCTTCTCCGGCCGCATCGAAGAAGACGAGGATCGGCGGGTCGCGGTGCATCACACCCCAGACCAGCAGCGAGCCGAGAAACGCGGCCGGCCACGTGCGGACTCCCCATACCAGCATGAGGCTGACGGCGATGCCGTCAGCGAGCCAGGGAAGAGGGAAGTTCGAGACGTAGACGTGCGGAATGAAGAAGTGCTCGGCGAGCAGCAGCATCGCGCCGGCTGTCAGCGCATACGCGAGGAACAATAGCAGCGTGGCTACGGCGGGTGAGGGGGGTCGCGGCAGCGGCCGGAGCCGTCCGAGGGCGTACAACACGAGGGCGTCTCCGTCAGCCGCGCTTCAGAGCGGGTAGTCGCAGACCAGCCGTGTGTGGGCGGCGCCGATCGAGCGCTCCCACAGGCGCGCGCCCATGGCCCTCGCCCGCAGCAGAACCGAGGGATGCCGGGCCAGCCCGGGAACTTCGTCCCCCGAAGGGGAGCAAGCTTCGGCATCGACCGCCACACGAACCGTGTGCTCGAAGGTCCTGATCGCGACGTGGACGCTGCGGCGGCCGGGAAGACAGCGAGTGAGAACCTCGCTCAGCAGGCTGAAGAGATGCTCGGACTGCCGCTGATCGAGCGACAGTGGGGCCTCGCCGAGAACGCTGATCTCGAGCGGTGCGCCGTCGGGGATCTGGCGGCGCAGTGCATGCAGCGCCGAGACCAGATCGCCGCAGTTTGCCTGCAGCGGCGAGAGGCGGTGTGCGACTTCGCGGCAGCACTCTGCGGCGCGCTTGGCCCGCCGGGCGAGCGACTCGAGCAGCTCGCGCAGCGTGTCCGGGGGGGCATGCCGCCGCAGCCCGAGCAGCAGCTTTTGAGCCACGATCCTCAGATCGGCCAGAGGCCCCGCCAGCGTCTGGCGCAGCTCGGTGGCCAGTTGGCGCCGCTCGAGCTCCGCCCGATCGAACAGCAGGCGGCGCAGGGTGTTGCGTTCGGTGACGTCGTGAGCAAAACAGATGCTCACCCGACGGCCGTCGAGCAGAGTGCCGTACGACCACACCTCGACTTCGATGCGATCGCCGCTGCGGGTCAGGTGTTTCATCGGCAGCGGCCCAACGGCGCGATCGTCCGGGACAGAGAACGCATCGGGGCTCATCCCGGGCGCGAGCAGCTGGGTCACCTGGAGCGAGGTGAACTCCGCCATTGAATACCCGTAGGCTCGGGCCGCCGGCTCGTTCGCCTCGAGGATCAGCCCGGTATGGGAGTCGTGCAGCCACAGGGGCCGCGGGTCACCCTGAAAGAGAGAGCGATAGCGCTGGTTGACTGCCGCGATCTCGCGATGGCGGCGATTGTGCTCGGCCAGCAGCGCGGCCACAAACAGGCCGATGACGGTGAGCACGCCGACAAAGCCCCACACATAAGCGACTCCGGTCGATGCATCCTGAGTGGCGAGGGCTCCGGTTTGGGTGGAATAGCTTGCAGCCGCCGCCATCGAGAACAGCAAAGTCGCAAGCGATGCGAACGCCACGCCGAGGCGGGCCGCGGCCCAGACCACCAGCAGGATGCTCAAAGTGAGGAGCGGCAGCAGCACGTTGGCTGTGGAGACGGCGAGCAGCCCCACTGCCCAGGCTGCGACACATGCGGACCAGACGCACAGCTCGGAGGGGCTCTCCTTGACGACGCTGCGCAGCGTCGCCGGGAGAGTCAGAGTCGGTACCAGTAATACGGTTCCGGCCAGCGTATCGAGCCACCAACGGACCTCGGCCGCGAGCAGCGCGGATGTCAGATGCACGCCATCATTGGCCGTGGCGGACGAGTACAGCGCGGCCACGCCCGGAGCGGGCCCACCCCCGATCGCGCTCGGCAGGGCGAGGACCGCGAAGCCCAGAACATTGACGGCCGCCCACGCGACACCGCTGGCAGCGCACAGCACGAGCGGGTCCTGCCACCGGTCGAAGCACAAGGCGAAGCCCCACCGCTGGATGACCACGACCAGGGCGTACACTCCGGCCGTGCTGATCGCAGACAGCAGCATCGCGGTCAGAACCGGCTCGCCGATCTGGCCGAAGCGAACCGATGCGATCCCGAGAAGCACGGCAGGCCACCAGCGTCGGCCCGCCAGCAGCAGGCTGGAGACCGCGGCGCCGGCCAGTAACGAAGGAACCGCAAGCCGCGTATCCGCGAAGGTGAAATGCAAGTTGTGCGCGCTGGCGAGCGCGTGAGAGATGGCGCCGCCGAACCAGCACGCCAGCACGATCGAGGCTGCGATCCTGAGGTCTGCCCAGCGCGAGGGTTGCGCCGCAAGCTGCTGCGCTTCCCCGGCGGGGGCGCGGTCGGCGCGCGGCGGGCCGGCCGCCGGCGCGCTCGCCGCGGGCTCAATCTGGGGACAGGAACAAGTGACGACGGTCCCACCGCCGTTCAGGCCTTGCACGGCCAGCTCGGCCCCCGCGGCAGTGGCGCGCGATTTCATCGATTGCAGACCCAGACCCGCGGTCACTCGCTCCTGCTGCAGACCGATCCCGTCGTCCTCGACAGAAACCCGAATGACAGCCGCACCGAGCGCGCAGCGAATCAGGATGCGCTCGGCGTTCGCGTGTTTCAGCGCGTTCGCGAGAGATTCCTGCACGACCCGGTAGAGATGCTCACGCCGCTCGAGCGAGAGCGTTACGGGGGCGTCGCCTTCGATAATCACCTGGACACGCGCGCGCTGCGGCGCCGGCACGGTCGTGGGGAGCCGCCGAAGTGCCTCGAGCAGGTCGCCCTGCAGCTCATCGAGCGGCGACACGCCGCTCGTCAACTGATAAAGGTGCGACTCGGCGAGCTGCGCGTGGTTGGTGAGCTCGCGCAGGTGCGCGGCCCTGGCCAGGTCGAGACTCGGCTCGCGCTCGCTACGTTGCAATAGCGCCTCCGATCCGATCGCGAGGCCGGCGAGAACCTGCCCCAGTCCGTCGTGCAACTCCTGCGACACGCGGCAGGACTCTCCGGCGACCGTAGCGAGCAGGCGTCGGCGCAGGTCCTGGTGATCCGTCATGTCGACCGCGTGAACCAGCTTGACCGGAAGTCCGTCGAGCTCGAGCGGCGTGGTGACCAGCTCGACGTCGATGAGCTTGCCGTCGCCCGTCCGGTGCTTGACGAGCGGCGCGGCGACCAGATCGGCATCCGGCGGGGGAGGCTCTTCGCCAGCGCGTTGGTTTGCGGAGAGATCCGAAAGCCTCATTCCCAGGAACTGAGCCTCCGCGTAACCGTAGCGGCGAACAGCTTCGGCATTTGCCATGAGAATCGTGCCCGAACTGGCGTCGGTCACCCAGGTAGGAGTCGGGTTGGCCGTGAACAGCGATCGGTAGCGCTCCGCCAGGACGGTGAGACGCGTGTCCTGATGCTGTCTGGCGGTCAGAATGACAGTCAGGATCGGGCTGACGCAGCACAGGAGCCCGATGAAGCCCCAGGTGGCAGCCAGGCCCCCCATCGCGTCGGCCGAGGCGGCGGGCCCTAGCCCCTGGGAGAAGGCCGCGGCCGCAGCACAGGCGAACAACACTGTGCAAAGCTCCGCCGCGAGCGCCCCAAAATCGATCGCCGCCCACGCAACCAGCATCAGCGCCGTGAGCAGCAGCGGCCAGCAGGTCCAGGTCGCGGAGAGCTCCAGCGCACCGATCATCCATGTGAGCGAGAGCATTCCGAGACTGGCGAGTGCCAGGGGGCGGCTGCGCAGCGAGTGCCGCAGCTTGCGGGGACTCGAGAGCAGTAGAGGCACCGCCAGAGCTATTCCGGTCAGTGCATTCATTTGCCAGCGGGCCATTGCCCAGACGAGCTCGGGAGTCACTGCCGGCGTCAGGGTACCGGGCCGGGTGGCCATCTGCAGAAACTCGGGCGCCAGACTATGCGGAGTGAGCCAGGCACCGGTCAGGGTGCCGATGATGTCGGCGAGAGCTGCAATCACGCGGCCCGCCAGGGCGCCGGCGATCAGCAGCAACGGATCGGAAAGACGGCCGAGCTGCCGGCGGAAGTGAAAGGCACGCAGGATCTTCACCGCGATGACGACACTCAGCGTCTCGCCGACTGCGTCGACGCCGACCAGGATGGCCGGGTCGCCGCGCAGCACTCCCCAGATGAAAATGGAGCCGAGGAACACGGCGGGCCAGATGCGTGTGCCCCAGAGCAGCATGAGGCTCACGGCCACGCCGTCGGCCAGCCACGGGAGCGGGAAGAGATCTGCGTTGACCCGCGCGCTGAAGAAGTGCTCTGCGTACAGCAGCATCGCTGCCGCAGGCAGGATGTAGGCGAAGAAAAGCAGCAGCGTCGCCACCCAGGGTGACTGGGGGCGTGGCAGGAGCCTTAGCCTTCCAATGGCATGCAGCAACGCGACGACTCTCTGGCGTCCGGGGAATCCTTGCCCGGAGCAAGCAAATACGGTGCCAGTGTGTCACGGGTCACAGAGCCGCTTCTGAGACCCGCGTGGCAGACTCAGTTGGGCTGTTGGGCTGTTGCGGCGCAGCAGTGAAGCGTCGCACGCTTGCCGGTCCGGGGCCCGGCTGCCCTCTCAGGGCTCGAGCTTCACCCAGAAGGGCTTCGAGGGATCCGCCGGGGTCGTCTCGACGGGCCCGAGACCGACGACCTGGACGATCACCTCTTCATCACTATTCGAGCCGTCCCAGTGCAACGCGCGGGCCGGGTGAAACATATAGCTGCCGGGTTTGAGCGGCACGGACCGTGCGGGATCGAAGGTCGTCCCGGTGCCCGTATACCACGTGCCCTTGATCACGGTGACGTAGCGATCGCCCGGATGCCAGTGCGGACGATCCATCACGTGCGGCGGAAACCTGACGCGCTGCACGTAGAGTCCCTGACTGTTCGGATTGCCGGCGATCGTGGCGATCTGGGCACCGCGCCCATCCGGCACGTCCTGCCAGTGGATGTCCTCGGGAGCCAGCCGCACGAAGCCCGCCTGGTCGTCGGAGCTTGCGTCCGTTGCGATGCCGAGCAGCGCCATGCCGGCGAGCGAAAGCGTCATGACAGGCAGCAGACTCATTCTCATCGGGGTACTCCTCACGAGCGAAGCTTCTGTCCCTGCGGATCATAGAGCGGCTCGAGCCGCACGGTCGCGCTGCGCATCTCGCCGAGGATGTCGATCTCGAGGCGCGCGCCCTCGTGGGCGAGGGCCGCCGGCACGTAGCCGCCCGCCAGGCTCTTGCCGACCCAATGGCCGAAGGCGCCCGAGGTCACGTAGCCGACCGCGGCGCCGTCCTTCAGGATCGACTCGTAACCGATCACCTCGGCATCGAGCGCCTCGACCTCCATGACGACGAAGCGGCGCTTCGGTCCCGCAGCGCGCTCGGCGAGCGCGGCGGCGCGGCCGGTGAACTCTCCCTTGTTGAAATCCACGAAGCGCTCGAGGCCGGTCTCGGCGGCGGTGTAATCGGGCCGGAAGTCCTTCTGGAAGGAGCCATAGCCCTTCTCGAGCCGCAGCGAGGAAAGCGCGCGCCCGCCGAAGAGCCGGAGGCCGAGATCGCCCCCGGCGTCCAGACAATCGTCGTAGAGCGTCGCGAAGTAGTCCGGGGTGGTCCAGATCTCGTAGCCCAGCTCCCCGGTGAAGCCGGCGCGGCTCAGGATCGACGGGGCGAAGCCCACCGCCGTCTCCCGTACCTGGAAGAGCCTGAAGGCTCCGGCCGATAGGTCGATGCGAGTGAGGCGCTGCACCAGCTCGCGCGAGCGCGGGCCTGCGATCGAGACGCCGTTCAGGGTCGAGGCGAGCGAGCGCACGAACACATCCGGCGGCGGATCCGTCTGTGAGAACCAGCGCAGGTGAAACTCCTCGGCGAAACCGGAGCCAAAGATCACAAACCGGTCGTCGGCGAGACAGGCAATGGTGAGATCGCCGACGATGCGCGCGGCGGCATTCAGCATGGGCGCGAGCGCGAGCCGTCCGGGCCGGGGGATGCGGGAGGCGAACACGCGGTCGAGCCAGGCGCGGGCGCCGCGGCCTGCGACCTCGTACTTCCCGTAGTTGGTGGTCTCGTAGAGACCCACCGCCGTGCGCACCGCCTGGCATTCGGCGCGCACGACGGGGAAAGCCTCCGAGCGGCGATAGGTCGGAGTCTCGACCGGCTCCACGCCGGCCGGCGCGAACCAGAGCGCGTTCTCGAGACCGTAGTTGGCGCCCATGCAGGCGCCGGCCGCTTTCAGCCGGTCGTAGATCGGCGAGCGTCGCACCGGGCGCGCTGCCGGCAGCTCCTCGTTGGGGTAGGCGAGACGGAAGCGCCGCGAGTAGTTCTCGGGGACCTTGATCGAGGTGTACTTCGGAGTCGCGAAGGCACCGAAACGCGCCACATCCATCGAGATGATGTCCTGCCCGGGATCGTTCTCCGCCATCCAGCGCGAGAGCACCAGTCCGATGCCGCCGCCCTGGCTGAAGCCTGCCATGACGGCGCAGGCGACCCAGTAGTTCGGCAGGCCCCGCACCGGTCCCACCAGCGGGTTGCCGTCGGGCGCGAACGTGAAGGGACCATTCACCGCCTTGCGGATACCGACGCGTCCGAGGGCGGGGAAGTGCTTGAATCCGACCTCGAAATAGGGCGCCAGACGCTCGAAATCCTCGGGCAGCAGCTGCATCGAGAAATCATCCGGTGTTTTCACGGGCGACCAGACGATGCCATGCGGCTCGTAGGTGCCGATCAGCGCGCCAGCGCGCTCCTGGCGGACGTAGATCTCGCCGGCGTAGTCGGTGGTGTTGACGATCTCGCGGGAGCGCCCCTCGAGCTCAGGCAGATCCTCGGTGATCAGATAGTGATGCTCCATGGCGAGCACTGGCAGCTCGATGCCGGCCATGTGGCCGACCTCGCGTGCCCAGAGACCGGCACAGTTGACCACGTGCCCGGCATGCACCGTGCCCTTGTCGGTCACGACGTCCCAGGTACCGTCGCGCCGTGAGCTGAGGGACTGCACGCGGGTGAAGCGCTCGACCGAGGCGCCGAGCTGCCGCGCCGCCTTGGCATAGGCATTGGTGGTCCCGGAGGGGTCGCAGTGCCCCCCGTCGGCACGCCACAGCGCGCCGATGAAGTGCTGCGGATCGATGAGAGGGTTGTAGTCGAGCGCCTGCTCGAGCGAGATCATCTCGGTCTGCATGCCGAGGTAGCGCGCCCGCGAGCAGATGAGCCGCAGGCTGTCGAGCTCGCCCTGGTTCGCCGCGAGCATGAGGCCCCCGTTGGGATGCAGCCCGCACGACTGCCCCGAGAGCCGCTCGATCTCCCGATACAGGTCGATGGTGTACTTCTGCAGGCGCGAGATGTTGGCCTCGCCGTTGAAGGTGTGCATGCCGCCGGCGGCGTGCCAGGTCGAGCCTGAGGTCAGCTCGCTCTTTTCGATGAGCAGCACGTCCCTCCAGCCGATCTTGGCGAGGTGATAGAGCACGCTCGTGCCGACCACGCCGCCACCGATCACGACCGCCCGCGCCGAATCCTTCATGCCGGACTCTCTCCCCCCAATTCGCTCACCGTCGCATCCCGCAGCTGCGCGAGCCCGAAGGGCCTCGAAGTCTCCACCAGCCATTCGCGCAGGTGCTGCGCTGTGGTAGCCGGGGTCAGGAGCAGCATCCCCGGAGTGAGCCGGGCGAGGATCGCCGGTACCTGCACCATGATTGTGGCAGCGGCGCGGCCGACGGGGAACGCGTCTGCGGCGAGATCCAGCCGGCAGGCCCGCGCCAGCATTTCGTGAACTGCCGGACCCCTGAGGAAGAACGCCATCAGGGCCGAGGAAAGGTCGACGACCGCGGCGCAACCTCCGGCGGCCTCCTGCCAGTGCCCAGCGCACGCGCCCGGGAGCGCGGGTGCCGACAGGAGCAACCAGCGTTCGGGGCGGACGCTGAGGCTGAGGCCCCCGGAGCCCCCGGCCACACCACCCGGGGAGGCGAGGGGGATGCTTCGCCGGGCGGCGCGCCCTTGGAGGTCGCCGGCGCGACCCTGGAACGCGGCGAGCTCGACGATGTCCGCCGGGCAGGGCGCCAGCGCGACGCCCGGAGTGCCCGCGCGCGGCTCTGACGATTCAGGCGCGGACACGCGCATTCTCCGGGTCGAGCATATGGGGGCTCACGATCTCGACGCCGATGACCTCGCCGTGAATCGGGGAGGTGCCGAGGAGGCGCGCACCGATCCGCTGCCGCCCGCCGGCGAGCAGGGCGAGTCCCACCCAGCCTTCGAGCTCAACCGAAGGCGTGGAGGAGGTGACGTAGCCGAGACTGGCGCTGCGCGCGTCCGGCGCGACGAGATGCATGCCGTTGCGCAGGCGTTGCACGCGATCGACGGGGCGCACCCCGACGAGCTGCAGCCGATCGGGCGCAGTGAGGCCGGGGCGGTCAATGAGGCAGCGGCCGATGAAGTCGCCGCTCTTCTTCAGCATGCGCGAGAAACCCAAGTCATCGGCGCTGGTGTTGCCGTTGAGTTCCGCGGTCGTGACGTGGCCCTTCTCGATGCGCAGAGTATTCAGGGCGTCGAGTCCGTAGGCCCGGATGCCATGGGGCCTGCCCGCCTCGAGGACGGCTTCCCAGACCGTGCGTGCCGCGTTCGCCGGCACCGCGAGCTCGTAGGCGAGCTCCCCGGAAAAGGAGATGCGGAACAGCCTTCCGGGAATCCCGGCGATCTTCGCTCCGGCGACCGCCATGAAGGGAAAAGCGGCGTTCGAGAGATCGAGATCGGGAACGAGTGACGCGACGACCTCGCGGGCTCGGGGGCCGGCGACGGCGAACTGTGCCCACTGGTCGCAGACGTCGGTGAGCACCACGTCGAGCTCGCGGCACACCGACTGCAGATGAAACTCGAGATGCTCGAGCGCGGCAGCGCTGTTGGCAGTCGTGGTGGTGACGAGGAAGTGCGTGGCGCTCAGGCGCGAGGTCGTGCCGTCGTCGAACAGCATGCCATCCTCGCGCAGCATGATGCCGTAGCGCGCGCGTCCGACCGCGAGGGTGGAGAAGGTGTTGGCGTAGATGAAGTCGAGGAAGCGCGCCGCGTCCGGACCCTGGACGTCGATCTTGCCGAGCGTCGAGACGTCGGTGATGCCGACCGCGGCGCGCACCGCGCGCGCCTCCTCGAGCACCGGTTCCCAGCCGGCGGCGCGCGAGTAGACCAGCGGGCGCAGCCACAGGCCCGTATTGACGAAGGTCGCGCCCGCGCCCTCGTGCCAGCCATGCAACGGCAGGCGGCGCTTCGGCTTGTAGTGCGCGCGGACCTCGCCCCCGGCAAGCGCCGCGAAGGGCACGGGCTCGGCGAAGGGTCGGGGTTTCACCTGGCCCACCTCGGCGAGCGGCTTGCCGAGCGCCGCGGCGAGCACCGCGCCCGCAACCAGTCCCCCGACGCGGCCCTGATCGGTCGCCATCGAGCAGGTCGTGAAGCGTTTCATGTGCTCGATGTGCTCGTAGCCCTCGCGGCAGGCGAGACGCACATCGTCGGCGGTCACGTCATTCTGCAGGTCGACGAACGCCTTGCCGTGTGCCCGCACTTCCCACAGCGCCGCGAGCGGCATCGCCATGCGATCGGGCGGCAGGCCAGTCCCGGTTGGAAGCTGCGGCAACGGGCAGCCGAGCTCGGCGGCGAGCGCACGGGCTGCCCGCGCGCCGTTCTCGGCAGCCGCCGCGTGCCCCTGGATGCCACGCACGGCGCCGGCGCTGCGTCCCGCGGAGGGGGGCGGGTCGGCCGAGAAGGCTGCGATCTCCTCATGCCACTCGAGCCGTCCGCCGAGCTGACTGCCGAGCGAGGTCGCGGGTGTGTACCCGCCGGACATGAGCAGAGAGTCCGCGTCGATGTGGCGATCCGCCGCGCCGGGCGAGGCCACGCGCACCCCGCGTACGCCGTGCCCTCCATAGACACGCGTCACGGCCGCGCCCGCCAGGATCTCGATGCCCGCCGCCTGCGCCCGCGCGGCCATGGGCCCGGCAGGACGCGGGTCGATCACCGCGGCAGCGCGGATTCCGGCCTCGGCGAGCGCAAGCGCCGTCTCGTAGGCTTCGTCATTGTTGACGAAAAAAACCGGCCGGCGGCCGGGCGCGACTCCGTAGCAGCGCAGGAACCTGAGCGCGGCACCGGCCAGCATGACACCCGGCACGTCATTGCCGGGGAAAGCGATCAGCCGCTCGAGCGCTCCGCACGCGAGCAGTACGCGCCGGGCGCGAATGATCCGCAGCCGCTCGCGCAGCCCGCCGAAGCGCGCGCGCTGCTCCGCGACGAGCGTCTCGAGGGCGCCGAAAACGCCGTGCCCGTACGCGCCGAGTACGGCCGTGCGCGCGAGGCAACGCACCGTCGGCAGCGCGGCCAGCCGCCGGCAAGTCTCCTCGCGCCAGCCGCTCCAGCGCGGATCGAGCAGCGTTCCGCCTCCCAGCACGACGTCCTGCTCGGTGAGCAACACCCGCAGGCCGGCGGCGCCCAACACTTCCGCGGCGGCGAGCCCGGCGCTGCCCGCGCCCACCACGAGGACATCGGCGTGATCGTGCACGATCTCGGCCGGCGCCGCGTGGTCGCCGACGACAGCCTCGAGCCGGCCGAGCCCGGCGGCGCGGCGGATGAGCGGCTCGTAGAGGCGCTCCCACGCCCATCCCGGGGCCATGAAGGTCTTGTAGTAGAAGCCCGCCGGCAGGAAGCGGCCGAGGAGATCGTTGACGGAGAGCAGGTCAAACTTAAGCGACGGCCAGCGATTCTGGCTCACGGCCACGAGGCCCTCGCTCAAGTCGAGCGTGGTCGCGAGGCGGTTGGGCTCGCGGCCGTCGGCGCCGATGACGTCGACGAGCGCGCAGGGTTCTTCGCTCCCCGCCGTCACGATGCCGCGCGGCCGGTGATACTTGAAGCTGCGGCCGACGAGCCGCCGGCCGTTGGCGAGCAGGGCGGAGGCGAGGGTGTCGCCGGCCAGTCCCTGGAGCGCCGCGCCGTCGAAGCGGAAGCCGATGCGCCGCGTGGCGTCGGTGAGCAGCCCCTGCCCGATGCGCGCCGGGCCTCTCGTCACGGTGCGTCCTCCCCGGGCGGCGGCAGCTCCGCGGGCGCTCCGACCCAGCGGATCTCGTGGCTCAGAGTGTGGCGCTCGAGCTTGAGGAGCCGGCGGCAGCCACCGATGTGCAGCCACCACTCGAGATGCCAGCCGAGCGGGTTGCCGCGCCCGTACACGTAGCGGCTGAACTCCTCGGGCGGCGCTTCAGCCGCCGGGCGCGATTGCGTGGCATCGCCGCGGTAACGAAACTCGACTTCGTCGCGCGTGCCGCACCAGGGGCAGGGGATTCTCAGCATGGCCGCGCGTCAGTGCAGGTAAGGGAACGGGCCGACGCCGCGCTCATCGACCGTGCGTCCGGCGGCGAAGCGCCCGAGGTCGAGGTGCGCGGCGACCGGGTGCGGCGTGCCGTGCGCGATCAGATGCGCGGTAGTGAAGCCTCCGGCGGGAATCGCCTTGAAGCCACCGTAACACCAGCCGCCGTTGAGAATGAGTCCGGCGAGCGGCGTCTTCGAGATGATCGGCGAGCCGTCCATGCTCATGTCCATGACGCCACCCCATTGCCTGAGCACCTTCACCCGCGCCAGAGCCGGCAGCAAGGTGACGGCGGCCGCGGCCACTTCCTCCACCATCGGCAGCGTGCCGCGCTGCCCATAGGTGTTGTAACCGTCGATCGCGCCGCCGAATACCAGCCCGCCCTTGTCGGACTGGCTTATATAAAAGTGTCCGGCACCGTAGGTGAGCACCACGTCGAGCACCGGCTTCAGGCCCTCGGTCACGAACGCCTGCAGCACATGGGTCTCGATCGGCAACGTGAGGCCCGCCAGGCGCGCGAGCTCGGAGGAATGCCCGGCCACGGCGAGGCAGACCACGTCCGCGCCGATGAAGCCGCGCGCGGTCTCGACGCCGCTCACACGGCCGCCCTGCTGGCGGATCCCGGTCACCGCGCAATGCTCGACGACGTCCACCCCCGCCTCGGAGGCCGCGCGCGCGTAGCCCCAGGCGACCGCATCGTGGCGCACCGTGCCGCCGCGCCCCTGCAGGAACCCGCCGAGCACCGGGTAGCGGCCGTTGTCGAGATCGACCAGCGGCACCAGCGCCTTGACCGCTGCGCGCGACAGTGTCTCGGCGTCGACTCCCTCGAGGCGCATGAGGTTGGCGCGGCGCGTGAACAGGTCGCGCTGCGCCTCGGTATGAAACAGGTTGAGCGTGCCGCGCTGGCTCACCATGGCGTTGAAATT
>DASPSF010000007.1:0-87667 GCA_035624075.1 Steroidobacteraceae bacterium | reverse complement strand
ATCTCTACGACTTCGTGCACGGCGTCGACCAGGATGCCGATCACCTGGCGCCACGCGTCGGCCGGCACCGCAGGGTCCGCCGACTCCGCGCCCGGCACTTCGACAACGACGACGCAACTGCGGCGGCTGGCTTGCGCGGTGCCCAGGTCAAGGCGCGCCGCCAGGTCGATGACCGGCACGACCGCGCCGCGCAGGTTGATCACGCCGCCGACGTACTGCGGCATCATCGGCACCTGGGTGAGAGGCGCGTGCTCGATGATCTCGCGGATCGAGAGGATCTCGATCGCGAACACCTCGGCGCCGAGCATGAAGGTCAGGTACTGCTGCGGCCCCTCGGCGGCCTGGAGGGCCGCGGCCTGCGCCGCCGCCACCCCGGCCTTGAGTGCCGTCTCAGGAACAGACGTCTGGTTCATGGCGGACCTCACTGCGCTTTGACGAAATCGGACTCGTCGAGCGCCTCGGTGTTGTCGGCCAGGCTGCCGACGGCCTGCGCGAGCTTGCTCGCGAGCTTACCGCGCGGCTTCTTGGCCGCGGCGCTCTTGCGGGCGACGGCCGCGACGGTGACGGCCGCGTGGCCGGCCACCTTGAAGAACGACATGGTTTGCTGCAGCCCCGAGGCCTGGCCGCTCATCTCCTCGGCCGTCGCCGCGAGCTCCTCCGAGGCCGAGGCGTTCTGCTGCGTCGTCTGGCTGAGCTGCGTCACGGCGGAGTTGATCTGGGTGACGCCCGAGGACTGCTCCTGCGAGGCGGCCGAGATCTCCTGCACCAGAGAGGCGGTCTTGTTGATGTTGGGTACCATCTCGGTGAGCAGCCGCCCGGCCTTCTCGGCCAGCTCGACGCTGCTCGTGGCGACCGTGCCGATCTCCTGCGCGGCGACCTGGCTGCGCTCGGCGAGCTTGCGCACCTCGGCGGCGACCACCGCGAAGCCCTTGCCGTGCTCGCCGGCGCGCGCAGCCTCGATCGCCGCATTCAGGGCGAGCAGGTTGGTCTGGTAGGCGATGTCGTCGATGATGCCGATCTTCTGGGCGATCTGCTTCATGGCGTTGACGGTCGCCGTGACCGCCTCGCCCCCCTCGGTGGCTTCCTGGGCGGCCTTGGTGGCCATGGTGTTGGTGACCTTGGCGTTCTCGCTGTTCTGCGCGATCGAGGAGGTCATCTGCTCGACCGAGGTGCTGGTCTGCTCGACGCCGGTCGCCTGCTCGCTCGCCGACTGTGACAGCGACTGGGAGGTCTGGCTGACCTCATCGGCCGCGCTCGCCAGCGCATCGGAGGCCGAGTTGACCTCGCTGATCACCTGGCGCAGCCGCTCGACCATCGCCTTGACCGCGTAGAGCATGCTGGTCTGGTCGTTGGCGTGTGTCTGGACGTTGAGCGCGAGATCGCCGGAGGCGACCGAGCGCAGCACGGTGGCGGCGTAGTCCGGCTCGCCGCCGAGCTGCTTGAGGAGGCTGCGGGTGACCAGGAACCCGGCGGTAACCGCCAGCAACACCGCCAGAGCACCCATGGCAAGCATCAGTATGCGCGCGTGCGCATAGGTGTCGCGCGCCGCCGCGACAGACTCGTCGCTGAGTTTCTGCTCGAGGTCTGCGAGCTGATCGAGCGTCTTGCGCAGGGCGATATTCTTCGGCGAGCCGTTTGCCATGTAGAACGCGTAGCCCTCCTGCTTCCTGTTGGCAAGGCCGAGGTCAGCGGTCTGCTGCAAGGCACCACGATAGTCCTGCCACCGGCTCCTGACCGACGCTAGCGTGTCGCGCTCCTCCCGGGAGGTGCTCGCGAAGCGCGCGAACAGCGCCCCGAGAGCATTGGTCTCGTCCTCGAAGTCCTGCGCGGACTTCTGCAGGGTGCCTTCCTCATCCTTCAGCTTTGCGGTTTCTGTCATGAGCAGAAGATTGCGGATGCTGATGGCCGCACGGAAGGAGGCGGATTTCATCGCCATCGCGTTGCTGACCTTGGCGTTGTTCTCCTCGGTGATTCTGCGCAGGCCATCGTTCATCTGCGCCATGCGGGTAATGCCGAGCGTGATGGCACCGATCAGCAGCAGCAGCACTACGCCGAAGGCCAGCGCCTGGCGGGTCCGTACTTTGATATCCGCAAACACCGAAGACCTCCAAGCAAGAAACCTATGCCGTCAATCCTGTGACCTCGCGAGCGCGTGCCGCGGCATGACCCCGCCCGGGCGTCGCGAATCCTCGCCGCCCTTATCGGCACGAACGCCTTTGTCTTGATGGTCAAGCCGCACTCGAGAGCTGGGCCCGGTGCTAGGAGCGCCGCGCCCGGGAATATGTGACTTCGGAATCTTGTAGTCGCATTGCGGTTGAATCGCACTACGCTCAGCAAGAGCCACCTACGCGGAGTCGCTCGGACGAACCCGGGGAGCTGGGCCGCCCCTGCCCCATCAATGACTTAAACCCTCCGCGTGCCAGCCGTGGCGCGTCGCGTGCCATGCGTGCCAACGCGCGGCACGCACCCACGCCCCATAACGCAACGTTCGTTAGACCTGCAGCGCTACACAGTTGACCATGTTCCAAATGAATCGCGTTGCCTCACCAAAACACCGTATTCGTGGCAGTTGAACTTGAGCAGGCCAACCAAACCGTCGAAATCTTGCAATGAGTCGTAAACACTGAGGAAGCGCTTGGCGTCTGTATCGAACACATTGAGAGTTCTCGTTGCACCTCTGCCAGACGTGCAGATGACATCAATTCGCTGGATGTCCCGGACTCGCATCATCCTGCGACGAAAGCAACTGCGAACTTCTATCGCTTCTTGGGTAACTATGACCACAAGAGATTTGTACCAAATGCCCGCGATCATCAACAAGACAATGGCGCACGACGCAATCGACTTGCTGATGCTCCAATCCGGCAGTAGATCCTGGCTCTGAGCCGAGGCAATGAGGTAACCCACCCCCACTAGTGGGGGGACCAGTATGTAAATCCAAGGCATGGCCGGGCCGTACCGAAACGATCTCGCGTCGACATCGGATTCCGTGCCCATGGCTGCAGGTCTAACTCAGTTTCGCAGGCATCGAGAGAGTCCGGGCTCGATCGATCATGTTTCAGGCGCTCAATGATTGGCCGTATTGGACCGTGCCAACTTTATCGCGAACCAACTCGCGGCCTAGGAAAAAGCCCGCAATTCATCCAAGTCGGTAGAGTGTTTCACTACCTGGCAATTGGGCGGGAGATTCTCACTCTACCGACCGGCTTAGCGAGTTGGCACGCGGATACCAGGCACGTGGCACGCACGTGCCAAAAACGTGCCACGTGCCAGACCTAACATTTTGATTTGATTGGCGCGCCCGGAGAGATTCGAACTCCCGACCCCCTGGTTCGTAGCCAGGTACTCTATCCAACTGAGCTACGGGCGCGCCGTGTCTGAGAACCCTTGAGCGCAGGCGGGTCTGCGGACCCCTGCCAAATGGGGGCGCGCATCCTACCACATCACCGGATTGACGCCCCTCAGGACCGGGGTGCCGCCTGTCAGGCGGATCTCAGTGCGCCAGGTGAGTCCACGCCCACAGGGCGATCACCGCGCCGACGATCGAGAGCAGGATGCCCGCCGGATGAAACGGCGCGCCGGGTGCGGGCCTGCTGAAGAGCCGGGCGATGAAGCCGCCGATGATCGAGCCGACGATGCCGAGCACGCCCGTCATCACGAGGCCCATGTGCCCGGCGGCCGGATCAATCATGCGCGCGATCGCGCCCACGACTATGCCGACGAGGAACATCCACAGGTAGTGCAGCACGGTCTGTCTCCCGGTTGAATCTGGCGGAGAGAGAGGGATTCGAACCCTCGAAGGGCTTTTGACCCTTACACCCTTAGCAGGGGTGCGCCTTCGACCACTCGGCCATCTCTCCGCACTCGGAAAACCCGACGCGGGCCAGGCTTCGAACCGCGCCGGCCCGCGCAGCGGCGCGCCATGATACTGAAGCACTCCCCGGGCGGCAAAAGGCCCACGGTCAGCCCCCGAGCCTCGCGCGCACGAACTCGCGCACCGAGTCGAGCGCCGCATCGAGCGCCTCGGGCTTGCTGCCCCCGGCCTGGGCGAAGTCCGCCCGGCCGCCGCCGCGCCCACCCACCTGGGCCGCGATCGCCCCGGCGAGCTCCCCGGCCTTGATCCGGGCGGTCTGATCATCGGTGACCCCGACCACCAGCACCACCTTGGCGGGGCTCTCGACGCTCGCCAGCACCACGACCGCCGACTTGAACTTCTCCTTGAGCTGGTCGACCGCGCTGCGCAGCGCGCCGGCATCCGCACCGTCGACCTTGGTCGCAACGACCTTGACGCCCTTCACGTCGACCGCACCCGCGGCCAGATCGACGCCTTTTCCGGTCGCGAGCCGGTCCTTGAGCGTACGCACCTCGCGCTCGAGCTGCTTCACCCGCTCGAGCTGCTCGCGCACCTTGTCGCCCAGATCCTCGCGCGAGCCACGCACGAGGCCGGCGAGGTCCTTGAGCAACGCGTCGTTCTGCTCGACGTGGGCGAGCGCCGCCTCGCCCGTCAGGGCCTCGATGCGGCGCACGCCGGAGGCAACGCCGCTCTCGCTCACGATCTTGAACAGCCCGATGTCGCCCGCGCGCTGCACGTGAGTGCCGCCGCACAGCTCCATCGAGAAGTCGCCAACCTTGAGCACGCGCACGTCCTTGTCGTACTTCTCGCCGAACAGTGCGATCGCGCCCTCACCCACCGCGGCGTCATAGTCCATGACGCGCACCTCGCCCGGCGCGTTGGCGCGGATCTGTGCATTAACCAGCCGCTCGATCTCGAGCAGCTCCTCGGGAGTCACGGGCTGGAAGTGCGCGAAATCGAAGCGCAGGCGGTCGGGCGCGACCAGCGAGCCCTTCTGCTGCACGTGGGTGCCGAGCACCGTCCGCAGCGCCGCGTGCAGCAGGTGCGTCGCCGTGTGATTGAGAACGGTGGCCTGGCGGCGCCTGGCGTCCACCCGCGCCTCGAGGGTGTCGCCGATGCGGAGCGTCCCCTCCACCACTTCTCCGAGGTGCGCGTGCGCCGCGCCGCGCTTCTGGGTATCGGCGACCGCAAAGCGCATGCCGGGCCCGGTCAGCTCCCCCGCATCGCCCACCTGGCCGCCGGACTCGGCGTAGAACGGGGTGCGGTCGAGCACCACCTCGCCCTTGTCGCCGGCCACGAGCTGCGGCACGGACGCACCGCCCTTGAGGAGCGCCACCACCTGCCCCGTGGTGCTGAGCTCCTCGTAGCCGCGGAACACCGTCTGGGCATCGACCTTGGCCGCGGCGCTCTGCTCGGCGCCGAACTTGCTCGATTCCTGCGAGCGGCGGCGCTGCTGCTCCATCGCCGCCTCGAAGCCTTCGCTGTCGATGGTGAGCCCGCGTTCGCGCGCCACGTCCGCCGTGAGGTCGGCCGGGAAGCCATAGGTGTCGTAGAGCTTGAATACCGTCTCGCCGTCGATCACCTTCTCGCCGCGGAGATTGCGGATCGCGCTCTCGAGCAGCACCATGCCGTTGGCGAGCGTCTCCGCGAAGCGCTCCTCCTCCTGGCGCAGCACGCGCTCGGTGACCGCGCGGCGCGAGACGAGCTCCGGGTAGGCGCCGCCCATTTCCTGGGCCAGCACCGGCACCAGCTTGTAGAAGAACGGATCGTGGATGCCGAGCTTGTAGCCGTGGCGGATCGCACGGCGGATGATCCGCCGCAGCACGTAGCCGCGCCCCTCGTTGGAAGGCAGCACGCCGTCGACCACCAGGAAGGCGCTGGCGCGGATGTGATCGGCGATCACGCGCAGCGAGCTCGAAGTGAGCACCGAGGTGCCGGCGAGCTTGCCGGCGGCGCGGATCAGATTCTTGAACAGGTCGATGTCGTAGTTGGAATGCACGCCCTGCATCACGGCCGAGATGCGCTCGAGGCCCATGCCGGTGTCGACCGAGGGCTTCGGCAGCGGCGCGAGCGTGCCGTCGGCGCCGCGGTTGTACTGCATGAACACCAGATTCCAGATCTCGACGTAGCGGTCGCCCTCCTCCTCGGCCGAGCCCGGCGGGCCGCCGGCGACTTCCGGCCCGTGGTCGTAGAAGATCTCGCTGCACGGGCCGCACGGGCCGGTGTCGCCCATCGCCCAGAAGTTGGAGGCTTCGCCGAGCCGCGCGAAGCGCCGCGGGCTCACGCCGACTTCCTTCAGCCAGATGTCGGCGGCCTCGTCGTCGTCCTTGTACACCGTGCACCACAGGCGCGCGGGATCGAGCCCCAGGTTGAAGATGAGGAAGTCCCAGGCGAAGCGGATCGCCTGGCGCTTGAAATAGTCGCCGAAGGAGAAGTTGCCGAGCATCTCGAAGAACGTGTGGTGGCGGCCCGTGTAGCCCACGTTCTCGAGGTCGTTGTGCTTGCCGCCGGCGCGCAGGCAGCGCTGGCTACTCGCGGCACGCAGGTAGTCGCGCGTCTCGCGCCCGAGGAACACGTCCTTGAACTGCACCATGCCGGCGTTGGTGAACAGCAGCGTCGGGTCGTTCGCGGGCACGAGCGAGCTCGAGGGCACGATCGCGTGGGCGTGCCCGCGGAAGAACTCGAGGAACGCTGCGCGCACGTCCGCCGCGCTCAGGTAGGTCGGTTTGGCCAAGGTCCTTCAGTCCGTGTCGCGATCGGCTCCGGTAGCCGCGCGGATATGATCGGCTGAAAAGCCACGATACTGCAAAAAGCGCGCTTGCCGCGCCTTCTCGCGCCAGTCGGCGGGTGCGGACTTGCCGAAGCGGCGCGCCCGGGCCGCGGCCGCCGATGCGTGCCAGTCCGGGCCGCTCGCGAGCGCTGCCTCGATGAGCGGCTGCGCCAGGCCGCGGGCGCGCAGGTCTGCGCCGATGCGGATCGGGCCTTGGCCCCGGCCGGCGTGGTAGTTGACATAGTTGTGCGCATAGCGCTCATCGTCGAGCACGCCCTCGGCGGCGAGCACGGCCAGCGCCTCTGCCACGGCCCGCGCGTCGAAACCCGCGGCGTCGAGCCTCTGGCACAGCTCAGCGCGCGCAAAATCGCGCCGCGCGAGCAAAGCCACTGCGGCCGCGCGGACCGCTGCGGGGTCGGCGGCGCGCTCCGCGTTCCCGTCGCGCCGCTGCCCGGACCTCGCTGCTCGGCGGGGGATCATGGATTGCAGTATAGTGCGCAGTCTGCGGACTCCTGAGGGACACATGATGCGTACTGCTGTTGGATTGCTGGCGTGTCTCGGCGCCGGCGCCCTGGCCACAGTCTTCGCTGATCCACCCCCGAGTGCGCCGCCTGCGCCGGCGGCGAGCTCTGCGCCGGTGACCCCGGCGCAAAGCGCGGCGACGCCCGCCGCGAGCGCCACGGAGGCTAACGCCGCGGCGAAGTCCGAGGCGGCCGCTCAAGTGGCCGAGGATGCACAGGAGAAGCACTTCCTGTCAGAGGGCTACCGCCTCGAAATGCACCACGGCGAGAAGATGTTCTGCCGCAGGGAAGACACCTTGGGCAGTCGTCTCGGGAGCAAGAATTACTGCTCGACAGCCGAGCAGCTGACGGCAACCGAGCGCGCAGCCCAGCGGGCAATGGATCGCTCCACCTGGCAGCAAAACAACCCGAGCGGCAAGTAGCGCTCGCCTCGAGGCCTCAAGCGAAGCTGGCCGCCTGAGCCTGCTCGCCGTTTCGCTGCTGGCGCACCGGCAGCAGCCGTGCGCGGATCTGCTCCTCGATCTCGCGCGCCACCTCGCGATTTGACTGCAGGTAGGCGCGCGCGTTGTCCTTGCCCTGGCCGATGCGGTTGCCCTTGTAGGCGTACCAGGCGCCGGACTTCTCGATGATGCCGAGCGAGCTGCCGAGCTCGATGATCTCGCCTTCGCGCGAGATCCCCTGGCCGTACATGATCTCGAACTCCGCCTCGCGGAACGGCGGCGCCACCTTGTTCTTCACCACCTTGACGCGCGTCATGTTGCCGGTGACTTCCTCGCCGTTCTTGATGGCGCCGATGCGGCGGATGTCGAGGCGCACCGAGGCGTAGAACTTGAGCGCATTGCCGCCGGTGGTGGTCTCCGGGTTGCCGAACATCACGCCGATCTTCATGCGGATCTGGTTGATGAACACCACGATGGTGTTGGAGCGCTTGATGTTGCCGGTGAGCTTGCGCAGCGCCTGTGACATGAGGCGCGCCTGCAGCCCCACCTGCATCTCACCCATCTCGCCCTCGATCTCCGCCTTGGGCGTGAGGGCCGCTACCGAGTCCACCACCACGATGTCGACCGCGTTCGAGCGCACCAGCATGTCGGTGATCTCGAGCGCCTGCTCGCCGGTGTCGGGCTGCGACACCAGCAGGTCGTTGATGTTGACGCCGAGCTTCTCGGCGTAGCTGGGATCGAGCGCATGCTCGGCGTCGACGAAAGCGGCGGTGCCGCCCGCGCGCTGCACCTCGGCGATGACCTGCAGGGTGAGCGTGGTCTTGCCCGAGGCCTCGGGACCGAAGATCTCGACGACCCGCCCGCGCGGCAGGCCGCCGATCCCGAGCGCGATGTCGAGCCCAAGAGAGCCGGTCGAGACCGCCTCGACGTCGTAGCTCGCGGCGGCATCGCCCAGGCGCATCACCGAGCCCTTGCCGAACTGCTTCTCGATCTGGCCCAGTGCGGCGGCGAGCGCCTTCTTACGGTTCTCTTCCATCGGTGGATTTCCCGGGAGTGATGTCACGACTGGCGACATTTCGGGAAGCAATTATCCCACAAAGATTCACCGGCCGGTGCACGCGCATGCGGCTGTTTGGCGTCTATGTGCGCACTTTTTCCGCGCCACCCAGTACGTACGACTCGACGACACTGTATACGGGGCCCTCCTCGAGTGTACGGCTCTCGATGAGCGCGAACTCATCGAAGCTCCACTCCACTCTTCGCATGTCACGCGAGCGCGGTGGGCGCGCCACTTTGCGCGCCACGGTCACATGCACGCGGAAGGGCTTGAGATCCGGGCTAAAACCGGCCGCCAGGGTACCGGCGGAAAGGATCTGCGCCAGCGCCGCGGCACCCGCAGCCGCCGCCCGTGGCTCCTCGGCGCGCTCCAGCACGGCGAGGACCTGCGCCCTGGCCCAGTGCTCGAGAGTCTCGAGGCTGACAGCGATCGGCAGCGCCTCCGCGGGAAATGTCGCTGCTGCGCGCCGCCCGATGGCGCTCAATTCCTCCACACGGGGCTCGGGCACGCTGCCGAGGAAGGCGAGCGTGATGTGCAGATTTTCCCCGGGCACCGGGCGCCCGCCACAATGCCGCACGATCCTGGCGGCGGCGTGCACGAGTGCCGCCCGCTGCGTTTCGTCCGGCCACAGGGCGAAGAACAGTCGCCGCGCCGGGGCAATGCTCAAGTCGTTTCGGTCCCCAGATCGAGCCGCAGCAGGAGCTCGAGCGCGCGTTGCACCGAGGCGCGGCGCACCGCGGCCCGATCCCCAGGGAAGTGCTCGAGCTCCGCGACGGTTTCCGTCCCGCGCTGGTGGCGGGCGGCCGCGCACAGCCAGACGGTGCCGACGGGCTTCCCCGGCGTGCCGCCGTCGGGGCCGGCGATGCCGGTGACGGCGAGCGCCACACTCACCTCTGGGACGCGCAGCGCGCCGGCGGCCATCTCGCGTGCGGTCTCCTCGCTCACGGCGCCGAACCGGGCGAGCGTGCCTGCGGCGACCCCCAGGTCACGCATCTTGGCGGCGTCGGAATAGGTGACGTAGCCGCACTCGAACCACTGCGAGCTGCCCGGCACGTCCGTGAGCGCCTTCGCGATCCATCCGGCGGTGCAGGACTCGGCCGTGGCAAGGCGCCGTCCCGCGGCGTGCAGAGCCGCACCCGCGCGGGTGGCAAGCTCATAAAGCTCCGCTTCAGTGATCATGCCTGAGAGGCTACGCGCACGCGCCCCCGGCCGTCGACCCGGCCCCGGCTCATTGCCCCGGTTCCGGCGCTAACATGACCGCCTCTGCTAAAGTCGCAGCGCGACGCCCCGAGACGATCCTTGAGGACAACCGATGCGCGATTCGGAGAGGACCGGCACGAAGCCCGCGCCCACGCCGGCGGAATCCGCGCCGCCGCCCACGCCGCGCAGCACCGCACTCGCGCTGATCGATGCGGGGAACTCGCTCCAGGAGCAGGGATTGCTTGCTGAAGCCATGGCTCGCTACGACGCTGCGGCCCAGGCGGATCCGAGCTGCGCGCGCGCACATATGAACCGCGGCAACGTTCTACTCGCGCGCGGGCAGCTGGACCAGGCTCGCAGCGCCTATCAGCTCGCCATTGCCTGCGATCCGCAATATGCAGCGCCCCACTTCAATCTGGGCAACCTCCATGCGCGCGCGGGCGATTTCGAGGCCGCGCGCGCCAGCTACCAGCAGGCCGCCGCCCTTAAGCCCGATTTCGCAGACGCGTTCGTAGCCATGGGGAACGCCCTCGACAGCCTGGGGCGCACCTCCGAAGCCATCGACAGTTACCAGCGCGCATTGGCGATCAATCCGGGCTACGCCGAAGTCCATTACAACCTCGCTTTGCTGGCAATGAATCAGGGGCGCCTGCGTCTGGCCGCCGGCAGTCTGCGCAGCGCAATCGAGGTGCAGCCTGACTATGTCGCCGCACACCGGACCCTGGCGATCGTGCTCAACAACCTCGGCGATTCGAGTGGCGCACAGGCCAGCCTGGACCGTGCCCGTTCGATCGACCCCGAATCCCTGGAGATCCTCTCCGACCAGGCGGTGCTGCTTCAGTCACGCGATAGATACGAGGAAGCTGCGCAGCTCCTGCTCCAGGTGCTCGAGCGTGCACCGCAGCGGGCTAACAAAGTGGCCTTCGCAGCTTGTGCGGCGCGTACCGCCTTCACGAAGGACGACCGCTTGATGCGCCTCGCCCTTACGACCGCCATTACCGAAGCATGGGCGATGCCGTACCAGCTGTGCCGTGCGTCGCTGAGCCTGGTTCTGCTCGATCAGAGAATTGCCGGTTGCGTCGGCCGCGCCAACGAGTCGTGGCCGGGCCGATTGCCCTCGGCGGCCTTGTTCGGCGAAGCAGGCCTGGCTGCACTCGCGGCGGATACCTTGCTGCATGCGCTGCTGCAATCAACGGCGGTCAACTCGCTGGAATTCGAGCGCTTCTTGACCTGCGCGCGCCACAGTCTGCTCGACGCCGCGTCACGCCCGTCAGCAACGACGCCCGCGAGCCTCGCCGCGCTGCCGTTCTATGCGGCGCTCGCGCGGCAGTGCTTCATCAATGAATATGTCTATGCTTGCCTCGAAAGCGAACGGCTGGCCGTCGATGCCTGCAAGTCCCGGCTACTGGCGCTGCTGGAGAGCAACACCCCAGTGCCGCCCCTGCTGCTGCTCGCGGTCGCGGCGTACTCGCCCCTGCACACCTTGCCCGAGGCGGGCCGGCTGCTGGCTGCAACCGTGATCCACCCGATCGACCAGGTGCTGAGCCAACAGGTTCGCGAGCCTCTTGAGGAGCGGGCGTTGCGCGGTGGTATCGAATGCCTGACTCCGATCAGCGCCGGGGTCTCCCAACAGGTCCGCGAGCAGTATGAGCAAAACCCCTACCCGCGTTGGGTGTTGATACCGAGGCAGGAGCAGCCGCCACACTTCAATGCGGAGTTGCGCCGCATGGCGCCCTTCGCAGCGTTCAGGCCGTTGCCCGACGACAGCGCGCTGCAAGTGCTGGTGGCCGGTTGCGGCACCGGCAGTCATGCGATCATCGCCGCGCATCGCTTCCGAGGCGCGCACGTGCTGGCGATAGACCTGAGCCTCAGCAGTCTTGCTTATGCCAAACGCAAGACGCGCGAGCTGGGCGTGACGAATATCGACTATGCGCAGGCCGACATTCTCCGGCTCGGTGACCTCGCACGCAGCTTCGACATCATCGAGTCGGTGGGAGTGCTGCACCACCTGGGCGATCCCTTCCTCGGCTGGCGCATCCTGCTGTCCCTCCTGCGGCCCGGGGGCTTCATGAATCTTGGCTTCTACAGCGAGCTCGCCCGCAGACACCTGGTTCCTGCGCGTGAGCTCATCGCCACAGGGGGCTACGCCAGTACCCCCGATGACATCCGTCGCTTCCGCCAGGAGGTGGTCAAGAGCACGAGCCCCGAGCTGCAGCAGCTTGTGAACGCCCAGGACTTCTACTCGACCAGTGAATGTCGTGACCTGTTGTTCCACGTCCAGGAGGCCCGCCTGACGCTAGATCAGATCGAGACCTTCCTGGCCGAATGCGGACTGCAGTTCATCGGCTTCGAGTTGGATCCGAAGGTGCTGCGCCAATACCGCGCCCGCTTCAACGACGATCCGTCGGCGACCAGTCTGCACAACTGGGCACGCTTCGAGGCGGATAATCCTGACACCTTTGAGGAGATGTACAAATTCTGGATCCAGAAGCCGTCTGCGCCGTCTGCGGCGGCCCCTGCCTAAGCCTTTAAACGACAGCCAATTACAGCACACGCCGATGATGCAGCAGTACTGCGCGGAAGCTACCGCAAGCGCTTGAGTGAGCGAGCTAATCTCGCGGTGTCTAATACGAAACCCGAGTTAGCGTGATTTTTTCCTCGGTAGTTGCAGAGGCGCAGCGGGAGTTTTAGACAGCAATGGCGGGCGTTAACGAGCGCCACGGAGCGCTGTCGCACTCGCGACGCAACCATCAGTCCGGAAACTTCAACTCCCGCATCGCCGCCTGGAAGCGCGGCTCCTTACGCAGCGGATCCATGAGGGGATCGGTTTTCAGGCCCTCCAGGTCCCGATCACGCAGCTGCATCGCGTTCTCCAGCCACTCAAGAGCTTTGGGGATGTTGCCCCATTGCGCGTAGATCGCGGCGTAAGAATACGCGGCGGCGTTACCCATCTTTGCCCTCATCTTCGCAAGCATGCTCTCCGAATCGACATGCCGTCCGAGCTTGTCGTAGATGATGGCCAGGCACCCCTGGCTCTCCCAGTGGTCTCGCTTGGTTTCGCATGAAGACCTTGCGCTCTCGAGGTCACCGAGAAGGTAGTAGGTCCACCCCCGAAATACGTATAGCTGGTCCCTCTCAGGATTGAGGGCGATTGCCTGTGAAAAGGCGGCAATCGCCTCCCGATAGCGCCGACCCAGCAACAGCGCCCAGCCGAGGGTCGCGTGGCTGTTTTCGTTGAGGGGATCCAGTGCCACTGCGCGATGGGCGACAGATATAGCCTCGTCAAACTGTCCCATGCCAGCGAGAAATGCACCGCTCATTGCCAACACGTTGGCACTGCCGGGTGCCAGCGCACGCGCCCGCTCGGAGTTCTCACGCGCCTGAGTGAAATCGAGGGTCTGTCTAAAGAAGAGTCCCAACGCCGCGTAGCCCTCGGCCAGTCCGGGGGCAAGCCTCACTGCCTCGCGTGCATCGGCTTCCTGCCTGTTAAGGAAATCCGGAGTCGGAAGGTTTGAATACATCAGCGATCGCCACGCGTAGGCCAGCGCATAGTTCGGGTCCAGGCGGATTGCCTCACTGAACGCGGCGATCCGGGCGCGAAAGGTGTCGTTCACGTTTGCCGATCTCAACGTCCTGCCCCGCAAGTACGCATCGAAAGCGGCGGGGTTGCGGGTGCCGCCGAGCTCGATCTTCGCAGCCGTGTCCCCGAGCAGGCTCACTTTCAGCGCGCCGGCGACGGCGCTCGCAATCTCGGTCTCGAGCTTCAATACATCGCCGAGATCGCGGTCGTACGTGTGAGACCAGAGGTGAAACCCCGTAATCGCATTGATCAACTGCGTGGTGACGCGCACCGTGTTGCCCGAGCGCCGGACGCTCCCTTCAAGCACCGCGCCTACGTTGAGCGTGCGAGCGATGGTGCCGATGTCGGTGTCCTTGCCCTTGAAAGAGAACGCCGAGGTGCGTGCCGCGACCTTGAGCTCATCGATCTCGGAGAGCGAATTGAGCACTTCCTCGGTGAGCCCGTCGGAAAAATACTCCTGTTCCTTATCGCCACTCATGTTTACGAACGGCAGAACTGCGACCGAGTGCGGTGGCGGTGTAAAAGTTGTCGCCGCAGGTCTTGCGTCCCATGGCTTCTGGACGAGGAGATAGGCGGCAACTGCGGCGAGCGCAACAGCGAACATCGTGGGCAGGAACAACGTCCTGCGCCCAGCCACAGTCGGCGGCCGCTGGGGCGCTGCCGATAACGGAACCAACTCTCCAGAAAGGAGCTTACGGATGCGCGTTGCGAACTCTGGTGCGGTCTCGCCGCCCGGCAGGCGTGTCCATTGCACTTCGCGGAACTTGTCTGGTACCCGCTCCTCGTCGTCTCCTGTCTCGTCGACGACCACCGGGACCAGAAAAGCCTTGTCGGGCGTTATCAGATGAGAGCGGTCGACCGCGAGCTTCCATTCAAGCCGGAAATATCCCTCCGCTCGTTCGTGAGTATGTTGCGAGATGATCGGAACAAAGAGTGCGCAGGTCTTGATCTGCCTGCGGATCGACTGGTCCCAGGCATCGCCCCCACGCAGCTCGCTCCGGTCGAACCACACCTCGATCCCGGCCGCTCGCAGCGCCTCGCAGATCCGCTTCGCCGCAGCGCCATCCTGCGAGGCGTAGCTCAGGAACACAGCCCCCTTGGCACGAGACGACTCCGAGGACGGATGCGCTGCGCCGACTTCTTCTGTGCTCATGGCATGGCGGCTTCCGCGCTTAGGATGCGCCGGCACTGGATACGGCGGCAAATCCCGTTGTACGTCAAAGACTCAACTGTCCGTGCGTGTGCCTCACTCACCTGTCTAAAATCACACTAATTCAGTATCTGCGTCTTGCGCGTCTAAGCCCTTGAACAACAAGCCCACCACCGATCACACCCCCATGATGCAGCAGTATCTGCGCATCAAGGCCCAGCATCCGGACATTCTGCTCTTCTACCGGATGGGTGACTTCTACGAGCTGTTCTACGACGACGCGCGCCGTGCCGCAGCGCTCCTCGACATCACGCTCACCGCGCGCGGATCCTCCGCCGGAGCGCCCATCCCGATGGCGGGTGTGCCCTTCCACGCGGTCGACAGCTACCTTGCGCGCCTGGTCCGCAAAGGCGAGAGCGTCGCGATCTGCGAGCAGCGCGGCGCGCCCGGCGCCTCGCGCGGCCCGCTCGAGCGAGAGGTGGTGCGCATCGTCACGCCCGGTACCGTCACCGACTCGGCGCTCCTCGAGGAGCGCCACGATACGCTTGCTGCGGCGCTGGCTCGCGACGGCGAGCGCTTCGGCCTTGCGTGGCTCGACCTCGCCGCGGGCCGCTTCACTGTGCTCGAGAGTGAGGGAAGCGGCGCCCTCGTCGCCGAGCTCGAGCGCTTGAAGCCCGCGGAGCTCCTGGTCGCGGAAGGGGCCGCGGGCGACACCGCCGCCGGCGGCGCGGTGCTGCGCGAGCGTCCGCCGTGGCACTTCGAGTTCTCGAGCGCCTCGCGCCTCCTCACCGATCAGCTCGGCACGCTCGACTTGAAGGGTTTCGGCGCCGACGACCTGCCGCTCGCCATCCGGGCCGCCGGCGCGTTGCTGCAGTACGTGCGCGACACGCAGCGCTCGGCGCTGCCACACGTGCGCGCCCTCACCGTCGAGGAGCGCGGGGACGCGCTGACCCTCGATGCGGCCACCCGGCGCAACCTCGAGCTCGATGCGAGCCTCTCGGGTAACGAGCAAGCGACACTGCTCGCCGTGATCGACAGCTGCGTTACCGCCATGGGCTCGCGGGAGCTGCGGCGCTGGCTGAACCGCCCGCTGACCCGTCAGCCGCTGCTGCGCGAGCGCTACCAGGCGCTCGCCGCCTTGATCGATGGGCGCCGTTACGCGCCGTTGCGCGAGCTGCTCGCCGGAGTCGGCGACATCGAGCGCATCCTCGCCCGGGTAGCGCTGCGCTCGGCGCGGCCGCGTGACCTCACACAGCTGCGCAGCTCGCTCAAAGTTCTGCCGGCGCTGCGCGCCGCGCTCGCCCTGATCGACTCCCCGCTCCTGCGCGGGCTCCACCAGCGGATCGAGGTGCACGTCGCCGAGCTCGCACTGCTCTCGGCCGCCATCGCCGAGGAGCCCGCCGCGATGGTGCGCGACGGGGACGTGATCGCCGCAGGCTACGACCGCGAGCTCGATGAGCTGCGTCACATCGCGACCCACACCGACGAGTTTCTTCTCGACCTCGAGCGGCGCGAGCGCGAGCGCTCCGGACTTCAGGGGCTGAAGCTCGGCTACAACCGCGTGCAGGGATTCTTCATCGAGGTCTCGCGGCGCGACGCTGAGCGGGTGCCGAAGGACTATATCCGCCGCCAGACCGTGCGCTCCGCCGAGCGGTTCATCACCGCCGAGCTCAAGGGCTTCGAGGACCGGGTGCTCGGCGCGCGCGACCGCGCGCTCGCGCGCGAGCGCGAGCTGTACGAGGCGGTGCTCACGCAGCTCATCGACGGCCTCAGCTCCCTGCAGAGGACCGCCACGGCGCTCGCCGAGCTCGATACGCTCGCGGCTCTCGCCGAGCGGGCCGCCGCGCTCGAGTGGAGCGCGCCGACGCTGGTCGAGGAGCCGCTGCTGGCGATCGAGGCGGGACGCCACCCGGTGGTCGAGCGCTTCGCCGATGCGCCCTTCGTGCCCAACGACCTCCGGCTCGATGCGGCGCGCCGCATGCTCATCATCACCGGCCCCAATATGGGCGGGAAGTCGACCTACATGCGCCAGGCCGCTCTCATCGTGCTGCTCGCGCACGTCGGCAGCTACGTGCCCGCCGCGGCGCTCGTGGTGGGGCCGATCGACCGTATCTTCACCCGCATCGGCGCCGCCGACGATCTCGCCGGCGGGCGCTCGACCTTCATGGTGGAGATGACCGAAGCGGCCAATATTCTCAACAACGCCAGCGCGCGCAGCCTCATCCTCCTCGATGAGATCGGGCGCGGGACGAGCACCTTCGACGGCCTGTCGCTCGCCTGGGCGATGGCGCGCGACATCGCCACACGGGTACGCGCGTTCACCCTCTTCGCCACCCACTACTTCGAGCTCACGACGCTGGCGCGCGAGGTGGAGGGCTGCGCCAACGTGCATCTGGATGCGACCGAGCACGGCGAGACCATCGTGTTCCTGCATGCCGTGAAGGACGGGCCCGCCAATCGCAGCTACGGCCTGCAGGTGGCGCAGCTGGCCGGCGTCCCGCTGCCGGTGATCGGCGCGGCCCGCAGCTTCCTCGAGGCGCTCGAGTCCGAGCGCGACCGCCAGCGCGCGGCCGGCAACGGAGCCGCCGCCCAGAGCGAGCTGCCGCTGTTCGCGGCCGCGACCGACGCGGACCGGCGCCTGCGCGCCGCGCTCGAGTCCCTCGACCCCGATCAGCTCACGCCGCGCGCGGCGCTCGATGAGCTCTATCGCCTCAAGCGGTTGCTATAGCGAGAACCGCCCCTGGGTGAGAAACAGGCCGGTCTCGTGCGCCGCGCGCGCCGATACCAGCATCCCCAGATGGCTCACCGGCAGCACGATGTGATCGGTCGCGCCCGGCATGCGCGTCTCGCTCACCGCAACGGTGCCGTCGTTCTCCTCGTCGAAGTGCGCGAAGAACTGCCCGAGGCCGAGCGGCTGGCTACCGGCCACGATGCCGAGCGGCCGCGAATGCGACCAGCGGCGCTCCTGCGGCGTGAGCAGCTCTTCGGCCACGGTTGGTCCCATGAGCTGCGCGAGCGGCCCGAGCATGCCGGCACGCTCGGCGGCGCGGCTCGCCACGCACGGCACCCCGAGAAACACCACCCGGCCCGGCGGCTGCTCGGGAAAACGCTCGAGCAGCCGGTAGAGCACCAGTCCCCCGAGGCTGTGTCCGACGAAGTGCACCTCGGAGGCCTCGAGTTCTCTGACGAACGCCGCCAGCCTCGAGGTGATGTCGCTCATCGATTCGGACGCTCCGAAGTAGCGGAACCAGTGAAGCTCGAGAGCGAACTCCTCGGCGAGGTGGTGCTTGAGGACGAGCGACTCCTCACCCGGGAGCCACAGGCCGTGCACATAGACGACCTGCGCGATGGGCGGCTCCTAGCCCTGGCTCGAAGGCGGCGGCACGCGCACCCGCACGTGCAGCTCCCTGAGCTGCGCCTCGCTCACCTCGGTCGGCGCATCGGTGAGCGGGTCCGCGGCGGTCTGCGTCTTCGGGAAGGCGATCACCTCGCGGATGCTGTCGGCGCCCGCCATCAGCATGGCGAGCCGATCGAGCCCGAAGGCGATGCCGCCGTGGGGCGGCGCGCCGAACTTCAGGGCATCGAGCAGGAAGCCGAATTTCTTCTGCGCCTCCTCCGCGTTGATGCCGAGGAGCTCGAACACCGTCGACTGCATCTCCTGGCGGTGTATGCGCACCGAGCCGCCGCCGATCTCGGAGCCGTTCAGCACCATGTCGTAGGCCTTGGCGAGTGCCGCGGCCGGAGCGGCCCGCAGCGCCGCGGGGTCGGGGTCCTTGGGCGAGGTGAACGGGTGGTGCATGGCCACCCAGCGCCTGGCCGCGGCGTCCCACTCGAACATCGGGAAGTCGAATACCCACAGCGGGCGCCAGCCGCCTTCGACCAGCTTCAGGTCGTTTCCGAGTTTGAGGCGCAGCGCCCCCAGTGCATCGTTCACGACCGCGGCGCGGTCGGCGCCGAAGAAGATGACGTCGTTGTCGGCCGCCTGGGTGCGCTCGAGAATGCCGCTGAGCGCCGCATCGCTCAGGAACTTGATGATCGGTGACTGCAGCCCCTCACGGGCGCGGGCACGCTCGTTCACTTTGATGTACGCCAGGCCCTTGGCGCCGTAGCGCGCGACGAACGCCGTGCACTCATCGATCGCCGAGCGCGGCAGCGATCCGCCGCCCGGCACACGCAGCGCCGCGACGCGCCCCTGGCTGTCCTTGGCGGGGCCGGCGAACACCTTGAACTCGCAGTCCCTGACGAGATCGGCGACGTCGGTGAGCTCGAGCGGATTGCGCAGGTCCGGCTTGTCCGAGCCGTAGCGCCGCATGGCCTCCGCATAGCTCATGCGGGGAAAGGGGTCGGGGAGCGCGGTGTCCAGCACTTCGCGGAAGAAGTGCCGCACCAGGCCCTCCATCATCGCCATGATCTCCTCCTGCGGGAGGAACGAGGTCTCGATGTCGAGCTGCGTGAACTCGGGCTGCCGGTCAGCGCGCAGGTCCTCGTCGCGGAAGCAGCGCACGATCTGGTAGTAGCGATCGAAGCCCGCGATCATCAGCAGCTGCTTGAAGATCTGCGGCGACTGCGGCAGCGCAAAGAACTTGCCCGGGTGAGTGCGGCTCGGCACCAGGTAGTCGCGCGCCCCCTCGGGGGTCGCCTTGGTGAGCATCGGCGTCTCGATGTCGACGAAGCCCTGGCCGTCGAGGTAGGCGCGCATCGAGCGCGTCAGCCGGTGGCGCAGCCGCAGCCGCTGACTCATCACCTCGCGGCGCAGATCGAGATAGCGGTAGCGCAGGCGCACTTCCTCGCCCACCTGCTCATCGAGCTGAAACGGCAGGGGCTCCGAGCGGTTGAGCAGCTGGATGCGGCTCGCGACCAGCTCGACCTTGCCGGAGGCGAGGTTCGGGTTGACGGTCCCCGCCGGGCGCTCGCGCACCGTGCCGGTGCAGCTCACCACGTACTCGTTGCGCAGCCGCTCGGCTTCCGCGAACACCTCGCCCCGCTCCGGGTTGAAGACGATCTGCAGCAGTCCCTCGCGGTCCCGCAGGTCGACGAAAATGACGCCGCCGTGGTCGCGGCGGCGGTGCACCCAGCCGGCGACCGTGACCTCGCGGCCGAGGAGCTGCTCGTTGACCTGTCCGCAGTAATGTGAGCGCATGAGGCGCGCGATGTTACGTAGCCGGCGCGGGCATTTCCAGCACCGCGGCCCCGGTGACCGCGCCGCTGCGCAGCCGCTCGAGCGCCAGGTTGGCGTCGCCGAGCGCAAAGCGCTCGACCTGCGATTTGAGCTCGAGCCGCCGGGTGAGTGCCATGAACTCCTCGCCGTCGCGCCGCGTGAGATTGGCGACCGATGACACCTGCCGCTCGCCCCACAGCAGCCGGTAGGGGAAGGCCGGTATATCGCTCATGTGGATACCCGCGCACACCACCCGCCCCGCCGGGCGCACGGCGGCGAGCGCCGCGGGAATGAGCGCCCCGACGGGCGCGAACAGAATCGCGGCGTCGAGGAGCTCCGGCGGCCGCTCATCCGATCCGCCGGCCCACACCGCACCGAGCTCGAGCGCAAAGCGCTGGGCCGCAACGTCGCCCGCTCGCGTGAAGGCGAACACGCGCCGGCCTTCGAAGCGCGCCACCTGGGCGAGCAGGTGCGCCGCGGCGCCAAAACCGTACAGCCCGAGATTGGCTGCCTCCCCCGCGGCTCGATAGGCGCGATAGCCGATGAGCCCGGCGCACAGGAGCGGCGCGAGCTCCGCGGCCGGCCCTTCGGGCAGTGGCAGACAGTAGCGCGCATCGGCGAGCGCCTGCTCGGCATAGCCGCCGTCGCGGGTGTAGCCGGTGAAGCGCGCGTTGACGCACAGGTTCTCCCGCCCGCAGCGGCAATAGGGGCAGACCCCGCAGGTGTGAGCGAGCCACGGCACGCCCACCCGGTCGCCGGGAGCCAAGCGCTCGACTCCCGCGCCGGCCGCGAGCACGCGGCCGACGATCTCGTGGCCGGGAGTGAGGGGGATATGGATGTCGGGCAGCTCGCCGTCCAGCACGTGCAGATCCGTGCGGCAGACGCCGCAGGCCTCGACGGCGATGAGGATCTCGTGCTCGCCGGGCGGGGGCAGTGAGAGCTCGGTGAGCTCGAGGGGCGCGCCGCGCGCGGTGAGGCGCATCGCCTTCACGGATCTTCAGGCCGCGGGCTTGGCCACCTGCGGCTTCACCGCCGGGTGGGGCGGCACGACCACGCCGCAGGTGATGATCATCTTGAGCGCCGCGTCCACCGACATGTCGAGCTCGCGCACCATGCGCCGCGGAACGACGATGAGCCAGCCGGCGGTGGCATTGAGCGCGGAGGAGACGTACACGGCCACGTGGTTCTCGCCGGTCTTCTGGCTGACCTCCGGCACGTCCTCGGCGGTGAGAAAGCCGATGCTCCAGGCGCCTTCGCGCGGATACTCCACCATCACCACCTTGCGAAACGAGTTGGATTGCGAGAAGACGCTCTCGGCAAAGCTCTTGACGCCGCCGTACACGCTGCGCACCACCGGAATGCGGTTCAGGAGCTCCTCGCCCCACACCACCAGGCGGCGCCCGATGAGGTTGGTGACCAGCAGCCCGGTGAGCAGCAGCACGATGAGCGCCAGCACCAGCCCCGCGCCCGGGATCGAGAACCCGAGCAGCGCCTCCGGCCGGTAGGCCGGCGGCAGCAGCAGCAGCGTCCGGTCCATGAGGTGCAGCATGAAATCCACCACCCAGATGGTGGCGAGGATCGGCAGCCACACGAGGACCCCTGCGACCAGATAGCGCCGCAGCACTCTTTTCCTCGGAGCACCGTCCGGCTTCTTCGCGTTCTCGGTCGGTGGCATGGGTTTCTCCTTCGCGGCGGCGCTGCCTAACGCCGCGGGCGCCGCTTGCTCCTGGCGCGGGCGCTCTTGCCCGGACGCCGTCCGGCGCCTGCGAACTTCGGCTCCGGCGCCTTGGGTTGGGGCGCCTTGGCCTCCGCCGCCTTGGCCTCCTTCGCCTCGGCCTTGCCCTCCTTGGCCTCCGGCTTGCTCTCCGCCTTCGGCTCCTCTTTATCCGGGCCCGAAAGGTTGCGCTTCTCCTCCTTGTCGGACTTGAAGTCGGTCTCGTACCAACCGCCGCCCTTGAGGCGAAACACCGGAGCCGACACCAGCTTCTTCAGCCGCCGCTTGCCGCAGGAAGGGCACTTGGTCAGCGGCGCGTCGCTGATCTTCTGCATGACCTCGGTGTAGAACTTGCAGGCCTGGCATTCGTACTCGTAGAAAGGCATGGGTGGATGTCGGAATGTGCTGAAACCAACTGATCGAGGAGTATAACGGACGCGCGCACGCCTCCGGCGGCCGTAACCGTCGCAGCGCGCGGCTTCAGGCGCGCGCGGCCTTGCGCTCTTCGGCCTTGCCGAAGGTCAGATGTCCCTCGCGGGTACCGATGCGGATGCGGTCGCCGGGCTGGAACTCGCCCTTCAAGATGCGCTCCGCCAGCGGATTCTCGATCTGCTGCTGGATGGCTCGCTTCAAGGGCCGGGCGCCGTACACCGGATCGAAGCCCGCCTCCCCGAGCAGATCCCGCGCCGCATCATCGAGCGTGAGATCCATGTTGCGCTCGACGAGCCGCTTGCGCAGGTAGAGGAGCTGAATGTCGACGATCGCGCGGATCTGCTTGGTGCCGAGCGGATGGAACACCACGATGTCATCGATGCGGTTGATGAACTCCGGCCGGAAGCTCTGCTGCACGACCTCCATCACCGCGCTCTTCATCTTGGCGTAGTTATTCTCGCCCGCGAACTCCTGGATCTGCTGTGACCCGAGGTTCGAAGTCATGATGATGACGGTGTTGCGGAAGTCGACCGTGCGTCCCTGCCCGTCGGTGAGGCGGCCGTCGTCGAGCACCTGCAGCAGCACGTTGAAGACGTCGGGATGCGCCTTCTCGACCTCATCGAGCAGGATCACGGAATAAGGCCGGCGGCGCACCGCCTCGGTGAGATAGCCGCCCTCCTCGTAACCCACGTAGCCCGGCGGCGCCCCGATCAGGCGGGCCACCGAGTGCTTCTCCATGAATTCCGACATGTCGATGCGGATCAGCGCGTCCTCGGTATCGAACAGGAATTCGGCCAGCGCCTTGCAGAGCTCGGTCTTGCCGACCCCGGTGGGCCCTAAGAACAGGAACGAGCCGTTCGGGCGGCGCGGATCGGCGAGCCCGGCGCGCGAGCGGCGAATGGCATCCGATACGATGCGCAGCGCCTCGTCCTGGCCGACGACGCGCTTGGCCAGTGCCGCCTCCATGTGCAGCAGCTTCTCCTTCTCCCCCTGCAGCATCTTGGACACCGGGATCCCGGTCCACTTGGAGACCACTTCCGCGATCTCCTCCTCCGTGACCTTGTCGCGCACCAGCGTCGGGGCCTTGTCCTCGGCGGCCTGTGCAGCGGCCAGGCGCTTCTCGAGCTCGGGGATCTTGCCGTACTGCAGCTCCGCCATCCGCCCGAGATTGCCGGCGCGGCGCGCGGCGTCGAGCTCGAGCCGCACGCGATCGAGCTCCGCGCGGATCTCGGCCGTGCCCTGTACCGCCGCCTTCTCCGACTTCCAGACCTCCTCGAGGTCGGCGTACTCCTTGCCGAGGGTCTTCAAGGTCTCCTCGAGGGTCGCCAGGCGCTTGCGGGTGGCCTCGTCCTTCTCCTTCTTCAAGGCCTCCTGCTCGATCTTCAGCTGGATGATGCGCCGATCGAGCTTGTCGAGCGCCTCGGGCTTGGAGTCGATCTCCATGCGGATGCGCGCCGCGGCCTCGTCGATCAGGTCGATCGCCTTGTCGGGCAGCTGCCGGTCGGTGATGTAGCGGTGCGAGAGGGTCGCCGCTGCGACGATCGCCGGGTCGGTGATCTCGACCTTGTGGTGCACCTCGTAGCGCTCCTGCAGGCCGCGCAGGATCGCGATCGTGTCCTCGACCGAGGGCTCGTCGACCAGCACCTTCTGAAAGCGCCGCTCGAGCGCGGCATCCTTCTCGATGTACTTGCGGTACTCATCGAGCGTGGTGGCGCCGACGCAATGCAGCTCGCCGCGCGCCAGCGCGGGCTTCAGCATGTTGCCGGCGTCCATGGCGCCCTCGGCCTTGCCGGCGCCGACCATGGTGTGCAGCTCGTCGATGAACAGGATGATCTGCCCTTCCTGCTTGGCGAGATCGCCGAGCACGCCCTTCAGGCGCTCCTCGAACTCGCCGCGGAATTTCGCGCCGGCGATGAGTGCGCCCATGTCGAGCGCCAGAATCCGCTTGTTCTTCAGGCCCTCGGGCACCTCGCCGTTGACGATGCGCTGCGCCAGCCCCTCGACGATCGCGGTCTTGCCGACGCCCGGCTCGCCGATCAGCACCGGATTGTTCTTGGTCCGGCGCTGCAGCACCTGGATGGTGCGCCGGATCTCATCGTCCCGGCCGATGACCGGATCGAGCTTGCCCGAGGAGGCCCGCGCGGTGAGATCGATGGTGTACTTCTCGAGCGCCTGGCGGCCCTCCTCGGCGTTGGCATCGGACACCTTCTCGCCGCCGCGCACTTCCTCGATCGCCTTCTCGATCGCGCCGCGCACCATGCCGGCTTCCTTGAAGACGCGCGCCAGCGCGCGGTCCTCGAAAGCCGCGAGCACGAACAGCTCGCTGGCGATGAACTGATCCCCGCGCTGCTGCGCGAGCTTGTCGGTGACGTTGAGGATGCGGTTGAGGTCGTTGGAGATGTGGATCTCGCCCGGGGTGCCCTCGACCTTCGGCAGTCCGTCGAGGAGCGCCAGCAGTCCCGAGCGCAGCTTGTTGACGTCGGCGCCCGCCTTCATGAGCAGCGGGCGCACCCCGCCACCCGAGCTGTCGAGCAGCGCCAGCATGACGTGCGCGGGCTCAATGAACTGGTGATCGCGGCCGAGCGCGAGCGACTGCGCATCCGCCAGCGCCTGCTGAAACCGGCTGGTGAGCTTGTCCATCCGCATGGGAACCTCGCCCTAAAAGGCTTGGGTGCTCGGTTTGTGGGGCCAAACCGCAGTCCGTTCAAGGGGCTGCGAGGATAGCGCAAGAGCCGCAGCCGCGTCCCTCAGCCGCAGGCGGCCCGTGCCAGCCACGGGCATCCTGGCCCTAGAGATCGGCGAGGCCCTTCAGGGGGCCGATGAACTTCTCGTAGTTGCGCCAGCGCTCGACCGACCTCTTATAGATCTTCTGGCGAACCTGCCAGACGCTGGCAGTGTTGACGGCGCGAGTGGTCCGGTAAAACTCGAGGCAGCGCTCATCCCACGCCAGCCCGATGAATTCGAGAATCCGGCGCGACCAGGTCTCCTGGTCCGAAACCAGCTCCGCGTAGGGGACTTCGAGCAACGTCGCCGCAGGCAGAACGCGGCGCCAGTGATCGACCAGCCGGCGGTGCTCCCGGTAGTAATGTGCCAGGTCCGACAGATCCAAGGTGTAGTTCATCGCCGGCGGGAACTGCTGGAAGAAGCAAGATAAACACGTGTCAATCGGGTCGCGCCGCAGGTAGATCATGCGGGCATTGGGAAACACGGAATGAATCAGCCCCAGGTAATCAGTGTTGACCGGCGCCTTGTCCACCACGCGCCGCGCATCGGCGGATTGCGCCGTGAGCACCTTCAGATAGTCCTCTGCGAGTCGCCGGCGCAGTGCCTCATCGAGCACCTCCTGGTGGTGCCCGCGCGCCGCGAGCTGCCAGAAGTCCAGCTCCCCCGCACCCCACGCTTCCGGATGCGAAGCGATGATCTGCTCGACCAGAGAGGTACCCGAACGCGGCATCCCGACGACGAACACCGGCCGCGCCGAGTCCGAGGCGCCTGCCTGTGGCGCGAGCGCCTCGGGAGTGAAGATGCGCACCGTATCGTTGACGACGCGGGTGCGATCCTCCCGGTCGTAAGGCACGGTACGCAGCTTGTTCAACTCGTTGGCCCGCTGGTAGTTGCGGAAGGCGCGGCCGAAATCACCTACGTCGTCGTAATATTTGCCGATCGCAAACCGCAGCGTGGCCTCGTTGACGGCGTCGAGACCGCCGGCGGCGATTTCCTCCGCGCGCTTCACCCATTCGGAATCGGCGGGTGTCATTCTGCGCAGCCACACCAGTGCCGCCCAGGCGTAGGATGCACTCGGTTCGATCTCGAGCGCCTGCCGGTAGGCGGCCTCCGCTTCGGTAAAGCGCCCCTCCAGACTGTCGATCAGTCCGATGCCGACCCGGGCCTGGGTACTGCGCGGCGCGGCACGTAACGCCTTCTCGTAGCAGGTCCGCGCCTCCGCGAGGCGCCCGAGGTGCATGCAGGTCGTGCCGAGACTGATGCGCGCGTTGACGTACGCCGGTTTCAGCTTCAAGGCTCGACGCAACGGCATCTCCGATTCGTGGTACCGGCCGGTCGCCTGCAGTACCGCCGCCAGATTGAAGTGCGCCTCCGGGTACCCCGACCTGAGGCCAATTGCACGGCGCAGTTCCGCCTCGGCCTCCTCGTAACGCGACAACTTGAACAAGGCTATGCCAAGGCCGTTGCGCGCGAGCGCGTCGCGCGGATCGAGATTCACCAGTTGCTGGTAGGATTCGCGGGCTTCGGCGAACGCGCCCCGGGCGACCTGCTCGTGGGCCGTGGCATGCAGGGAGCGAGCTTCACGGGCACTGCGACGGCTGCCGGAGCCGGAGCCGCGCTCGGGCGCAACGGCGCCTGCGTCGGCGCCGGTCATCCGCAACACCAGCGCCCGGGTCAGCTCGTCAACCAGCTCGTGCGCGACCCCTTTCTCGAGCAGCCGCCACTTGAAGGAGTTGGCGAGCTTAGCTCGCTTGAAGACATTCAGTTTGAGCGGGCGGGCGGCCTGGTCGACCCGCTGCAGAAACTTCTGCAGGAATTTCTGCAGCTCCGGCTCCTGCGGGCGCTGCCCGGCGTCCCTGGCACGGGCGCGCGGCAGCTTCGAGGCCGACTGCAGATAGAATTCGTCTGCGAGAGCAGCTCCCGCCGCGGTCGCCTCGCGGGCATCCAACCACTTGAGCATAGCGTCCTGGTACCGTGTGTGCGGAATTACGTCAAATACTACCCGGTCGGACAGCGCGGATTCGCGAACTCAATCGCAAATCCCACGTGGAACGAGCTGGTGCGCGCAGCGCCGGCGATGAGCAGACCATCAAGGGCGTCATGGATGCTGTTGTGCGCCCGCGACGCCGGCATCCGCCATCGCCAGTCCGTTACTCGAGCCAGATGAGCGCGGCCATCCGGCCGCAGCGTCCGTCGCGCCGGAAGGAGAAAAATCGTACGGGGTCGGCGTAGGTGCACCAGCTGCCGCCCGCGACCTCCGTGAGGCCGAGAGCGGCGAGCCGCCGCCGGGCGAGAGCCGCGAGGTCACACTGCCAGCGGCCGCGCTCGTTCCGGACGAATGCCGCCGCGGCGCCGGGATCGGGCTCGAGAAATGCGGCGCGAACTTCGTCGCCGACTTCGAAGTGCCGCGCCGAGATCGCCGGCCCGAGCCAGGCGATCAGCTGTCCCGCGGCCACACCGAGTCGCGCCACCGTGGCTTCGAGCACGCCCGCGGCGAGGCCGCGCCACCCCGCGTGCGCCACCGCCACGGCGGAGGCATCCCGGGCGGCGATGAGGACCGGCATGCAGTCGGCAACCTGAACCGCACACACCCGGCCCGGAGTCCGCGTGATGACGGCATCAGCCGCCGACCGGGTCTCGGGAGCCGCATCGAGATCCGCCACTCGCGTCCCGTGCACCTGCTCGAGCCAGGCGGGCTCGGCCGGGAGGCTCAGCCCCTCACGCACGCGGCGCCGGTTCTCGGCGACGGCGGCCGCGCTGTCGCCGACGTGAGCGCCGAGGTTGAGCGAGTCGAAGGGAGCCGCGCTCACGCCGCCGCCGCGCAGTGTGAAGGCCGCCCGCACGCCGCGCGGTGCGCGCCACTCGGGCGTCAGGACCTGAGGCGCCGCCGTCACCGCAGCGCCGCTGACGCCGCATCCTGCCCGAGCGACGCGAGCAGGCTCTGCAGGTCCGCGGGCAGCGGCGCCTGCCATTCCATCCGTCGGCCCGTCAGCGGGTGGGTGAGCGCGAGGCGCTCGGCGTGCAGCGCCTGGCGGTGGAAGGCGCCGAGCGCCGCGGCGAGCGCCGGTGTGCAACCGGCAGGGATGCGCCGTCGCCCGCCATAGAGCGGGTCGCCCACCACGGGGAAGCCGATGTGCGCCAGGTGCACGCGGATCTGGTGGGTACGTCCCGACTCGAGCTCGGCCCGCACCAGCGTGTGGGCGCGAAAGCGCTCGAGCACCCGGTAGTGCGTGACCGCCGGGCGGCCGTCGCGGCGCACGGCCATGCGGGTGCGCTGCGAGCGGTGCCGGCCGATCGGCTCATCGATCGTGCCGCCTGCGGTCATCACTCCGGTACAGACCGCGAGGTACTGCCGGGTGATTTCCCGCGCCGCGAGTGCCGCCACGAGCGCGGTGTGCGCTTCGGGCGTGCGCGCCACCACCAGCAGCCCCGACGTGTCCTTGTCGAGCCGGTGGACCAGGCCCGCGCGGGGCACCAGCGCGAGCTTCGGATCGAGCCCGAGCAGGGCGTTTTGCAGCGTATGGCGCGGATTGCCCGCTCCAGGGTGCACCACCATTCCTGCCGGCTTGTCGATCACGAGCAGCGCGCGATCCCTGAAGACGACGGTGAGCGGCAGCTTCTCGGCCACCACTTCCGTCACGTTTGCCAGCTGCGCGTGGATGCGCACCCGCTCCCCACCGAGCACCCGATCCTTGCCCCGCAGCGGGCGTCCCTCGGCGCGCGCCGCACCGGATTCGATCCAGGTCTTGAGCTGCGCGCGCGAGTACTGCGGCAGGGCACGCGCCAGCGCCTGGTCGAACCGCAGGCCCGCCGCCGCGGCGGGCAGCTCGAGCTCATGCGAGCGGAACTCGGCCGGGGGAGCGGTGGTCGGAAGCCCAGCCGGGAGATTCGCTATACTTCTCCGATTCACTCGGCGCGAAGCCAAACAAGAGGCCTTTTCCAGATGCAATTGTCCGGTCCGGTACGCGGCGGCCTGGTCGCATTGTGCGTGGTGCTGCTTGCCGTCAGCGGCTGCAGCTCCCACCGCGCCAAGGCGCTCGCGAAGCAGACGCCCGAGCAGCTCTTCAAGACGGCGAAGAAAGACCTCGCGAACAACGACTTCAACGGCGCCATCAAGGCTTATGAGGCGCTCACCGCGCGCTTTCCCTTCACTGACGAGGCGCGCCAGGCGCGCATCGATCTCATCTACGCATATTACCGCGCCGGCGAGAAGGAGTCGGCCACCGACGCCGCCGATGCCTTCATTCGCGAGAATCCGACCCACCCGCGCGTCGACTATGCCTACTACATGAAGGGCATGGTCGACTTCGAGCGCACGCCGAATGCGATCGAGCGCATATTTCGCGCCGATCTCACTCAGCGCCCGCCGAGCGACGCGCGCAAGTCCTTCGCCTCCTTCAAGATCGTGGTCGAGCAGTACCCGAAGAGCGAGTACGCCCACGATGCGCTGCAGCGCATGGTGTACCTGCGCGACCGCCTCGCGAGCTACGACGTGCACGTCGCGCGCTATTACCTCAAGCGCGGCGCCTACGTGGCGGCGGCCCAGCGCGCCCGGGGCGTGGTGGATCAGTACGAGGGGGCGCCCGCCGTGAAGGAGGCGCTCGCCATCATGATCGAGTGCTACGACAAGCTGGGACTCGAGCCGCTCGCGGCGCAGTCGCGCGAGGTGTACGCGGCCAACTTCTCCGCCGAGGTGCGCGAGTACGCGGCCGTCGCCAAGCGCTCGTGGTGGAAGTTCTGGTAGCGGCCGCGGGACGCGCGCCTCAGCGCCGATAACCGCTCGTGATCGGATAGCGCCAGTCGCGGCCGAAGGCGCGGCGGCTCACCCGCACGCCCGGGGGCGCCTGGCGGCGCTTGTATTCGTTGCGCTTCACCAGATCGAGCACCCTCGCGACGGTCGCGCGCTCGAAGCCGCGCGCCTCGATCTCATCCACCGACAGGTCTTCCTCGATGAACGCCTCCAGGATCGGATCGAGAACCTCGTAGGGCGGCAGTGAGTCGGAGTCCTGCTGTCCCGGGCGCAGCTCCGCCGAGGGCGGCCGGTCGATCACGCGCTGCGGAATGACCCGCGAGAGCGAGTTGCGATAGGCCGCCAGGCGATACACGAGTCCCTTGCTGCAGTCCTTGATGGGCGCAAAACCACCCGCCATGTCGCCGTAGAGCGTGGCGTAGCCGACCGCCATCTCGCTCTTGTTGCCGGTGGTCAGCAGCATGCGGCCCGTCTTGTTGGAGATGCCCATGAGCAGCAGCATGCGGCAGCGGGACTGGATGTTCTCCTCGGTGGCGTCGGGCTCGCGGCCGGCGAACTCGTCCGCGAGCGTCGCCAGTGTGCTCTCGAACATGGCCTCGATCGGCAGCACGCTGTAGCGGACCCCCAGGCCGCGCGCCTGCTCCGCGGCATCCTCGAGGCTCATCGATGAGGTATAGCGCGACGGCATCATCACCGCCTGCACGCGCTCGGCGCCGAGCGCGTCCACCGCGATCGCGAGCGTCAGGGCGGAATCCACGCCACCCGACAGCCCCATGACGACTCCCGGAAAGCCGTGCTTGCCGACGTAGTCACGCACGCCGAGCGTGAGCGCGCGGTAGACGCTCGCCTCGTCGCTGAGCTCGGGCGCCACGTGTCCGGCGCGCGGCGCCACCCTGCCGCGGGCGTCGCGCTCGAAGCGCGCCGCAAAGCTGCCCTCCTCGAAGGGCGGCGCCCGCAGCACGACCTCGCCCTGGGCGTTCATGACGAACGAGTTGCCGTCGAACACCAGCTCGTCCTGGCCGCCGACGAGATTCACGTAGGCCAGCGGCAGGCCCACGTCGGTGACGCGCGAACGGGCGATGTCCTCGCGTTCGCGCTGCTTGTGGATCTCGTACGGCGAGGCGTTGATCACCGCGAGCAGCTCCGCGCCGGCGGCGCGCGCGAGTTGCGCCGCTTCCGGCTGCCAGATGTCCTCGCACACCAGCAGCCCCACCCGAAAGCCCTGCACCTCGACGACGGTGGGCTGCGTCCCGGCGCGGAAGTAGCGCTTCTCGTCGAACACCTTGTAGTTGGGCAGCTCCGCCTTGCGGTGGATGGCCGCGACCTCACCCGCGGCGATCAGCGCCGCGGAGTTGTAGATCGCCCCGCGCGCGTACTCCGGGAAGCCCAGCATCACCGCCGCCGGGCCGGCCTCGGCACGCACGCGCGCGAGCCCCGCCTCGATCTGACGGCGGAAGCCGCGATGGAACAGCAGGTCCTCGGGCGGATAGCCGCTGAGCGCGAGCTCGGGCAGGAGCACCAGGTCGGCACCGAGCTCCGCGTGGGCGCCGCGCGCCGCGGCGATCACCCGCGCGGCGTTGCCCTGGACGTCGCCAACGAGAAGGTTGATCTGCGCGAGCGCGATACCGAGGGTGTCGCTCATGGCACGTTGGCCCTCAGCGCCGCCTGCCGCCTCCCGGCCGACGGGCCGCGGGCCGCACCCGCGCGCGCACGGCGGCGCGCGCGCCGGCCTTGGCCCTCGCCGCGGAAGGCCGCGTCTTGGCTTTGGTGCGCGGGCCGCGCGCAGCGCGCTGCGGGCGCGCCGGCTCGGGCGCGGCGCGCGCAGCGGACACGCTGTACGCCGCACGGCGGTGTTTCAGGAGCTCCGCCATGGTGGAGCCGAGCTCCGCGGGCGATTTCACGGTGCGCACGCCGGCGGCCTCCAGTGCCGCGTACTTGTGCGCGGCCGTACCCTGGCCGCCGGCCACGATGGCGCCCGCGTGGCCCATGCGCTTGCCGGGCGGGGCGGTGACGCCGGCGATGTAGGCAACGACCGGCTTGGTCACGTAGCGGCGGATGTAGTGAGCCGCCGCTTCCTCGCCGCTGCCGCCGATCTCACCGACGAGAATGATGCCTTCGGTGCGCGGGTCGCGCTCGAACAGATCGAGCACGTCGATGAAGCTCATCCCGGCGACCGGGTCGCCGCCGATGCCGACGCAGCTCGACTGGCCGAGCCCGGCGTGCGTGGTCTGAAAAACCGCCTCGTAGGTCAGCGTGCCCGAGCGTGACACGATGCCGACCGTGCCCTTCTTGTGGATGAAGCCCGGCATGATGCCGATCTTGCATTCCTCGGGGGTGATGACCCCGGGACAGTTCGGTCCGACGAGCCGCGTGGCGGAGCCGGCCAGCATCGCCTTGACGCTCACCATATCCTTCACCGGGACGCCTTCGGTGATGCACACCACCAGCTCGACGCCCGCGTCCACCGACTCGAGGATCGAGTCGGCCGCGCCCGAGGCCGGCACGTAGATCACGCTCGCCGTGGCGCCGGTCTCGCGCACCGCGTCGCGCACGGTGTCGAATACCGGCAGCCCGAGGTGCTTCTGGCCGCCGCGCCCGGGCGTCACCCCGCCGACCAGCTTGGTGCCGTAGGCGAGCGCCTGCTCGGAATGGAACGTCCCCTGCCTGCCGGTGAATCCCTGGCAGATGACCCGGGTCTGGCGGTTGACCAGGATACTCATGCCTCGCCCTTCGCCGCGAGCGCCACCACCTTGCGGGCCGCGTCGGTGAGATCCGCAGCCGGCGTGATCGCAAGTCCGCTGCCGGCGAGCATGCCGCGCGCGGCTTCCGCGTTGGTGCCCTCGAGCCGTGCGACGACCGGCACGCTGACCCCGACCTTCCTCACCGCCTTGATGATCCCTTCCGCGATCAGGTCGCAGCGTACGATGCCGCCGAAGATGTTGACCAGCACCGCCCGCACCCGCGGATTGGAGAGAATCAGCTCGAAGGCGGCCGTGACCCGCTCGGCGGTGGCGCCGCCGCCCACGTCGAGGAAGTTCGCGGGCGCGCCGCCGTGGAGCTTGATGAGATCCATGGTCGCCATCGCCAGCCCGGCGCCGTTCACCATGCAGGCGATGTCGCCATCGAGGGAGACATAGTTGAGGTCGTGCTCGCTGGCGCGGCGCTCCATCGGATCTTCCTGGCTCACGTCCCGCAGCCGCGCGAGTTCCGGGTGGCGGAACAACGCGTTCGCATCGACGTCGACCTTGGCATCGAGCGCGAGCAGCGTTCCCTGGCGTGTCACGACCAGCGGGTTGATCTCGACCAGGCTCAGGTCCTCTTCGACGTAGAGGCGATAGAGCGCGACGGCAAGCGCCTGGAACGGCCCGATGAGCGTGCTCTCGAGCTTCAGCCCGTAGGCGAGCTCGCGCACCTGGTATCCCTGCAGCCCCGCCGCCGGGTGGACGTTGACGCTCAGGATTTTCTCCGGAGTCGCGCTCGCGACCTCCTCGATCTCCATGCCGCCGGCTGCGGACGCGATCAGCGCCACGCGGCCCCGCTCGCGATTCAGGGTCATCGAGAGGTACAGCTCGCGTGCGATGTCGGACCCGACCTCGACATAGACGCGGTCGACCGGCAACCCCTCAGGGCCCGTCTGCCTGGTGACCAGGCGCCTGCCGAGCATCCCCGCGGCCGCGGCCCGCACCCCGTCCGGGTCGCGCGCGAGCTTCACGCCGCCCGCCTTGCCCCGGCCGCCGGCGTGCACCTGTGCCTTCACCACCCAGACGCCGCCGCCGAGCTCACCCGCCGCCTCAACCGCTTCGTCGGGGCTCGCCGCGACCTTGCCGGCCGGCACCGGGATGCCGCTCGCGCGGAAGATGTCCTTCGCCTGGTATTCGTGCAGGTTCATCGCACCGCCCGCCGGGTAAAGCAGGCATTCTCGCGAAATTGCGGGGCAGTGGCCAGCCATGCGAGGCCGCCGGCGTCCGCCGCCGGAGCGAAGATGCTACAGTCCCCGGCACTCAAAACGGCCCGCGAACGATTCCCCCGCACGCAACAATGCCGGCCAGTTTCGCCGCTCCCGCCGTGACGCCCAGCGACCTCGTCTGGCGGGTCATCGGACTGCTCAATCTCTACCGGCTGCTGGTGCCGCTGTTGCTGGTCGCCATGCAGGCGCTCGCCGGGCCGGCGCTCATCCTCGTGCCGACGCACCCGCGGCTGTTCGTCGGCGCCTGCATCGCCTACTTCACCGCGGCACTGCTGCTCATCATCGCGCGGCGGCTCGAGTGGTCGAGCCTGCGCATCGTGGCGTTCGTCAACGCGAGCGTCGATGCGCTGGCGATCGGGCTCATCCTGTACGCGGCGGGCGGCGTGGCCAGCGGGCTCGGGATCCTGCTGGTGCTGCCGGTGTTCGCGCTCGCCCTGCTGGCCGACCGCCGGGACGCATTTCTGATCGCCGCGGTCGCCGCGATCGCGGTGCTGACCCAGCAGGTGTTCTCCGGTGTCACCGACGCGACCCCGACGACAGACTACGTGACCGCCGGGCTCATCGGCGCGGTGCTGTTCGCGACCTCGCTCGCTACCTGGCCGGTCGCCGTGCGCCTGCGGGAAACCGACGCTCTGGTGCGGCGCCGGGAGCTCGATCTCGCCAACCTCGCGCAGCTGTCGCAGTACATCGTGCAGCACCTGCGCGAGAGCCTCATCGTGATCGACGCCCAGGACCGCATCCGCCTCATCAACGAGTCGGCGGCGGAGATCCTCGGCGACAAGAACGCCTTTCCGGACGCCCTGGTCGGCGAGGCCTCGCCGCGCCTCATGTTCCTGCTCGAATCATGGCGCAAAGCTGCGGCGGGCGGCGGCTCCGAATCTCCGGCGGATCCGACCTTCGTGGCGGCTGATGGCGCGCGGGTGATCCGGCCGCACTTTGCCGCGCTCGGCGGGGCGAGCCCGGGGCCGGTGCTCATCTTCCTCGAGGACACCAGCCTCCTCGCCGAGAAGGTGCAGCAGTCGAAGCTCGCAGCCCTCGGCCGTCTGAGCGCGAGCATCGCCCACGAGATCCGCAATCCCGTCGGCGCCATGAGTCACGCAGGGCAGCTGCTCGCCGAGTCGCCGAGCCTGACGAGCGACGACCGTCGCCTCACCGAGATCATTCGTGCCAACGCCGCTCGCGTCAGCGGCATCATCGACAACGTGCAGCGCCTATCGCGGCGCGAGCCGGCGCGGCTCGAATGGCTGACCTTGTCGGCGTGGACCGAGGAGTTCCAGGCCGAGTTCTGCGACACGATGCAGTTCCCACGCGCACGGCTCACGGTTAGCAGCACAGCCGACCTGGAGGTGCGCGTCGATCCCGACCAACTACGGCAGATCGTCTGGAACCTGTGCGAGAATGCGATCAGGCACGCCGTGCTGGACGACCCGGCGCGCACGATCGAGATACGATACGGCCGCATGCCGACCAACGCGCGCCCCTATCTCGAGGTCGCCGACCGCGGGGAGGGAGTTAAACCCGAGCTCGCCGAGCGCATCTTCGAGCCGTTCTACAGCTCCGGGCGCGGCACGGGCTTGGGACTGTTCCTGGCGCGCGAGCTCGCGCAAGCCAACGGCGCAACGCTCCTCTATGAGCCGCGCGCGGGCGGTGGCAGCACCTTCCGGCTGGTGTTCGCCGACCGGCGGCGATGGGAGCTTGGGTGAACGAGCCGGCTCCAGGCGCCCGTACCGCGGCCGCTCAACCCGTAGTGCTCGTCGTGGACGACGAGCCTGACCTGCTCGAGCTCGTGAGCCTCACCCTCAGCCGCATGGGCTTCAAGACCCGCACCGCGCCCGACCTCGAGACGGCGCGCCGGCTGCTCAAGGCGGAGAGCTTCGATCTGTGTCTCACCGACATGCGCCTGCCCGACGGCGACGGGCTCGATCTGGTCGCCTGGATCCAGGCGAACCGCGCGGCAGTGCCCGTGGCCGTGATCACCGCCCACGGCAACGTCGAGTCGGCGGTGCGCGCGCTCAAGCTCGGCGCCTTCGACTTCGTCTCCAAGCCCCTCGACCTCGGCGTGCTGCGCAAGCTCGTAGGCAGCGCCGTGAAGCTGCGCGCCGGCCCCGATCCGCAGACGACCGCCACTTTCGCCGGCCCGCGGCTCCTCGGCGGCTCGCCCGTCATGGAGCAGCTGCGCGAGATGATTGCGCGCGTCGCGCGCAGCCAGGCGCCGGTGCACATCTCCGGCGAGTCGGGCACGGGCAAGGAGCTGGTCGCGCGCATGATTCACGAAAGCGGCGCGCGCCGTGACGGGCCGTTCGTCGCGGTGAACTGCGGCGCCATCCCGACCGAGCTCATGGAGAGCGAGCTCTTCGGACACAAGCGCGGCAGCTTCACCGGGGCGATCGCCGACAAGAAGGGCCTGGTGCAGAGCGCCGAGGGCGGCACGCTGTTTCTCGATGAGGTGGCGGACCTGCCGCTGCACATGCAGGTGAAGCTTCTGCGCGTCGTGCAGGAGAAGACCGTGCGCCCGGTGGGCGAGGCGCGCGAGGAGAGCGTCGATGTGCGCATCCTCTCCGCCACCCACAAAAACCTCGCGGATCTCGTCGCGCAGGGCCTGTTTCGCGAGGATCTCTTCTACCGGATCAACGTGATCGAGCTGCGGGTCCCGGCGCTGCGTGAGCGCAGCGCCGACATCCCCGAGATCGCCGACGCGATTCTCGCTCGCCTGGCGCGGCGCGTCGGCGGAGCCGCTCCCCGAGTCTCCGACGACGCCCTCCGGATGCTCGAGAGCTATGCCTTCCCCGGCAACGTGCGCGAGCTCGAGAACGTGCTCGAGCGGGCGCTCACCCTGAGCACCGGCGGCGAAATCAGCGCCGAGCACGTGCGGCTGCGCTCCGCCGCCCGGCCGACGACGCCCGAGCCCGCCGCGCCACCCGCAGCACCCACGGCGACGATCGAGGCCGGCGCAGCTCTCGGGAGCCACCTCGAGAGCATCGAGCGCGACGCCATCATCAAAGCGCTGGAGAAGACCCGGTACAACAAGACCGCGGCCGCGAAGCTCCTCGGGATGAGCTTCCGGGCGCTGCGCTACCGGATCAAGAAGCTCGGCATTGAATAGGCTGCGGCGGGTGACGCAACGGGTCACTTTGTGACGCGCAGCGCCGGCGGTGGCGTCAGTCCGCGACAGTTCTTACGTCAAGAACCCGCCGCGTCGGGTTGACTTGATCTTAGATATCAATAACTTAGACGCCATGACGCCCTTGGCACAATGCTTGCTTCAAAGGGACTGGGCGCCCTTTTTGCGCCACTTGGTTTGTACCTAAAATTTTCAGGAGTCCTCACAAATGAAGTCGTTGCAAAAGGGTTTCACCCTCATCGAGCTCATGATCGTGGTTGCGATCATCGGCATTCTCGCCGCGATCGCGATCCCGGCGTATTCGGACTACACGGCCCGTTCGAAGGTAACGGAAGGTCTGAGCCTCGCCTCGTCCTACAAGACGGGCGTGTCCGAAGCCTTCCAGTCGAACGGCGTCCCCGGCCTTACCGCTTATGTCGGTGGACTCGGAGCGTTCCAGCCGACCAAGTACGTGAGAAACATGGCGGTCAGCGCCGCCAACGGCCAGATCGTGATCTCTTACAACAATACGACCATCCCGCAGCTCACGGCGAATAGCCAGACGATTCTCATGACGCCCGAGATCGATAACGGCGGTTACAAGGACCTGACCACCGCCGGCCTGTCGGGCAATATCGACTGGGCCTGCACGTCAGTGGGTGTCTCGACTGCGACCTCGCGGAACTTCACGGGTATTGCGCTTACCCCCGGCACCTTGACGGCCAAGTACGCCCCGACCGAGTGCAAGTAATCGACCGCTAGATTCGCTTGCCAAGACCAGGGCCCCGGCGTTGTGCCGGGGCTCTTCTTTTTGAAGGGTCGAAAACCCAAGTGTGACGCGCACCCCGCCGCCCGGGGGGCCGGTCATTCAGAATCGCCAGGGATTTGACAATTGCGCGCGGGCGCGTCTCGGGTACACTGACCGTCCGGCTTATTTAGCTTGCCATAAGCCCATGAATGACAACGCCTCTCTCGCGCTCGGCGCCTCGCGCTCGGGCTTTGGCGGGCTGCCACAGCGGCTCGTGCAGGATGGCGTGGTCGAAGAGGCCGCGATGATCGAGGCCGTCAATGCGGCCCGCGAGCGCAAGACGAGCGTCGTGACGCAGCTGGTGGCGAGCGGGGCGGCCAATGCCCGCGACATCGCCGTCGCGGCTTCGACCGAGTTCGGCGTGCCCCTCTTCGACCTCGAAGCCGTGAACGTGGACCTGGACGCCGTCCGGCTCGTCAACGACAAGCTCCTCGCCAAGCACCGCGTCCTGCCTCTGTTCCGCCGCGGCAAGCGCCTGTTCCTCGCGGTCGCCGACCCCACCAACCTGCATGCGATCGATGAGGTCAAGTTTCAGACCAGCCTCGGCATCGAGGCGATCGTCGTGGAAGACGACAAGCTCCAGCGCGCGATCGACAAGGCGCTCGAGCAGGTCGACAACCAGATGCAGGCGCTCACCGACGAGGCGGACGTCGACCTCGAGTCGCTCGAGGTCAGCGGTGGGGAAGACGAGCTCGACGATAAGATCGCGCGCGACGATGTCGAAGACGCGCCGATCGTGCGCTTCGTCAACAAGGTGATGCTCGATGCGATCCGCCGCGGCGCCTCCGACATCCACTTCGAGCCCTTCGAGAAGATCTACCGTGTCCGCTTCCGCATGGACGGCGTGCTGAAGGAGATCGCGCAGCCACCGGTACAGCTCGCGCCCAAGCTCTCCGCGCGCCTCAAAGTGATGTCGCGCCTCGACATCGCCGAGCGGCGCGTCCCGCAGGACGGCCGCATCAAGATGCGGCTCTCCAAGACACGCGCCATCGACTTCCGCGTGAGCACCTGCCCGACGCTCTTCGGCGAGAAGATCGTGCTGCGTATTCTCGATCCCGCGCAGGCGATGCTCGGCATCGACTCCCTCGGCTACGAGGCCTTCCAGAAGGACCTCTACAACAAGTACCTGGCGAAGCCGCAGGGCATGATCCTGGTCACCGGACCGACCGGTAGCGGCAAGACGGTGTCGCTCTACACCGGCCTCAACATCTTGAACCGTGAGGACACCAACATCTCGACCGCGGAAGACCCGGCGGAAATCAATCTGCCCGGCGTCAATCAGGTCAACGTCAACTCCAAGGTGGGCCTCACCTTCGCGGCGGCGATGCGCGCCTTCCTGCGCCAGGACCCGGACGTCATCATGGTCGGCGAGATCCGCGACCTCGAGACGGCGGAGATCGCCATCAAGGCGGCCCAGACCGGCCACCTCGTGCTCTCGACGCTGCACACTAACGACGCGCCGCAGACCCTCACACGACTCGTCGACATGGGAGTCAAGCCCTATGCGATCGCGACCTCGGTGAGCCTCATCATCGCGCAGCGCCTGGCGCGGCGCCTGTGCGGCAACTGCAAGCAGCTGGTTGACATCCCGCGCGAAGCGCTCCTCAAAGAGGGGTTCTCCGAGATGGACGTGGTGTCGGGCCTCAAGATCTTCGGGCCCAAGGGTTGCGCCAACTGCACCGACGGCTACAAGGGACGGGCCGGCATCTACCAGGTGCTGCCGGTGACCGAATCCATCGCGCGCATCATCCTGGCTGGGGGGAGCGCGGTCGAGATCGGCGCCCAGGCGGCCAAGGAAGGGGTCTGGGACCTTCGGCGCGCAGGGCTCGAGAAGGTCAAGAACGGGATCACCAGTCTCGAAGAAGTCAACAGCGTCACCACCGAGTGACGCAGCAGGGTAACGACTCATGGCACAGGCAGCTGCAGCAACGGCCACCGTCCGGACCATCAAGCGCGATGTTCCTTTCGCCTGGGAGGGACGCGACAAGCGCGGTGCGCGCATCAAGGGCAAGAGCCTCGCGCCGGACGAGGCGGCGTTACGTGCGGAGCTCCGTCGGCAGGGCATCGCACCGTCGCGGATCCGCAAGCAGCGCGACAGCCGCCGCGGCGGCAGCGTGGACATGGGCGACATCGCGGTGTTCAGCCGCCAGCTCGCCACCATGCTCGCCGCCGGCATACCGCTCGTCCAGGCCTTCGAGATCGTCGGCGCCGGCAACGAGAAGGCCGCGATGCAGAAGCTGATTCTCGACATCAAGGGCGACGTCGAAGGCGGCAGCTCGCTCCACGAGGCGCTCGGCAGGCACCCGCTCTATTTCGATGATCTGTACGTCAACCTCGTGGAGGCCGGCGAGCAGGCCGGCGCTCTCGAGACCCTGCTCGACAAGGTCGCCACCTACAAGGAAAAGACCGAAGCGCTGAAGAAAAAGGTGAAGAAGGCCCTGTTCTACCCGGCGGCGGTGCTGGTGGTAGCGGTGGTTGTCACCGTGGTGCTGCTGATCTTCGTGATTCCGCAGTTCGAGGCGCTCTACAAGGGATTCGGTGCGGATCTGCCTGCCTTTACGCAGATGGTCATCAACCTCTCCAAATTCGTGCAGCACGACGGTCTTTATCTCGGCGTCGTTCTGGTCGGGCTCGGGTGGTCATTCTTCTACTTCAAGAAGCGCTCGAGGGCGATGCGGCAGTTCCTCGATCGGGTGGTGCTGAAGCTGCCGGTGATCGGCCCGATTCTCAACAAGTCGGCCATCGCCCGCTACGCGCGCACGCTCTCGACCATGTTCGCAGCCGGCGTGCCGCTGGTCGAGGCGCTCGACTCCGTTGCCGGCGCGACCGGCAACATCGTCTACGAGACCGCGGTGCTCAGGATGCGCGACGAGGTCGCCACCGGACAGCGCCTGCAGCGCGCCATGGAGGCCACGGGCCTCTTTCCCAACATGGTTAACCAGATGATCGCGGTGGGCGAGGAATCGGGCTCGCTCGACGAGATGTCGGGAAAGGTAGCGACTTTCTACGAGGCCGAGGTAGACAACGCCGTGGACGCGATGTCGAGCCTGATGGAACCGCTGATCATGGTGGTGCTGGGTGTGCTGGTCGGCGGCCTGGTCATCGCCATGTATCTGCCGATCTTCAAGCTCGGTTCGGTCGTCTGACGAACCAGGTCCAGGACTCGCTCGCGAAAGCGCCGCGCCATGCGCGGCGTTTTCTTTAGGAGACCAATTCCTCCATGTCGGTGATCGGGTTGCTGGCAGACTCCCCCGCATTGTTCGTCGGCACCTGCCTGGTGCTCGGCCTCGCGGTCGGCAGCTTCTTGAACGTCGTCATCTACCGCCTGCCGCTCATGCTCGACCGCGAGTGGCGCGCGCAGTGTGCCGAGCTTGCGGATCATGACCCGCACGCGGCGACCGTGGCGGCCGCCACGGGCGAGCGCTTCAATCTCGTCGTGCCCCGCTCCGCCTGCCCCGCATGCAAGGCACCGATCACCGCGCTGCAGAACATCCCGCTGGTATCCTGGCTGTTCCTGCGTGGGCGGTGCGCGCACTGCGGAGCGCCAATCTCGGTGCGCTATCCGCTGGTAGAGCTCCTGACCGGGATTCTCTCGGCGTGGGTGGCGGTGCGCTTCGGGTTTGGCTGGCCCGCGCTCGCCGCCCTCGTTCTCACCTGGTTCCTCATCGCGCTCACCTTCATCGACATCGACACGCAACTGCTTCCCGACAGCCTGACGCTGCCGCTGCTCTGGCTCGGCCTCACGCTGAGCCTGTGGGGCCCGCAGGGCGGCGCCCCGCTCCCGGTCGACGTGCGCTCGAGCCTGATCGGCGCGGTGGCGGGTTACCTGAGTCTCTGGAGCGTCTATCATCTGTTCCGCTTGGTCACCGGGAAGGAGGGCATGGGGTACGGGGACTTCAAGCTGCTGTCGGCGCTCGGCGCGTGGCTCGGCTGGCAGTTGCTCCTGCCCGTCATCCTGATCGCCGCCGTGGTCGGCGCCGTCGTCGGCATTGCCATGCTCGCCATCCGGCGGCAGAGCCGCGCGACACCGATCCCCTTCGGCCCATTCCTCGCCGCAGCCGGCTGGTTGGTGCTGATGTTCGGCCACGGGCTCGTCGGCCGATACCTCGCGCTCTTCAGGTAAGCCGCCGTGAGCACGCCTGCGGCTGCGCGCATCTTCCGCGTCGGGCTCACCGGCGGGATCGCGAGCGGCAAGTCGACGGCCGCGAAGTTCTTCGGCGCCCTCGGTGTCCCGATCCTCGACAGCGACCAGGTGGCACGCGAGGTGGTCGAGCCCGGCCAGCCGCCGCTCGAGCGGCTGGTGGAGCGCTTCGGCCGCGGCATCCTGACACCCGACGGGCATCTCGACCGGCCCGCGCTGCGCAACATCGTGTTCTCCGACCCCAAGGCACGCGCCGATCTCGAGAATCTGACGCACCCGGCGATCGGCGCCGCGCTCGAGGCGCGCTCGGCCGCGGCCGGCGGCCCCTACCAGATTCTGGTGATCCCGCTGCTGGTCGAGAAGAATCTCGGCGCACACGTGGATCGCGTACTGGTCGTCGACTGCGAGGAGGAGCTGCAGATCCGCCGCCTGCTCGCGCGCGACCGCTCGACGCGCGCCGAGGCGCAGGCGATCCTCGACGCACAGGTCTCGCGCAGCGCGCGCCTCAAAGCGGCGGACGACGTGATCAGGAACGACGCCGACATGAGCGCGGTTCAGGCCCAGGTCGCGGCACTCCACGCGCGCTATCTCGAGCTCGCGCGCGCCCCGGGCTCCTAAAGGAGCGCGCAGTCCGCGCCACCAACGCGGCGCCTCAGGCTGCGTGAGCGCTCCGCGGCCGTTTACGGACCCGGCACGCGTCAAGCACAATAGCGCCATGGTCGAATCCGCCCTGTCCGAGTCCGAGGTCGCCGCGGCGGCTGAGCCCGAGGCCGGGCTGCTCGTGTTCGAGCAGCCGTTGAATGAGCGCATGCGCACCTTCCTGCGGCTCGACTTCCTCTACAACCAGGCCCTGTATCACAACGAGATGGCGAGCCAGTGGGGCAGCCGCTCCGCCATGTCGAGCCTGATCGATATCCTCGCCATCATGACGCGCGGCGATGTCCGCTCGGACGTGCTCAAGGAGCTCGAGAGCCAGCTCGCCTCGCTCAACGAGTTCCAGTCCCGCCCCGGGGTGGACGCGCAGCGCCTGAAGACCCTGATGTCGAATCTGCTCCGGCTACGGGCCGATCTGACGGGAGCAGGCTCCGCGGTCTTGCAGCCGCTGCGCGACTCGGAGTTCCTCAACGCCATCAAGCTGCGCACGGCGATACCCGGAGGCACCTGCGAGTTCGACCTGCCGGATTATTACTTCTGGCTCTCGCAGCCCGACGAGCAGCGCATGCGCGCGTTCAGTCAGTGGCTCGGGCTGCTGCGGCCGTTGTGCGACGCGATCGCCGAGCTCCTGTGGCTCACGCGCCAGAACGGGCGAACACGCGAGGAAGTCGCAAAGGGCGGAACCTTCAACATCGCGTTCGATCGCGACCACCCGCTGCAGCTGCTGCGCATCTCGCTGCCGGCTGCGGCGGGACTCTATCCGGAGATCAGCGGCAGCCACCACCGCTGCAATCTGCGCTTCCTCGCCTGGAACGGCCTCAGCTCGCGCCCGACCCAGACCGAGGAAGACGTCCCATTCACGCTCAGCTGCTGCACCTGAGGCGCCCGCGGCGGTGAGTCCCACGACGGTTGCATGTCCCACATGCGGACGCGAGCTCGACTGGGCGAGCGCGCCGTTCCGTCCCTTCTGCAGCGAGCGCTGCCGGCTGATCGACCTCGGCGCCTGGTTTTCGGAGCAACGCGCGATCCCGGGCGACCCGGCGGCCGCACCCGAGGAAAACCCGCCGCCCCAGACGCCGGCCAAACCCCCACGCTCATGAGCTTGCGCCTTCAGGCGTTCGGCCTGCACCTCGCAGGCAGCGCGCTCGCACTCACGCTGGTGTTGGGCGCCTTCTGGCTCGGCTGGTACCGCTGGCCCGGGTGGTATCTGGCCGGCGTGCTGCACGTCGTCGGTATCGTGGTCATGGTGGACCTGGTACTCGGGCCGTCGTTGACGCTGATCGTGGCGAACCCGGGCAAGAGCCGCACGGAGCTGGCCCGCGACATCGCGATCATCGTCGCGGTGCAGCTGATTGCGCTCGGTTACGGCAGCGTCACGCTCTGGCAGGGGCGGCCGCTCTACTACACCTTCTCGGTCGACCGGCTGGAACTCGTGCAGGCATCGGACCTCCGGTGGGACGACATCGTGGCAGGGCGCCGCGAGAATCCGGCGCTCGCTCCCTGGTGGTACAGCCTGCCGCGCTGGATCTGGGCGCCGTTGCCGGATAACCCCGAAGAGGCAAAGAAGATCGTGTTGGGCTCAGCATTCGGCGGGACGGACGTCATCCAGATGCCGCGCTATTTCCGGCCCTGGGAGCAGGGACTGCCCGAGTTGCGCGAGCGTCTCGTGCGGCTCGATGAGCTGCACTACTTCTCCCCGGCGGAAAAGCACGCGCTCGAGAGCCGCATCGCGCAGTTGGGGCTGCCGGCCGATCAGGCCAACACGATGCTCATGTGGGGCGGAAGCCGCCGCGTACTCGCGGTGTTCGACCTGAGGACGCAGCAGGTCCGCGCGCTGATCCGCGGCAATTGACGGTGGTCAACGGTCGCGCACCGCCTCAAGGCGCTCCCGCAGGGGCCGGCCCCTGCGGCTCGGCCCCCGGCGCGCTCACCCCCAGCCACTTGGCGAGAAACGCCCACTGGTCGGCGTAGTCGTCGATCTGCATCCAGACGGGTTTACCGGCGCCGTGGCCGGCGCGGGTCTCGACGCGGATCAGGACGGGATTGGGGCAGCTCTGCGCCGCCTGCAGCGCCGCCGCGAACTTGTAGCTGTGCCACGGCACGACGCGATCGTCGTGGTCCGCAGTCGTGATGAGGGTCGGCGGATAGCAGGTGCCCTTCTTCACGTTCTGGTACGGCGAATAGGCATACAGGGCGCGAAACTGCTCACTGTCCTCGGCGAGCCCGAAGTCCGACGACCACTGGCGCGCGTTGGCGCTCGCGGTCTGGTAGCGCAGCATGTCGAGCACACCCACCGCCGGCAGCGCCACGCCGAACAGCTCGGGCCGCTGCGTCAGCACCGCGCCGATCAGCAACCCGCCGTTGCTGCGGCCGTAAATCCCCAAGCGCGCGCTGCGCGTATAGTGCTCGCGGATCAGGTACTCGCCGGCGGCAATGAAGTCATCGAACACGTGCTGCTTGTTGGCGAGCGTACCGGCCTTGTGCCAGGCCTCGCCGTACTCCCCGCCGCCGCGCAGGTTGGCCTCGGCATAGACGCCGCCCAGCTCGAGCCATGCCAGCACCTGCGGGCGGAATTGCGGCGTGAGCGAGACGTTGAATCCGCCATAACCGTAGAGCAGCACCGGCTGGTTGCTGTCCTTAGGCGCGTCTCGCTGGTGCGTGATGTACATCGGCACGCGTGTGCCGTCCTTGCTGTGGAAGAACACCTGCTCGGTCACGTAGGCGGCAGTCGCGGCCGGGAGGTGCGGCTCGCGCCATAGCGTCGCCTGGTTCGAGGCGACGTCGAGCCGATAGATGCGGTGCGGTGTCAGGTAGTCGGTGTAGCCGAAGAAGGTCTCCGTCTGCCTGCCCTCGCCGCGCAGGCCGTCGACTCCGCCCTTGCCGGGCAGCGGCACCTCGCCGACCGGCCGGCCGTCGCGCTCGTAGACGCGCGCCACGCCGTGGGCGTCCTCCACGTAGCGCGCGAGGATGCGCCCGCCCACATAGCTCGCCTCTTCCAGAGCCGTGCTGCCCTCGGGCACCACGGTGCGTGGCACGGGTGGGGCGCCGCGCGCATCCACCGCGATGACGCGGCCGAAGGGTGCATCCTTGGTGGTGCGGAAATAGAGCTCATCGCCGCGCGCGCCGATGAAGGTGTAGAGCGCGTCCCACTCGGCGAACAGTGGCTGCGGCTTCGCCCCCGGGCGGCGCAGGTCGAGGAGCTCCACGCCGTTCGTCTCGTAGCCCTCGACCAGCGTGATGACGAGGTAGCTGCCGTCCTCGGTCACGCGGCCGGAGGGAATGCGGGTCGCGTTATCCTTCACCTCGTACACCAGGCGGTCCTGGTCCTGCGGGGTGCCGAGCGCGTGAAAGTAGAGCGCCGGCCGCCCGGCATCGTCACCGCGCCCCTCGGCGAGCGTCGGATAGCGGCTGTAGTAGACCCCCGAGCCGTCGTGAGCCCAAGACACCCCCCAGAACTTGGTGTAGCGCAGCTCGTCGGGGAGATCGGTCGCATCGCTCACGCGGCGGAAGCGCCAGATCTGCCAGTCCGTGCCGCCGTCGGAGGTGGCGTAGGCGACCACGCTCCCCTGCTCGTCCGGCGTGAACTCCGCGAGCGCGACGGTGGCATCGGCGCGTACCGTGTTCGGATCGAACAGCACGCGCCCGTCCGTCTCGAGCCGCTCGGAGACGTACAGCACGCTCTGGTTCTGCCTGCCGTCGTTGCGCAGGTAGAAATAATGTGCGCCGCGCTTGACCGGCAGGTCGTAGCGCTCGTAGTTCCACAGCTCGGTGAGGCGCTTCTTCAGCCACGCGCGCTGCGGAAGCTCCTCGAGCAGGGGCCGGGACACGGCGTTCTGCGCCGCCACCCACTGCGCCACCGCCGGCGAGCCGAGATCCTCGAGCCAGCGGTAGGGATCGGCGACGTGTGTGCCGAAGAAATTGTCACTGACACCGACCTGGGCCGTGAGCGGATAGATCGGCGCAGCGGCTACGGTCGGCGCGCTGGCCACCGGCGGCACCCCGATCACCGTTTCCGAGGCCGTGGGCATCGGCTTGCCGCCGGGTCCCGGGCCCGAGGCCGGCTCGCGGTTGCCGAGCTGCGCGCTCTCGCAGGCCGCGAGCAGGGCGCCGAAACTCAAGGCGGCCAGGGTCGCCGCGACCCAGAGGGAGCGCTCGGCTTTCATGGCTAGGGGAACTTGATCTTGCCGCCGCCGGCACCGGGCGCGGGCCCGGCACCCACACCGACTTCCGGGACCACGATGCGCGAGGCGGCCTCGCGGCGCAGCTCCCGCGCCTCATCGATCGCCTGCTCGAGCGCGACCTTGACGCCGTCCGGGAATTTCTTGAGCGCCTCCTCGAGCGTGCCGGCCTCGATCTCGAACCCGAGCGGCAGAATTCCCGCCGGGGTGAGCAGCTGCGTCTGACCGGAGAACAGCACCGCGCGCCCGGCATCGGGCGAGCCGTCGGCCGTCACCGGCGTCAGGCGGCGGATGCTGCCCGCGCGGCGATCGGTGAAGACGTCCTCGCGGTAGAGGTTCCTGGGGTCGAGCTCGACTTCGGGAAGATCATTCGGAGCGGCCATATCAATTCCATTTCGTTGCTGAAGTCATTGTACACGCCCCCCAATGCGGGCCCGGGCCTCAAGCTTCAAGAGCTTGCGGTGGCGGCAGATCCCGCAGCGCCTCGACGAACGGCCGGTCGGCTTCGAGCAGATCCGCGTGCATGAGGTCCGCGGGCGCGACCCAACGGAGCTTCTGTCCATCGAGGCCGCGCGGACTTCCGGAAAAACGCTCGACGATCCACATCGAAAGCTCGACTTGGGCGTCCGGGTAGGAATGCTCGAGCCTCATGAACGGCCGGCTCGCGGTCACATCGATGCCGAGCTCCTCGTGCAGCTCGCGTGCGAGCGCGGCGGCCTCGGACTCGCCCGGCGCCACCTTGCCTCCCGGGAACTCCCAGCGGCCCGCCTGATGCTTACCCTGCGGCCGTTGCGCGATGAGGACCCGACCGCGAGCGTCGTAGAGTGCCGCCGCCACGACCAGGATCATGGGAGCCAGGCGCCAGGCGTACGCAGCGCTTACTCGACGCTCGAGAGCGCGCCGTGGCAGTGCTTGTATTTCTTGCCCGAGCCGCACGGGCAGGGCTCGTTGCGCCCGACCTTCCTCTCGCCACGCACGAAGGGGGCGGCGGCTTCGGGCGCGGGCGGCGGGGGCGGGGCCGGCTGCGGCGTGCCGCGCATGCCGGCGCGGGCGGCCGGCGATGCCGCGGCGGCGGCGAGCGCCGCCTGGACCTGCGCGGGATCGGCGGCGCCATTGCCGGCGAGCAGCGAGCCCATTTCCGCGTGCTGCGCCTCGAGGGCGCGCATCAGCCGGCGGTAGCGCTCCTCCTCCTCGCGCTGCAGCTCCTCCGGAGTGCGGATCTCGATCTTCGCCATGAACGAGGAAGTCTCGTACTTGACGCGCTCGAGCATCGCGGCGAACAGCTCGAAGGCTTCGCGCTTGAATTCGTAGCGGTAGTCCTTCTGCGCGTAGCCGCGCAGGTGGATGCCCTGCTTGAGGTATTCCATCCCCGCCAGATGCTCGCGCCAGTGCTGGTCGAGCTTCTGCAGCATGACCTCTTTTTCCGCAAGCCGCAGGTTGGCGGCCCCGACGCGCGCCGCCTTGGCGACGTAGGCCTCGTCCACGGCGCGCAGCACGCGCTCGCGCAGCGCCTGCTCCTCGAGCTCCGGCTCCTCCCTGAGCCAGGCCTGCGGATCGATGCGCGTGTTGAAGTCGCGCAGCACCGCCGCGGCGAGGCCGGCCAGGTCCCAGTCGCCGGGCGCGGCGTGCTTCGGCATGTGCTCGTCCAGCAGTCCGCCCACCGAGTCCTCCATCAGGCCGCGGATCGCCGCCGACAGGTCCTCGGTGCCCATGATCTCGGTGCGCTGGTGATAGACGACCTTGCGCTGATCGTTGGCGACGTCGTCGAACAGCAGCAGCTGCTTTCTGATGTCGAAGTTGTGCGACTCGACCTTGCGCTGCGCCTTCTCGATCTGGCGGGTGAGCATGCCGCTCTCGATCACTTCGCCCGCCTTCATGCCGGCGATCTGCAGCAGCCGCTTGGTGCGCACCGGGTCGCCGAAGATGCGCATCAGGTTGTCCTCCATCGACAGGTAGAAACGGCTCGAGCCCGGGTCGCCCTGGCGGCCCGAGCGACCGCGCAGCTGGTTGTCGATGCGGCGCGACTCGTGGCGCTCGGTACCGATGATGTGCAGTCCGCCGGCGGCGACCACCTGGTCGTGCCGCGCCTGCCACTCGGCGCGCAGCCGCTCGCGCGCCGCCGCGTCGATCTCGCCCGCGGCGTGCAGCTCCGCCTCGAGGTTGCCGCCGAGCACGATGTCGGTGCCGCGGCCCGCCATGTTGGTGGCGATGGTGACGGTGCCGGGCCGGCCCGCCTGGGCGACGATGTGCGCCTCGCGCTCGTGCTGCTTGGCATTCAGCACCTGGTGCCCGACGCTCTGCTTCTGCAGCAGCCCCGACAGGTATTCCGAGGTCTCGATCGAGGTGGTGCCGACCAGCGCCGGCTGGCCGCGCTCGACGCAGTCGCGGATGTCCTCGATGATCGCCTGGAACTTGTCGTTCTGCGTGAGGTAGACGAAGTCGGAATTGTCCTTGCGCACCATCGGGCGGTGGGTCGGAATGACCACCACCTCGAGGCCGTAGATCTGCAGGAACTCGGGCGCCTCGGTGTCGGCGGTGCCGGTCATCCCCGAGAGCTTCCGGTAGATGCGGAAGTAGTTCTGGAACGTGATCGAGGCGACCGTCTGGTTTTCCTCGCGTACCCGCACGCCCTCCTTGGCCTCGACCGCCTGGTGCAGCCCGTCGGACCAGCGCCGGCCGATCATGGTGCGGCCGGTGAACTCATCGACGATGATGATCTCGCCGTTGCGCACGATGTATTCGACGTCGCGCTTGTAGAGCGCGTGCGCGCGCAGCGCCGCGTTGAGGTGATGCATCAGGCGGATGTTGGCCGGGTCGTACAGGCTTTCGCCCTCGCGCAGCAGCCCGGCGTCCGCCATCAGGCGCTCGACGTGCTCGTGCCCGGCCTCGGTGATGTGCACCTGCTTGGTCTTCTCGTCCACCGAGAAGTCACCCGGGCCCTCCTCGTCGTCCTTCTTTTGCCGCGTCAGCTTCGGCACCAGCTGATTGATGCGCAGGTAAAGCTCGGTGCTCTCCTCGGCGGGACCGGAGATGATCAGCGGGGTGCGCGCCTCGTCGATCAGGATCGAGTCGACCTCGTCGACGACGGCGAAGCTGAGCGTACGCTGCACCCGGTCCTCGAGCCTGAAGGCGAGGTTGTCGCGCAGGTAGTCGAAGCCGAATTCGTTGTTGGTGCCGTAGGTGATGTCGCAGGCGTAAGCGGCGCGCTTCTCGGCCGGCGTCTGCGCGTTCTTGATCACGCCGACCGTGAGGCCGAGGAAGCCGTACACCGGGCCCATCCAGTCCGCGTCGCGCTGCGCCAGGTACTCGTTGACCGTGACGATGTGCACGCCCTCGCCCGTCAGGGCATTGAGGTACGCGGGCAGCGTCGCCACCAGCGTCTTGCCCTCGCCGGTGCGCATCTCGGAGATCATGCCCCGGTGCAGCACGATGCCGCCGACCAGCTGCACGTCGAAGTGGCGCATCTTGAGCGTGCGCCGCGCCGCCTCGCGCACCACCGCGAACGCCTCCGGCAGCAGGTCGTCGAGCGCCGCGCCTTCCTTCAGCCGCTGCCGGAACTCGTCGGTCTTGCCGCGCAGCGCCTCATCGCTCAGCGATTCGATCCGTGGCTCGAGCTCGTTGGCGGCGCGGACGTAACGGGAGTAGCTGCGAAGCAGCCGCTCGTTGCGGCTGCCGAAGATGCGCGTGAGGGAGTCGAGCAAAGGTTATCCGTAAGAAGAGAGAAAATATCTTGCCCGACAAGCACTTATCGCCTGCCCCGGGCTCACGAAGCGGCGTATTGTACGCAATAGACGTGACTACCGCCCAATTGGTTCTCGGGCGGGCGAATTCAAGGTGGGAAGGGCCTAGCGGCCGATGAACGACAGCGGGTCGACCTGGCGGCCGTTCTTCAGCACTTCGAAGTGCACGTGCGGCCCGGTGGAGTGCCCGGTCGAGCCCATGAGCGCGATCGACTCGCCGCGCTTGACGGTCTGCCCGACGGCGACCAGCGTGCGCTCGTTGTGCGCGTAGCGGGTCGAGTAGCCATCGCCGTGATTGATCTCGATCAGCTTGCCGTAGCCTGAGCGCTCGCCTGCCCAGGTGACCACGCCGGCCGCCACCGCCACCACCTCGCTGCCCAGGTTGCCGGCGAAATCGACGCCCTTGTGGAATTTCTCGAGGCCGTCGAAGGGATCGGCGCGCTCGCCGAAATAAGAGGAGATGTAGCCGGTCGAGACCGGCCGGCCCTCGGGGTGAATCTCTTCCTTCAGCTCGCGCGTCAGGATCACGTTCTCGAGCGCGGCGAGCTGCGATTCGCGCAGATCCGCGCGCCGCTCGAGCTGCACGAGCATCTGCGAGAGATCGGGGATCTGGGCGCTCACGCCCTCGCCTTCGGGACCGCCGGCCGGCGGATCGCGGTCGAAGTCGAATTCACGGCTGTCGATGTCGGCCATCTCCGTGAGGCGCTTGCCGAGCGCATCGAGCCGGATGACGTGGGCGTTCACCTCGCCGATGCGCATCGCCATGGCGTCGATCCGCAGCTGCAACTGCTGCTTGAGGCCGGCGATCTCCTGTTTCTGCTGGGCGAGGAGCGCGGCGAAGCGCGTGGTCTCGGCGAGCGCCAGCTCGCGGTGTACGCCCTTGCCGAGCTGCAAGCCGAGCGTAAACGCCCCCCCGACGATGACCGCGGTCACCGTGAGGAGGACGCCCAACGTCAGCGGCTTGGCCAGATTGAACTGGCGTGCCTTGCCGTCGCGCCTGGATAGAAGAATTACGTTCATGCCATACGTTTCGCGGTGGGTTATGTCACCCTCCGCCGCGAGCCAAAACCGGATCCGGGCCTGCGCCCCGAGCGTGTATCGCCCTGTTCTCGTTCAGATAAATACCTGTACGATGCTGGCAACCCCGCCGTCATGGCTCCTCGCTTTAGACCGGTGGCTTTGCGTCCCCGCCTTTCAGCGGGTTTGCCGATACAGCTTCGGTCTCAATATGCCCAAGAAGGTCCGACGAGACAAGCGCGGCAGTTCCACACTGAGGACTGGTCCCGTCGGTTATCGGCGACGGCCGGATTCTGTTAAGGATCTGCTCGCGCAGCGAGCGCCGATCTTGAAGCGCGTCACAACTGCGGCTGCGCGCGCCAACTTCTGGGACGCATGGCTGTCCAACCGCCTCCCCGCGGAGATCCGTCCGCGCGTATCGGGTGTGGTCGAGCGCGACGACACCCTGGTCATATTCGCCGAGTCCGCCGCCTGGTCCGCGCGGCTGCGCTTCGCGGTCCAGGACCTCGAGCGCCAGATCTTCGATGCCGCGACCGGCCTCACCACGGTCGTGGTGCGGGTGAAACCGCGCGATTAGGACATTAACTACGGGGTGGATGCAGCGCCGGCGCCTCGATGTAGGAGATCGGCGCGTCCTTGTACGACTGGAACACGACCTCTTCCCAGGTGGAGGTGTCGGCCAGCAGGTTGCGCAGCAGCTTGTTGTTGAGCGCGTGGCCGGATTTGTGGCCGCTGAATTCGCCGATCAGGCTGTGCCCGAGCAGGTACAGGTCGCCGATGGCGTCCAGGATCTTGTGCTTGACGAACTCGTCCTCGTAGCGCAGCCCGTCCTCGTTCAACACCCGGAAGTCATCCAGCACGATCGCGTTGTCGAGGTTGCCGCCGAGCGCGAGATTGCGCGCCCGCAGCGTCTCGAGATCGCGCATGAAGCCGAAGGTGCGCGCGCGGCTCACTTCCTTGAGGAATGACGTGGTGGAGAAGTCCATCGAAGCACGCTGTGCGCGGCGCTTGAAGATTGGGTGATTGAACTCGATCTCGAAGTTGACCTTGAAGCCGTCGAAGGGATCGAACTGCGCCCACTTGTCGCCGTCCTCGACGCGCAGCCGCTTCTTCACGCGGATGAAGCGTTTCGGCGAGCGCTGCTCCTCGATGCCGGCGGACTGCAGCAGGAACACGAAGGGTCCGGCGCTGCCATCCATGATCGGCACCTCGGGTGCCGACAGCTCGACGATGGCGTTGTCGATGCCGAGGCCCGCGAACGCCGACAGCAGGTGCTCGACGGTCGAGACGCGCGCCTCGCCCTTGCCGAGCGTCGTGCCGAGCATGGTGTCGCCGACATTCTCGGCGTGCGCGCGTATGTCGACCTGCTGCGGCAGGTCGGTGCGCCGGAAGACGATCCCGGAATCGGCCGCCGCCGGGCGCAGGGTCATCAGCACCTTCTTGCCCGTGTGCAGCCCGACGCCGGTGGCTCGAATCGAGTTTTTGAGCGTTCGCTGTCCAACCATGCGACTAGGCTTGTGTTGCCCTTCTCAAACGACCGCAGCAGGCTGCGGATGACAAGCGCCCCTCGAAACGCGCGCGGGAGCGCCACCCGCGGTGGACCGCTCCCCGAGCGTTATGTAAGACATCCTACCGTATCACATCAATCAGCCTGCCGCCGCAGGAATGCCGGAATATCCAGCAGCTCCTCCGCGTCGGCCTCCGGGCGCAGGCCGTCGCCGACCGCCCGCTGGCGCTGCACCGTCGGTTTGTCGAGCGCGGCATAGTCGCTGTTCGAAAGCGGCGCGCGGCGCACCACACGCATCGGCGGCTCCCCACGGGTATCGCGTGCCGTGAGCGTCTCGCGCTGCATCGGCCGCGCCGCCGCAGCCGGCCGGCCGAGCCCGGTCGCGACCACCGTGACCCGTACCTGGTTGGTGAGCTCCGGGTCGATCACCGTGCCGACCACCACCGTTGCGTCCTCGGAGGCGAATTGTTTCACGATCTGCCCCACCTCCTGGAATTCCCCAATGGAGAGATCCATTCCGGCGGTGACGTTTACCAGGATGCCGTGGGCGCCGGCCAGGTTGATGTCTTCCAGCAACGGCGAGGACACCGCGCTCTCGGCCGCCGCGCGCGCCCGGCCTTCGCCGCTCGCCGCCCCCGATCCCATCATGGCCATGCCGGTCTCGGCCATGACGGTGCGCACATCGGCGAAATCCACGTTGATCAGGCCCGGGCGGGTGATGAGCTCGGCGATGCCCTGCACTGCGCCCTGCAGCACCTGGTTGGCCGCCTTGAAGGCATCGAGCAGGGTCGTCTGCGGTCCCAACACCGTCAGCAGTTTCTGGTTAGGAATTGTAATCAGCGAGTCGCAGTACTTGGAGAGCTCGGCGATGCCGGTGTCGGCCACGCAGGCGCGCTTGTTGCCCTCCATCTCGAACGGCCGGGTGACGACCGCGACGGTGAGGATGCCGAGCTCCTTGGCCACCTGCGCCACCACCGGGGCCGCGCCCGTGCCGGTGCCGCCGCCCATGCCGGCGGTGATGAACAACATGTCGCAGCCTTCGACCAGCTCGACGATGCGGTCGCGATCCTCCATGGCCGCCTGACGGCCGACCTCGGGGTCGGCGCCGGCGCCCAGGCCCTTGGTGATGTTGCAGCCGATCTGCAGAGCCGTCTTCACCTTGGCGTGCTTCAGGGCCTGCGCGTCCGTGTTGACGCACATGAAGTCGACCCCGTCGATGCCGGCGGTGAGCATGTGCGCCACGGCGTTGCCGCCGCCACCGCCGACGCCGATCACCTTGATGACGGCGCTCTGGCTGTACGCGTCCATTAATTCAAACATTGTTGTCGCTCCTTACACGAATAAAGCAGTTGGTTGAGTCTTGGCAGTCGCGTCTGTCAGCTTCAGAAATTCCCCTGGAACCAGGAACGCATGCGCTCGAGCACCGACTTGCCGTTGGCGCCGAGCGTGTGCCCGCGGCGTGCGGGCAGCAGGTTGTCGCGGGCGTAGAGCAGCAGGCCCACGCCCGTGGAAAAGATCGGATTGCGCACCACGTCGGTGAGCCCGGCGATCGCCTGGGGAACGCCCAAGCGCACCGGCACGTGGAACACTTCCTCGGCGAGCTCGATCGAACCTTCCATCTTCGCGCTGCCGCCGGTGAGCACGATGCCGGCGGCGATCACCTCCTCGAACCCTGAGCGCCGCAGCTCCTCGTGCACCAGCCCGAACAGCTCCTCGTAGCGCGGCTCGACGATCTCCGCGAGCGTCTGCCGGGCGAGGCGCCGCGCCGGGCGCTCGCCCACGCTCGGCACCTCGATGCTCTCGTCGGGGTTGGCGAGCTGCGAGAGCGCGCAGGCGTAGCGGATCTTGATGTCTTCGGCGTACTGGGTGGGCGTGCGCATCGACACCGCGATGTCGTTGGTGACCTGGTCGCCGGCGATCGGGATCACGGCGGTGTGGCGGATCGCGCCGTTGGAAAACACCGCCAGGTCGGTGGTGCCGCCGCCGATGTCCACCAGGCACACGCCGAGCTCCTTCTCGTCCTCAGTCAACACCGCGAAGCTCGAGGCCAGCTGCTCGAGCACCACGTCGTCGACGTCGAGCCCGCAGCGCTGGATGCACTTCTCGATGTTCTGCGCGGCCGAGTCGGCCCCGGTGACGATGTGCACCTTGGCCTCGAGCCGCACGCCCGACATGCCGATCGGATCGCGGATGCCCTCCTGGCCGTCGACGATGAATTCCTGCGGCAGCACGTGCAGGATCTTCTGGTCGGCGGGGATGGCGACCGCCTTGGCGGCGTCGATCACGTGCTCGACGTCGCCGTGCGTCACCTCCTTGTCGCGCACGCCCACGACCCCGTGGGAATTCAAGCTGCGTACGTGGCTGCCGGCGATGCCGGCGAACACCGAGTGGATCTCGCAGCCGGCCATGAGCTCGGCCTCCTCGACCGCGCGCTGGATCGACTGCACGGTCGACTCGATGTTGACCACCACACCCTTCTTCAGTCCGCGCGAGGGCTGCGAGCCGACGCCGAGCAGCTCGATCGAGCCGTCGGCGCCCGCCTCGCCGACCAGCGACACGACCTTGGAAGTGCCGATGTCGAGGCCGACGATCAGGTTGCGTTCGGAGCGCTTAAGCATTGCGGCCACCTTCCCTGCCAGCGGCGTGGGCGCTGCCGCGCCAGCCGATGGCAAAACCGTTTGTGTAACGCATGTCGACGTAAGAGATTTCCTCGCCCCGCTCGGTGACGAGCTTCAGCGCGGTGCTCATGAATTTCTCGAAGCGCTCGTCCACCTGATGGCGCCCTAAGCGCACGGTGACGCCGTTGGAGAGGTCGAACTCCCAGGCACCGCGCGCATCGAGCCGCAGCGCAGTCATGCGCAGGCCCGCCTGGGTGAGGCGGCCGGCGGCCGCCAGATAGCGCTGCGCCACCTGCGGCTGCTGGTCGTCGGGACCGGAGAGCTGGGCGAGCTCGGACGGAATGTGGCGCGAGTCCGCTACGAACAGCTCGCCGCGGGTGTTGACGAGACCCGCCTCCCCCCAGCGCGCGGCGGCGGTCTGCTCGATGACCAGCACGTTGAGTCCGCGCGGCCAGGCACGCTGCACGCTCACCGCGTCCACCCACGGCAGCGTGTGGATGGCGCGCCGCATCGCCGCCAGGTCCACCGACAGCAGGCCCGCGCCGTGCAGCTCGTTCTTCACCACGCGCTCGACGTCGACGGGTGAGACGCGCTGGAAACTTCCCTCGACCGACACCGAGCCGACCGGCTGGTCGAGCGCCAGGGCGAGCGCGGCGGCGGCAGCGCCGAGCGCGGCGAGCGCGCCGAGCAGCGCACCGAGCCGCCGCCAGCGGATCGCCGGCAGCCGCCAGGCGCGCGCGGCCGGTTTGCGGCGGTTCCTGGTGCGCCGGAGCATGCTCACGGCCCCCTGCCCGCGGGCGGCGGCGCCGGCGCCCGGGTGAAGCTGGTCTCGAGCACGCGCCAGACGAGCTCGTCGAAGTCGATGCCGACCGCGCGCGCCGCCATCGGCACCAGGCTGTGGCTGGTCATGCCCGGGATGGTGTTGATCTCGAGCAGCAGCGGACGCCCCGCACCGTCCATCATGAAATCCGCGCGGCCCCAGCCCGAGGCGCCGGCGGCCTCGAAAGCGGCGAGCGCGAGGCGCGCCAGGTGCGCTTCGGCGGGAGCGGAAAGGCCCGAGGGGCAGAAGTAGCGGGTGTCGTCGCGGAAATACTTGGCCTCGTAATCGTAGAAGGTGCGCGGGGTCTGGATGCGGATCGAGGGCAGTGCCGCACCCTGCAGGATTGCCACCGTGTACTCGCCGCCCGTGATCCAGGGCTCGGCGAACACCGCCGCCTCGAGACCCGCCGCGGCCGCATATGCAGCCGGGAGATCCTCGGCACGGTCGACCTTGGTCATGCCGACGCTCGAGCCCTGGGTGGCAGGCTTGACGATGAGCGGCAGCTTCAAGCGCTCGAGCGTGAGCTCGAAGTCCTGCGGCCCGCGCAGCACCACGAAATCCGCGGTCGGCACGCCGATGCTCGAGGCGAGGCGCTTGGTACGGAGCTTGTCCATGCCGATGGCCGAGCCCATGACGCCGCTGCCGGTGTAGGGAACGCCCAGGTACTCGAGCGCGCCCTGCAGCGTGCCGTCCTCGCCCCCGGGGCCGTGCAGCGCGATCCACACGCGGGCGAAGCGTTGCTGCGTGAGCTCGGTGAGCGGAACGTCGCGCGGATCGAAGGCGTGGGCGTCGACGCCGCGGCGCTTCAGGGCCTCGAGTACCGCGTTGCCGGTGAGCAGCGAGATCTCGCGCTCGCTCGAGTCACCGCCCAGCGTGACGGCCACGCGGCCGAATTCCCTCGGGTCGCTGACGCGCTTGAGCAGCGTGGGTTGATAAGTCAGGCGCATGAGCAAATCCTCACGGCACTCCCACGATCCGCACCTCGGGGTGCAGCGACACGCCGTGCACGCGCTCGACCGTCGAGCGCACGTGCTCGATGAGACGCTCGAGGTCGGCGGCGCGCGCCGTGCCGTGGTTGATGATGAAATTCGCGTGCTTCTGCGACACCGAGGCGTCGCCGATGCGAAAACCCTTGAGGCCGGCGGCCTCGATGAGACGCGCGGCGTGATCTCCCGGCGGATTGGTGAACACCGAGCCGCAGCTCCACTCCCCGATCGGCTGCGACTCCTTGCGCCGCGCAAGCAGCGAGCGCACCTCGCCCTCGTGGGCACCGGGGCGGTGCTCGAAGCTGAGCGTGGCGCCGACGAACCACTCCTGCGGCGCGGGCGCGGTCACCGAGCGGTAGCCCACCCGGTACTCGCCCGCCTCGCGCACCCGCTCCCTGCCGTGGCGGTCGATGGTCTCGACCCTGAGCACGTGGCTCCAGGTGTCACCGCCGAAGGCGCCGGCGTTCATCGCCAGCGCGCCGCCGAGCGTCCCCGGGATGCCCGCGAAGAACTCCGCGGGACCTAAGCCCCACTTGATGCATTGGCGCGCGATGCGCGCGCAGGCGACGCCCGCTTCCGCGCGCACCGTGGTCTCGCTCAAACGCTCGAGCGAGTCGAGCGTGCCGTGCGTCGAGATGACGACCCCGGGAAGACCGCCGTCGCGCACCAGCAGGTTGCTGCCGAGCCCGATCCAGTAGACCGGCGCCTCCCCCGGCAGGGCGCGCAGGAACGCGGCGAGATCCGCCCGGTCGCGCGGGTTGAAGAACACCTCGGCGGGCCCGCCCACGTGCCAGGAGGTATGACGGCTCAAGGGCTCGCGGCGGCGCACGCGAGTGCTGAAGTCCGCGGCCAGCGCGACGGTCATGACGCACCTCGCGGCGGCAGCAGCGCGGCGAGCGCTGCCGGCAGGCGATGGGCCACGGCGCTGATGCTGCCCGCGCCCATCGCGACGATGACGTCGCCCCCCCGCACGAGGCCCTGCAGCGCCTCGGGCAGCTCCTCGACCTTCTCGAGGAACAGCGGCTCGAGCTTGCCGCGGCCGCGCACCGCGCGGCAGATGGCGCGGCCATCGGCGCCGGCGATCGGCGTCTCACCGGCCGCATACACCTCGGTCACGAGCAGCACGTCGGCGAGGCCGAGCGCCTTGCCGAAGTCGTCGATGAGGTCGCGGGTGCGGGTGTAGCGGTGCGGCTGGAACACGAGCACGACGCGCCTGCCCGGGTAGCCCTGGCGCACCGCCTCCAGCGTCGCCGCCACCTCGGTGGGGTGATGACCGTAGTCATCGATGATGGTGACGAGGCCGACGGCGATGTCGGCATCGCCGATGTGCTGCAGGCGGCGGTCGACACCCTGGAAACCCTCGAGCGCGCGCTGTATCGCGGCATCCTCGATGCCGAGCTCGGTCGCCACGGCAATGGTGGCGAGCGCGTTGCGCACGTTGTGCGTGCCCGGCAGGTTGAGCGTCACGGCGAGCGGCGTGCCGCCCCCGCGCGCCACCTCGAAATGGGTCCTCAAGCCTGAGGGAGCCACGTTCACCCCGCGCACGTCGGCGCTCGCATCGAGGCCGTACGAGAGTACCGGGCGGCCGACCTCGCCGACGATGCTGCGCACCTCGGGGTCGTCCACGCCGAGCACCGCGAGGCCGTAGAACGGCAGGTTGTGCAGGAAGTCGACGAAGCTCTGCTTGAGGAGACCGAAGTCGCCGCCGTGGGTGACGAGGTGATCGTTGTCGATGTTGGTGACGATCGCGATCAGCGGCTGCAGATGCGTGAACGAGGCGTCGCTCTCGTCGGCTTCGGCGACCAGGTAGCGCCCGGCGCCGAGCTGGGCGCCGCTGGCGGCGCTCTTCAGTCTCCCGCCGATGACGAAGGTCGGATCCTCGCCGCCCTCGGAGAGGATGCTGGCCAGCAGGCTGGTGGTGGTGGTTTTGCCGTGGGTGCCGGCCACCGCGATCGAGTAGCGGAAGCGCATCAGCTCAGCGAGCATCTCGGCGCGCGACACCACCGGAATGCGCCGCGCGAGCGCCGCCTGGACCTCGGGGTTGCCGCGGGGTACGGCGCTCGATGCCACCAGCACGTCGGCCTCGCCGATGTTGGCCGCAGCGTGTCCGATGATGATGCGCGCCCCGAGAGAGCCGAGCCGCTGCGTCACGGCGCTGGCACGCGCATCCGACCCCTGCACCGCGTAGCCGAGGGACAGCAGCACCTCGGCGATGCCGCTCATGCCGCTGCCGCCGATGCCGACGAAGTGAATGGTGTTGATGCGGCGCATGCGGTCGCGCCGGTCGGCACTGTGGCGCCGCTCGGTGGCGGGACGCTCGAGGGTGGTGCGCCGTTCCTTCATCACGCCGCCCTGCCGGCGAGCGCCAGGCACGACTCGGCGAGCTCATCGGCGGCGCGCGGCGTCGCGAGCTGCCGGGCGCGCTCGGCCATCGCGAGCAGCTTCCCGCGCCCGGCGCACAGCCGCTCGAGCTCGGCGGCGAGCCGCTCGGCCGTGAGCTCCCGGTCGGCAATCACCACGGCGGCGTTCTCGCGCACCAGGTACTGCGCGTTGTGCGCCTGGTGATCGTCCACGGCACCCGGAAACGGCACCAGCACCGCGCCGATGCCGACGGCCGCGAGCTCGGAGACCGTGAGCGCTCCGGCGCGGCAGATGACCAGGTCCGCCCAGCCGTAGGCCTCGGCCATGTCCTCGATGAAGGGCCGCACGTCGGCGCGCACGCCGGCGCGCGCGTAGCTCGCGCGCCCTTCCTCGAGCCAGCGCTCGCCCGCCTGGTGGCGCACGTCGAAGGCGATCCTTCCCGAGAGCCGCGCGAGCGCAAAGGGCACCACTGCGTTCAAGCGCGCGGCCCCCTGACTGCCGCCGAACACCAGGATGCGGATCGGTCCCGCACGGTTTGCGAACCGTTCGTGCGGACGCGGCACGGCACTGATGTCGCGCCGCACCGGGTTACCGATCAGGCGGGCGTGCACGTCGCGGCCGAAGCTGTCGGGAAAAGCCTCGAGCACCACGCGCGCCAGGTGCGCGAGGATGCGGTTGGTGAAGCCGGCGACGGCGTTCTGCTCGTGGATGACGAGCGGCCGGCGCGTCAACCAGGCGGCGATCCCGCCGGGTCCACTGACGAAGCCGCCGAGGCCGACGACCACCAGCGGCTGGTGGCGCCGCATGACGGCCAGAGCCTGCAGCAGCGCCACCGTCAGGCGGAACGGGGCGGCGAGCCAGGCGAGCGCGCCCTTGCCGCGCAGTCCCGTGACCGACAGCCGCTCGAGCGGAATCCCCTCGGCCGGAATGAGGCGCGCCTCGAGTCCGCGCTCGGTGCCGAGCCACACGACCTCGAAGGCCCGCTCGCGCAGCAGCCGCGCCAGCGCCAGCGCCGGAAACACGTGCCCGCCCGTGCCGCCCGCCATGATGAGGATCGGGCGGCTCACGTGCGCTCCCGCACCGTGGCCGAGCCGCGGCCGGCGGCGCTCGCCTCGTGGTAGACCCGCAGCAGCAGGCCCACCCAGGCGAGCGTCACCACCAGGCTCGAGCGCCCGTAGCTCATCAAGGGCAGCGTCAGACCCTTGGTCGGCAGGACCCCCATGTTGACGCCGATGTTGATGAAGGTCTGGATGCCGACCCAGAGACCGAAGCCCGCCGCGAGGTAGGCGGGAAACTTGAGACCCGCGTCGGAGGCGAGCCGCGCGATGTGGAAGGCGCGCCAGATGAGGACCAGAAACAGCGTCAGCGTCAGCACCACGCCGGCGAGCCCGAGCTCCTCGGCGAGCACCGCGAACAGGAAGTCGGTGTGCGCTTCGGGGAGATAGAAGAGCTTCTGCACGCTCTCGCCGAGGCCGACGCCGAGCCACTGGCCGCGCCCGATGGCAATCAGCGACTGCGTGAGCTGGAAGCCGCTGTGGTAAGGGTCGGCCCAGGGATCGAGGAAAGTGGTGAGGCGGCGCAGCCGGTAACTCGAGCCGAGCGCGAGCAACGCAAAGCCGCCCGAGGCGAGCGCCATCATGGCGAGCACGTAGCGCAGCCGCGCGCCCGCGAGGAACAGGAGGCCAAAGCCGGCGGCGAACAGCACGGTGGCGGCGCCGAAGTCCGGCTCGACCACCAGCAGCGCCGCGGCGAGGGCGAGCAGCGCGAGCGGCTTGGCGAGCCCGGTGAAGCTGCCGCGCAGCTGCTCCTCGCGCCGCACGGCATAGCTCGCCACGTACACCAGCACCAGCACGCGCGCCAGCTCCGAGACCTGAAAGTTGAGCGCTGCGAAGCGCAGCCAGCGGCGGCTGCCGTTCACGCTGTGCCCGAGGCCCGGCACCAGCACCACGAGCAGCAGCACGAAGGCCAGCGCGAGCAGCGGCACGGAGACGCGCTCGAGCCACTCGGTGCGCAGCGAGAAGACCAGGGCCGCGCACACCGCCCCCACCGCCACCAGCGCCAGCTGCCGCTCGAGGTAATAGAACGGCTGTCCGGTCTCCTGGCCGGCGATCGACACGGAGGCAGAAGTCACCATGACCAGACCGAGGAGCGTGAGGGCCAGCGTCACGGCGACGGTGATCGAGTCGAGCCGCACCCCACCGCGCGAGTGCGCGGAGCGGGCGAAGCCCATGAGCGGCTCGTGCATCACCGCGCTCATGCCGCCAGCTCCCCGACCGCTTCGGTGAACACCGCGCCGCGCTGCGTGTAGTCGCGGAACATGTCGAGGCTCGCGCACGCCGGCGAGAGCAGCACCGTGTCGCCCGGCCGTGCCGCCCGTGCCGCGGCCTGCACCGCCTCCGGCAGGGTCGCCGCGGTCTCGAGTGTGCACACGCCCGCGAGCGCCGCGGCGATCCGCGCGGCATCGCGCCCGATCAGCACCGTGTGGCGCACCTTGCCGCGAAACGCCGCGGCGAGCGGCGCGAAGTCCTGGCTCTTGCCGTCGCCGCCCGCGATCATGATGAGCGGCCCCGCCATCCCGCCGACCGCGGCGAGCGTCGCGCCGACGTTCGTGCCCTTGGAGTCATTGATGTAGGTGACGCCGCGCACCTCCGCCACCCACTGCGAGCGGTGCGGCAGTCCCGGAAATTCCTCGAGCTCCTTCAGCATCGGCTCGAGCGGCAGGTCGAGCGCCTCGCCGAGCGCGAGCGCGGCGAGCGCATTGGCCGCGTTGTGCAGTCCCTTGATCCTCAAGCGCTCGACCGGCAGCAGCGGCACCGTGCCACGCGTCAGCCACCAGCCGCCAGCGTGCATCGCCAGCGCGTAGTCGGCACCCACCGCCGCGCGCAGCGAGAAGCTCAAGGTGCGGCGTGCGGTGCGCGGCATCGCCATCACCAGGGGATCATCGAGATTGACCACCGCGGTGTCGCAGCGGGCGAAGATGCGTGCCTTGGCGGCGGCGTACGCGCCGATCGAGGCGTAGCGGTCGAGGTGGTCGGCGGTGACGTTCAGGACGGTGGCGGTCCGGCAGGCGAGGTGCGTGGTGGTCTCGAGCTGAAAGCTCGAGAGCTCGAGCACGTAGAGCGCGGTGCCGGGGGACAGCAGGTCGAGGGCCGGCTCGCCCAGGTTTCCGCCCACCCGCACCGCAAGTCCGGCGCGCTGCGCCATGCGCGCAAGCAGCGTCGTGACCGTGCTCTTGCCGTTGGTGCCGGTGATGCCGGCCACCGGCGCATCCGCGGCGCGCGCAAACAGCTCGATGTCGCCGACGATCTCGAGGCCGCGCGCGCGCGCCGCCTCGAAGAACGGTGAGGTCAGCGGCACTCCGGGCGAGGCGACGACGCACAGCGCCTCATCGAGGAGCCCCGCATCGAGCGCGCCTAAACGCACCGGAATGCTGGCATCGAGCGCCGTGAGAGCCGCCAGCTCGGGCGGCTGCGCGCGAGTGTCGGTAACCGCCAGTCTCCAGCCCCGTGCGCTCAGGTAACGCACCGCGGACAGCCCGGTGCGCCCGAGTCCCACGATCACGGCATAGGGGCGTTTGTCGGTGCGGCCGGTCATCGCAGCTTCAGCGTCGCCAGCCCCGAGAGCACCAGCAGCAGCGAGATGATCCAGAAGCGCACGATCACCTTCGGCTCCGCCCAGCCCTTGAGCTCGAAGTGATGATGGATCGGCGCCATGCGGAAGATGCGCCGCCCCGTCAGCTTGAAGGAGGCGACCTGCAGGATCACGGAGGCGGTCTCGAGCACGAACACCCCGCCCATCCACAGCACCACCAGCTCCTGCCGCACGATCACCGCGAGCACTCCGATCGCCGCGCCGATCGCCAGCGCTCCCACGTCGCCCATGAAGACCTGGGCCGGGTAGGAGTTGAACCACAGGAAGCCGAGCCCCGCCCCGGCGAGCGAGGCGCAGAACACCAGCAGCTCGCCCGCGCCGCGGATCTCGGGAATCTGCAGGTAGTGGGCGAACACGGCGTTGCCGCTGGCGTAGGCGAAGATGCCGAGCGCGGAGGTCACCAGCGCCGCCGGCATGATGGCGAGCCCGTCGAGGCCGTCGGTCAGATTCACCGCGTTGCTCATGCCGACGATCATCAGATAGGCGAGCACGATGAAGCCGAAGGCGGTGAGCGGCGCGTGGAAAGTCTTGAAGAACGGCAGGAACAGTGTCGTCTCGGACGGCTCGGTCGCGGTGTAGTAGAGAACCGCGGCGGTGGCGAGCCCGGCGACCGACTGCCAGAAGTACTTCCAGCGCGGCACCAGGCCCTTGGGGTTGCGCACCACGAGCTTCAGGTAATCGTCGTAGAAGCCGATCAGGCCGAAGGCGAAGGTAACGGCGAGCACCGTCCACACCAGACGATTCGAAAGGTCCGCCCACAGCAGCGTGCTCACGAAGGTCGTGATGAGGATCAGCGTGCCACCCATGGTCGGCGTGCCGGCCTTGAGCAGATGCGTCGGTGGGCCGTCGTCCCGCACTACCTGGCCGATCTGCCCGCGCACCAGCCGGGCAATGAGCGTCGGCCCGACGACGAGCGACAGCCCGAGCGCGGAGACCGTCGCGAGGATGCCGCGGAAAGTCAGGTACTGAAACACGTGCGCGCCGGGGACGTGGCCTGCGAACTGCTGTGTGAGCCAGTAGAGCATCAGTGTCCTGCCACGGCCTCGACCACCCGCTCGAGGCGGTTGAAGCGCGAGCCCTTGACCAGCACGCGCACATCGTCCGCGGCATCCGCGAGCGCCGCGCGCAGCGCCTCGGTGAGCGAGGGCACGTCGGCGAACGACTGCCCGCCGGCGCCGAAGGCCTGCGCCGCGCGCGCCGAGAGCGGACCGGTCGCATAGAGCCGCTCGACACCATGCGCGCGCGCGAACTCCCCGAGACGCACGTGTTCCTCGAGCGCGTAGTCGCCGAGCTCGGCCATGTCCCCCAATACCAGCCAGCGGCGGCCGGGGAGCGTCGCGAGCACCTCGATGGCGGCGCGCACCGAGCTCGGGTTCGCATTGTAGGAATCGTCGATGAGCCAGCCGCCGCCGAGGGCGCGGCGGAATTGCAGCCGGCCCGGAACGGCACGCACCGCGGCGAGCCCCCTGACGATGTGCTCGAGCGCCGCTCCCGCGCTGGCTGCGGCGGCGGCCGCGGCGAGCGCATTGGCAACGTTGTGGGCGCCACCCAGGTTGAGGCGAATGGTGGTGGCGCCGAGCGGCGCGGTCAGCTTGAAGCGCGTGCTGAAACCCTCGGAGCCGACCGAGGCCTCGATCGCTGTTGCCCTGAAATCCGCGGGCTGGGCCGAGCCGAAGGTGACGACGTGTGCCTTGGTCGAGCCGCGCCACATGGCCGCGAACTCATCGTCGGCGTTGATCACCGCGGTGGCCGAGGAATCGAGCCCCGCGATCATCTCGCCCTCGGCGCGCGCGACCCCCTCGAGGCTGCCGAAGCCTTCGAGGTGCTCGGCGCCGGCGTTGGTGATGAGGCCGACGGTCGGGCGCGCCACATCGACCAGGTGCGCGACCTCGCCGGCGCGGTTGGCGCCCATCTCCACCACCGCGAAGCGCTCGGCGCCGCTCAGGCGCAACAGCGTCAGCGGCACGCCGATGTGATTGTTGAGGTTACCGCGGGTAGCGAGACACGGGCCCGCCTCGGAAAGGATGGCCGCGGTCATCTCCTTGGCGGTGGTCTTGCCGTTGCTGCCGGCGACGCCGACCAGGGCGCCGCTGAACTGCGCGCGCCAGGCACGGGCGGCGCGCTCGAGCGCGGCCTGCGTGTCGGGAACGACGATCTGCGCGAGCGCCACCGGTTGCTCGTGCTCCACCAGCGCGCCGGCCGCGCCGGCGGCGGCCGCGGCCGCCACGAATGCGTTGCCGTCGAAGTTGGGTCCGCGCAGCGCGATGAACAGCTCGCCCGCTTTGAGCGCACGCGTATCGCTCACCACGTTGGTATAGGAGCGGTCGGCCCCGGCGAGGCGGCCGCCGGCGAGGCGCGCAAACTCCGCGAGCGTGCGCCTCACGTGCCCACCTCGCGCAGCGCATCCATGACCACTGCCTGGTCGCGGAACGGCCGGCGCTCGGTCCCCACGATCTGATAATCCTCGTGGCCCTTGCCGGCGATCAGCACCACGTCGTCGGGCACGCTGCGGGCGAGCCCCAAGCGGATGGCGAGCGCGCGGTCGTGCTCGACCACGAGCGGCGTGTGCCGCGCGACACCCGCGAGGATGCCGGAGACGATGTGCGCCGGGTCCTCGGTGCGCGGGTTGTCATCGGTCACGATGAGATCGTCGGCCAGCTCGGCGGCGATCCGCCCCATGAGCGGACGCTTGCCGGCGTCGCGATCTCCGCCGCAGCCGAACACCACGCGCAGCTGGCCGCGGCAGTGAAGGCGCGCCGCCTGCAGCGCCTTCTCGAGCGCGTCGGGCGTGTGGGCGTAGTCGACGATCGCGAGCGGCGTGAATCCGCGCCCGCCGAACATCTCCATGCGGCCGCTCGCCGCCCGGCAGCGCCCGAGCGCACGCGCGGCCGCGCCGAGCGGCACACCCCAGGCGAGCAGCACCGCGAGCACCGTGAGGGAGTTGTCGACGTTGAACTCGCCCATGAGACGCACCGCGAGCTCGGCGTTGCCCCAGCTCGACTCGATGCCGATGGCGAGCCCGGTCGGCTCAGCTTGCACGCGCACGGCGCGCACCAACTGCGCCGCGCCGGCTCGCGCGCCGTCGTGCGCCGCGCGCGTCGTCACGGTGAGCTGTGCGGGTGAGACTTGCGCCGCGAGCGCCGCGCCGAAGGGATCGTCGATGTTGATCACGCGGTGCGCGAGGCCGGCGAAGCGGAACAGGCGCGCCTTGGCCGCACCGTAGGCGTCCATGGTGCCGTGATAGTCGAGATGATCGCGGGTGAGGTTGGTGAAGGCGGCGGTGTTGAAGCGCACGCCGTTCACACGGTTCTGGTCGAGCGCGTGGCTCGAGACCTCCATGCTGACGCACTCGGCGCCGAGCGCGCGCAGCGCCGCGAGCTGGCGCTGCACGCTGACCGCATCGGGCGTGGTGTGCACGCTGGAGGTCAGCAGCGGCGGACGGCCGAAGCCGAGTGTCCCCATGTAGGCGGCGGGCCTGCCCGCGGCCTCGAGCGCCTGCGCCAGCAGCCACGCGCAGGTGGTCTTGCCGTTGGTGCCGGTGATGCCGGCGACGGTGAGCGCGGCGCTCGGCGTGCCGAAGAACCGGTCGGCGATCACCCCGGCGTGCTCGCTCAAATGGGCGAGCCCGGCCACGAAGATGCCGGGCGATGGTTCGGGCAGACTGTCCGTGCGCATGCCGTCCGGCTCGTAGAGCACGGCGCGCGCGCCGCGCCGCAGGGCCTCCGCGGCAAAGCGCAGGCCGTGATGCGTGCGTCCGCGGCAGGCGAGGAACAACGCCCCCGGAGTCACCGCGCGGCTGTCCGCCGTCACATCGCTCACCACGAGAGCTGCGGGCGCGGCCAGCAGGCCAGCGGTGAGCTCGGCGAGCGGGCGGCCGCGCGCAGTGGTGTCGGGCTGCGGGCTCATCGCAAGGCCGCCGTGCGCAGCGTGTCGGGTGCGGCGTTCGCCGGCAGCTCCTCGGGCGAGCGCACCGGCTGGTCCGGCGCGACCGCGAGCAGGCGCAGCGCCCCACCGACGACGCGCGCGAACACCGGAGCCGAGACCTGGCCGCCCTGGTGCTCCCCGGCACTGGGCTCGTCGATCACCACGACCGCCGCCAGGCGCGGATCGGTGACCGGCGCCACGCCGCCGAACACCGCCATGTAACGGTCGGTGGAGTAGCCGCCGGCGGTCGCCTTCCAGGCGGTGCCGGTCTTGCCGGAGACGCGGTACCCGGGAATCGCCGCGAGCTTGCCCGTGCCTTCCGCGGTCACCACGGTCTCGAGCATGCCGAGGAGCTCACGGCACGCGGGGCTCTCGAGAACCCGCGTGCCGTCTGCCGGCCCGTCGGCCGCGAGGAAGGACACCGGGCGGGCGATGCCGAGCGAGCCGACGGTGGCGTAGGCATGCGCGAGCTGCAGCGGCGTCACCGACAGGCCGTAGCCGTGCGACATGGTGACGATGCCCATCGGCCGCCATTGCGGGTAGCCAGGCAGCAGGCCGGCGGACTCGCCCGGATAACCGCTGGTCGTGACCTGGCCGAAGCCGAGCCGGTTGAGCGTAGTCCACGCCTGTTGTGGCGCCAGCGTGAGCGCGATGTGCGCCATGCCGACGTTGGAGCTCTTGGCGAGCACGGTGGCAATGTTGATCGCGCCGAGGTTGTGCTCGTCCTCGAAGATCTTGGTGCCGACCTTGAAGAAACCGGGCGAGGTGTCGATGACGCTGCGCGAGTCGTACTTGCCGGCGGCGATGGCCGCCGCCACCCAGAAGGGCTTGATGGACGAGCCCGGCTCGAAGATGTCGGTGGCGGCGCGGTTGCGGTAGTCGGCCGCCTGCATCTGCTCGCGGTCGTTGGGGTTGTAGGTGGGCTGGTTCACCATGGCGAGCACTTCGCCCGTGGTCACATCCAGCACCACGATCGAGCCGGCGCGCGCCCGGTCCTCGCGCACCGCGGCCTTGAGCTCGCGGTAAGCGAGGTACTGGATGCGCAGGTCGATCGACAGCACCAGGTCGCGCCCGGGGCGTGCCGGGCGGATGCTCTCGACGTTCTCGACGATGCGCCCGTAGCGGTCCTGGATGACGCGCTTCGCGCCCGCCTCGCCGGCCAGCCAGTGATCGAAGGCGAGCTCGAGTCCCTCCTGGCCGGCGTCATCGACGTTGGTGAAGCCGAGCAGGTGCCCGGTCACCTCGCCCGCCGGGTAATAGCGGCGATACTCGCGCGAGGTGTACACGCCCGGAATGCCGAGCGCCTTGATCTCGGCCGCCTCGGCCGGCTGCCGGCCGCGCGCCAGGTAGAGGAACTCGCGATCGAGATTGCTGGTGACGCGGCGTGCGAGCTCCTGGCGGTCGAGCCCGAGCGCGCCCGCGAGGCGCGGGATCTGCTCCTCGGCGAGCGCGAGCTCGCCCGGGTTCACCCAGATCGAGTCGACCGGCGTACTCACCGCCAGCGGCTCGCCGTAACGGTCGGTGACGGTGCCGCGGTGGGCAGCGATCTGCAGCACGCGCGAGAAGCGCGCATCCCCCTGGCGCGCGAGAAAGCCGTGATCGACCAGCTGCAGGTTCACGGCGCGCCACAGCAGCGCCGCGCAGGCGAGCGTGAGCAGGGCGAGCAGCACGCGCGCGCGCCAGCGGAACGAGCGCGGTGCCTGGTCGCCACGCGGGCTGCGCGCCTTCACGGCGAGACGACCTCGATGGCCTGCGGCGCCGGCATCGCCATGTGCAAGCGCGTGCTGGCCACGCGCTCGACGAACGCGTGGCTCGACCAGGCGCTCTGCTCGAGCTGCAGCTGGCCCCATTCGATCTGCAGGTTATCGCGCCGCGCGTTGAGCGCCTCGAGCTCGATGAACAGGCCGCGGGCACGGTGCTCGCAGTAGATCGCGCCGGCGCTTGATGCGAGCACCGCGAGCCACAGCAGCGGCACCGCGATGATCAGCACCGCTCGCACGCTCACGCGATTTTCTCCGCCACCCGCAGCAGCGCGCTGCGCGCGCGCGGATTGCGCTTGACCTCGGCGTCCGTCGGCCGCGTCTTGCGTCCGATGATCCTGAGCGGCGGCCGCGCCTGTGGCGGCAGCACCGGCAGGTGCGCGAGCGCCGGGTCGGGCTGCGACTCGCGCTGCATGAAGCGTTTCACCAGCCGGTCCTCGAGCGAATGGAAGGTGATGACGGCAAGGCGGCCGCCGGCGCTCAGCGTGGCGAGCGCGCCGAGCAGGCCGCGATCGAGCTGCCCGAGCTCGTCGTTGATGAACATGCGCAGCGCCTGGAAGGTGCGCGTGGCCGGATGCTTGCCGGGCTCGCGCGTGCGCACGGCATGGGCGATCACCTCGGCGAGCTCCCGCGTGCGCGTGAGGGGCGCCGTGCGGCGCGCCTCGACGATCGCGCGGGCCACGCGGCCCGCGAATCGCTCCTCGCCGAAGCTCGCTATCACCTGGCGTATCTCGTCGACGCTCGCCCGAGCGAGCCAGGCAGAGACCGGTTCGCCGCGTGTCGGGTCCATGCGCATGTCGAGCGGGCCGTCGGCGCGGAAGCTGAAGCCGCGGCGCGCATCGTCGAGCTGCGGTGAGGACACGCCGAGGTCGAAGAGCACGCCGCGGCAAGCACGACCTTCTGCGTGTAGCGGCACGAGCGCGCCGAGATCGGCAAACGACGCGTGCACGAGCGTAAGCCGCATTTCGTCGGCAAAGCGCTCGCGCCCGGCCGCGATGGCCTGCGGATCGCGGTCGATGGCGAGCACGCTGCCCTCTCGACCCAGGGCCTGAAGGATGAGTGCCGTGTGGCCGCCGCGCCCGAACGTCGCATCGACATAGTAACCGCCCGCTTCCAGGGCCAGTCCCGCAAGCGCCTCCGCGGCAAGCACCGGTGTGTGCTCATCCCCCATAGGAGCGCGCGCAGCCTCAACTGCCCATCGTCAACCACCGCGGCCCTTATGGCCGGTCTACAGCGACAGCGACTCGAGCTCGGACGGCAGATCGGTCGCCACCTCTTCATTCTTGAGCCACAGGTCGCGCCGTTCGTTCCATCGCGACTCGTCCCAGAGCTCGAAGCGGTTCCCCTGGCCGATCAGCATCCCGTGCCGCTCGAGCTTTGCGAACTCGCGCAGCTCCAGCGGCAGCAACACCCTGCCGTGTCCGTCGAGCGGCAGATCGGTCGCGTGGCCCACCATCAGCCGCTGCAGCCGCCGCGCCGTCGGATTGAGGCTGGGCAGGCTCATCAGCTTGCGTTCGATCTGTTCCCACTCCGGTAAGGGATAAATGAGGAGGCACTGGTCCTTGTCGACGGTGACGACCAGTCGCCCCTGGGCAAGGCCCGCGATCTGATCGCGGTAGCGGGTGGGCATGACCATCCGCCCCTTGTCGTCCAGGGTGATTTTTGTTGCACCGCGAAACATAACCCGTAGGGCAGTATTCCGCCCATCAACCCCCACTTTCTCCCACCGGCTGCCACTATAGGAATCGCGGGTGAACTATGTCAATTGGAAAAAGTGAGAAATTCGTCGCAGTCACAACGACTTATGTCCAAAATCGGATGCGGGAAGCCGCCCGGGCGCTCCGCCCGTCAGATTTCGTTCATAGCAATCAGCGGCTTGGGAGGTGAACCTTATACAGTGGTTCACAATCTGCGGGACTGGACGACCCAGGGGCGCTCGCACCGGCCCTTCCGGCAATGGTTAGGCAATCGCCTAACTATCGCGAAAAGGAACCTCACACGCTCCCGAAACGCTCGCGCCAGAGCGCGCCTCACACCGCTTCGAAGGCATGCCGGATCCACTCGATACGAGGCTGAGGGGCGTCGAGATCGCTCACTACGAGCACGTCGAAGCGCACCGGAAGGCGCGCGAGCTCTGTCCGCTGCTGCAGCAGCTGCAGTGCGGCGCGTGTGATGCGCCGCTGCTTGCGCCGGTCGACGCTCGCCGCCGCGGAGCCGAAACCGGTGTGCGCGCGGGTGCGCACCTCGGCGATCACGAGCACGCCGCCCTCGCGTGCGACCAGGTCGAGCTCGCCGAGTCGCCGGCGATAGTTACGCTCGAGGATCTGGCAGCCGTGCGCGCTCAGGTATGCCGCCGCCAGATCCTCGGCCCGCCTGCCGCTCTCCTGTCGTTGCGTGAGCATCCCTGCTACGGCGATGCGTCGGGCAGGGCGCGCAGCTCCCCGTCGTGCAGCTGCGCCCAGGCGAGCTCGCGCCGGACGCGCCGCTCGGGATCGAAGCTCAGGCGCCCGGTGAGTCCGGCGATGTTGGCGTCTGCGCGCGTGTTGCGCAGCGCCAGCGCCAGCCGATAGGCATCGAAGCCAAAGGCGAACAGCCGGCTGCGCTGCAGGCCGCTGTTGGGCCAGGCGTCGCGGGTCGCGGCGCGCACTGCTTCGGCGAGATCGCCGCCCAGCATCCACGGCATGTCGGGAAACATCAGGCCGTCGAGATCCTGGTTGGCGCGCACATCCGGCTCGAAGGCGCTCGAGGTGGCGTAGGTCGGTATGTCCCCGGCGAAATGAAAGCGCAGCTGCGGGCGCAGCAGCCGCTCCGTGTTGGCGGGCGCCGGACAGAAGATGAAACCGATATCGCCGCGGCGCCGCGGCTCGAATTGCAGCTTGGTGCCGAGCGCGCCCTCGAGCCGCCGGTAGCGCGCCTGGCTTTCACTGATGCCGAGCGTCTGCGTCACGGCCTCGGAGTAATCGGTGCGGCCCGTGTCGATGGTGGCCGTGGCGATCAGCTCGCCGGCACCGCTTTCGAGCTCCTGGCGAAACGCCGCGAGCACGCGTGTGCCCCAGTCACCCGCCGGCACGATGGCGATGCCGCGCCGGTGATGGTCGGCGAGGATCCGCCGCGCCACGAGCCGCGCCTCATCCTCGGGTGAGAGCGCGTACTGGTAGAAGCGCGCGGGAGCCGGCGTCTCGGGGGGCAGGAAGTTGAGTGCCAGCAGCGGTGGGCGCGAGTTGGCGAACTGCGCCGCGGCGATCACCTCCTCGCGCGTCAGCGGACCGACCACCAGTTCGGCGCCGGAGCTCGTGGCGCGGCTCAGCGCCTCGGCGACGCTCAGCGTGCCGGTGTCGTAGATGCGTACGCGCAGGCGCTCGCCCGCAGGCGCCTGGTAGTAGGCGGCGACAAAGCCGTTGCGCACGCTCACGGCCGCGGCGGCGTTGCGGCCCGTGACCGGAAGCAGCAACGCGATGTGGGGCAGGACCTCGGCCTGCTCGCTCGTGCCCGGCTGCGCCACCTGCGGGTGCCCGGCACCGGCGGCGCCCCGTGCCCTGGCAATCTCGGCCGTGAGAATGCCCCGCTCGGCCTGCTGGTCGGGAGTCAGGCTCCCTTCCAGGCCCGTCAGCACCCGCGCCGCCTCGTCGGCGCGGTGCGCGCTGAGGAAATCGCGCGCTGCGCGCAGCAGGTAGGCGTTGCGGCTCGCGCCGCTGTTCTGCCCGGCGAGCGCTTCGTAGACCCGCGCAGCTCCGGCCGGATCCCCCGATTGCTCGAGGCTCGCGGCCCGGTCGGCCGAGGGCGGGGGGCTCACCGTCGTCAGGCTCGGGCAGCCGCTCAGGGCGAAGGCGGCGGCGACAGCGGCACAGCGGGTGATCCAATGGGTGAGCGGCATTGGTTAGACTGAAACCGGAGGAGGCTCGCGATTATAGATGAAGGCGCCCGGCACGCTGCTCGTCGTAGCCACACCGATCGGCAACCTCGCCGACCTGAGCCCGCGCGCCCGCGAGGCGCTTACCAAGGCCGCGGTCATCGCCGCCGAGGACACGCGCCACACGCGCGTCCTGTTGCAGGCGATGGGTGTCGGCACACCGCTGCTCTCCCTGCACGCTCACAATGAGCGAGAGCGCGTGCCGCAGCTGCTGGCGCGCCTCGCCGCCGGCGAGGACGTCGCGCTGGTGAGCGATGCGGGCACGCCGCTGCTCTCCGATCCCGGTTTCGAGCTCGTCAGCCGCGCCGCGGAGGCCGGGTTCACCGTTCACACGATTCCCGGGCCGTCGGCCATCACCGCCGCCCTCGCCGTGGCGGGACTGCCAACCCATCGCTTCTGCTTCGAGGGGTTCCTGCCGGCGCGCGCGCCCGAGCGCCGCGCCGCGCTCGCGAGCATCGCGCACGAGGTGCGCACACTGGTTTTCTTCGAGGCGCCGCACCGCATCCAGGCGACGCTCGCGGATCTTGCGGCGCAGTTCGGTGCCGGGCGGCAGGCGGTGGTGGCGCGCGAGCTCACCAAGGCGCACGAGACGCTCTATCGCGGCACGCTCGGCGAGCTCGCCGCACGCGCCGGGCGCGAGGAGAATTTCGCGCGCGGCGAGCTCACGCTGATCGTGCACGGAGCGGCTCCCGCCGCCGCCGCAGTCGATAGCGCGGAGCTCAAGCGCACGATGGAGATTCTGCTGAAGGAGTTGCCTCCCGGGCGCGCGGCGGCCACCGCGGCGCAGCTGACCGGAGCCACGCGTGCCGCGGCCTACGCGCTGGCGACGCGTGAACCGCCGCCCGAGGGCGAGGAGATGCCGTGACGAAGCATCCCGCCATCGTCCGCGCCGAAGGCTTCTGCGCCGCTCACAGGCTTCGCATCCCGGTGCTGCTTGCGCCGATGGCGGGAGCCTGCCCGCCCTCGCTCTCGATCGCGGTCGCCAGCGCGGGCGGACTCGGCGCCTGCGGGGCCGTCGTGATGCAGCCGGCTGCGATCAGCGCGTGGGCGGGCGAGTTCCGGGCCGGCTGCCCGGGCGGCTCCTTCCAGGTGAACCTCTGGATTCCCGAAGCAGCGCCGGTTCGCGATGCAGCGGTGGAAGAGGCGATGCGCGCTTTCCTCGCCCACTGGGGACCGCCGGTTCCGGCTGACGCCGGCAGCTACTCGAGGCCGGAGTTCGCGGCGCAGTGTGAGGCGTTGCTCGAGGTTGGACCAGCGGCGATCTCCTCGATCATGGGACTCTACCCGGGCGCGTTCGTCGATCGGATGAAAGCGCGGGGCATCCGCTGGATCGCCACCGCGACGACCGTCACCGAAGCGCGCCTCGCGGTTGCCGCCGGCGCGGACGCCGTCGTCGCGCAGGGGATGGAAGCAGGCGGACACCGCGGCGCCTTCGACGGCTCGCGCGCCGAGCGCGAGCTCATCGGACTTTCAGCTCTGCTGCCGGCGATCGTCGACGCAGTCAACGTGCCGGTGATCGCCGCGGGCGGCATCGCGGATCCGCGCGCTGTCGCGGCGGCACTCGTCCTCGGCGCTTCGGCCGTGCAGGTCGGCACCGGTTTTCTGCGTTGCCCGGAGGCGCGGCTGCCCTCGGCGTGGGCGGACGCGATCGGGGCGAGCCTCCCGGAGCAGACGCTCATCTCCCGAGCCTTCTCCGGACGCCCGGGACGCAGCATTGCGACTGCCTATGTCCGCGCCGCCACGGCGCCGGGTGCACCTGCACCGGCCGCCTACCCCGTGCAAAGCGGATTGACGGCAGGCATGCGTACGCACGCTCTGAAGGCAAACCTCCTGGATGGACTCCAGGCCTGGGCGGGGCAGTCGGCCGCCCAGGCGAGGGCACTGCCTGCGGCAGAGGTGGCGCGCGAGCTGTGGGAAGGCACCCGGGCGATTTTTTCCAGTGGATGAGTTGACTTTCGAGCCGGCCGCCCTATCGTGCCGGGTCAGAGTCGGCCGGGCAGTCGCTGCTCCCACGCCAGCAATGGCGAGGGGGTGGAGGAAAGTCCGGGCTCCGGCGGATCGGGTGCCAGGTAACGCCTGGGGGGCGCGAGCCCACGGAAAGTGCAACAGAGAGCAGACCGCCCAAGTCCCTCGCGGGACCGGTAAGGGTGAAACGGTGCGGTAAGAGCGCACCGCGTCGGTGGCAACACGCGACGGCACGGCAAACCCCACCTGGAGCAAGGCCAAATAGGGAAGCGGCGTGCGCCTGAAACGGCGGCACGCAGCGCTGATCCGCGCGCGCTTCCGGGTAGGCCGCTAGAGGTCCACGGTGACGTGGATCCCAGAGGAATGATTGCCCTCGACAGAACCCGGCTTACAGGCCGACTCTTCTTATGCGCTGCGCGCAGGATCTACGCCGTTCGCGCAGACGCGAACGGACTATTTGACGACTTTGAGCTGCGGGCGGCGGGGCCCGCCCTCTTCCGCGGGCGTCGGATGCTTCGGCGGCTCGGGACCCAGGTCCTGCTCCGAGAACACCATGCCCTCGCCCGTCTCGCGCGCGTAGACACCGAGCACTGCGCTCACCGGAAAGCGCACGTGATGGACCACTCCCGCAAAGCGGGCGTCGAATTCCACCTCCTCGTTCCCGAGCCGCAGGCGCTGCGTGGCGCCTTCGCTCAGGTTGAGGACGATCTTGCCGTCCTTGACGTAAGCGCGCGGCACCTCGGCGCCCTGGTGCCCGGCATCGACGATCACATGCGGCGTGTTGCCGCATTCGGTGATCCACTGATGCATGGCGCGCAGCAGGTACGGCCGTTTGGGTAACGCCTGGGTCATGGCCTAACGCAGCAGCCTCATCTCCTGCTCGCGCTCGGTGAGGGCCTCGCGGAACGCCGGACGGGCAAACACCAGCTGCATGTACTTCTCGATCGGCTGCGCCTGCGGCGGCAGGTCGATTTCGTAGAAGGGCAGACGCCACAGGATCGGCGCGATGGTCGCATCCACCAGCGAGAACTCGTCGGAGAGGAAGAACGGCTTGATCTTGAAGAGCTCGGTACTCTGCAGGATGGTGTCGCGCAGGATCTTCTTCAGCTTCAGCGCCTGCTTCTTGTCGGGCTCCGCGTCGATCTGCTTGGCGACGCCGTACCAGTCGCGCTCGATGCGGTAGAGCGCCAGGCGGAACTGCGCGCGCGTCAGCGGGTCGACCGGCATGAGCGGCGGGTGCGGAAAGCGTTCGTCCAGGTACTCGATGATGACGCGCGAGTCGTACAGCACCAGGTCGCGGTCCACGAGCGTCGGCACGCTGTGATACGGGTTGAGATCGAGCAGGTCCTCGGGAAAGCGGCCCGCCTCGACGCTCACGATATCGATGCTGATGCCCTTCTCGGCCAGCACGATGCGCGTCCGGTGACTCCAGGGGTCTTCCGGCGCGGAGAACAACGTCATGATGGATCGTCGGCTCGACACGCTTCCGCTCCCGCGCTCGAGGCTCGCGGTCAGTGGACGTCCTTCCAGTACTCGCGCTTCACCAGCAGCGCGAGCCAGCTGAACACCAGCAGGAACAGCACGACCCACACGCCGAGCTGGCGCCGCTCGAGCTGGGTTGGCTCACTCACATAGTCGAGAAAATTAACGGTATCGCGCACGAAGCCGTCGAACTCGGCGGCGCTCAGGCGCCCGGGCGCAAGCGGCTCGAAGTGATCGAACACCTCGTTCCTGAACACCGCGCCCTTGAGCCCCTCGAGCTCCGACAGCACATCCGGCATCGGCGAGCCCACGTCGCGCAGATTGTTGGCGCCGGTCTGACGGGTGGGGTCCACGTAGAAGGTCTTCAGGTATTGATACACGTAATCGCGCCCACGGGCGCGGGCGACGAGTGAGAGGTCCGGCGCGCTCCGGCCGAACCAGGCCACCGCGTCTGTGTCCGGCATGCTGGTCAGGATGTAGTCGGTCGGCTTGGCTTCGGGCGGCACCAGATCCTTCTCCAGCAACTGCTCGGGAATCTTCAGGTCCGCGCCGAGCCGCGACCAGCGCTGGTACTTGAGCGAGTGGCAGCCGAGGCAGTAGCTGGTGAAGTTGCGGGCGCCGCGCTGCACGGACGCGAGGTCCGAGACGTTGGTGTCGGCGCGCCAGCTCTGCCAGTCGGCGCCGAATTTCGCGCCGCCCTGCTCCGCGGCCGGCAGCCGCTGCGGCACGCACGCTGCGCACGCCAGCAGCGCCGCCGCGCCCAGCGTGCGCGCGATGCCCTCAATGCGCATGGTACACCAGCCTTTCCGGCACCGGCTTCACCGGATCGAGCCAGGTGTAGAGCGGCATCAGGAAGAAGAAGGCGAAGTACAGCGCCGCAAAGATGCGCGCCAACACCACGAACAGGCCCTCCGCCGGCTGCATCCCGAGGTAGCCGAGCACGATGAAGCTCACCGCGAAGATCGCCAGCGCCGAGCGCGACATCCAGCCCCGGTAGCGCATGGACTTCACCGGCGAGCGGTCGAGCCACGGCACGAACAGGAATGCCATCACCGCGATCAGCATGAGCAGCGCCCCCATGCGCTGATCCGGCACCGCGCGCAGGATGGCGTAGTAGGGCGTGAAGTACCACACCGGTGCGATGTGCTCGGGGGTCGACAGCGGATTGGCCGGCTCCCAGTTCGGCGGCTCGAGAAACAGCCCGCCAAAGGTCGGCACGAAGAACACCACGATGGCGAGCAGCACCAGGAAGACGCCGATGCCGACGAAGTCCTTCACGGTGTAATAAGGATGAAATGGAATGCCGTCGAGCGGCTTGCCGTCGGCGCCGACCTTCTCCTTGATCTCGATGCCGTCCGGATTGTTGGAGCCCACTTCGTGCAGCGCCACCAGGTGCAGTGCCACCAGTCCGAGCAGCGCGAGCGGCACCGCCGCGACGTGCAGCGAGAAGAAGCGGTTGAGCGTCGCGTCGGCGATGCCGTAGTCACCGCGGATCCACAGCACCAGGTCGGGGCCGATGCCGGGGATGGTGCCGAAGAGATTGACGATCACCTGCGCGCCCCAAAACGACATGTTGCCCCAGGGCAGCACGTAGCCCATGAACGCCTCCGCCATCAGCGCCAGATACACCAGCATGCCGATGAGCCACAGCAGCTCCCGCGGCGGCTTGTACGAGCCGTACAGGAAGGCGCGGAACATGTGCAGGTACACGACGATGAAAAAGAACGAAGCGCCGCTGGTGTGCAGGTAGCGGAGCAGCCAGCCCCAGCTGACCTCGCGCATGATGAACTGCACCGAATCAAAGGCGGTCGCTTCGCCCGGCTTGTAGAACATGGTGAGGTAGATGCCGGTCACCAGCTGTAACACGAGCACCACGAGCGCCAGCGAGCCGAAGTAGTACCAGAAGTTGAAATTCTTTGGCGCGTAGTACTCGGTGACCTGATCGGCGAGGAACTTGTCGACCGGCATACGCTTGTTGAGCCAGGGCCAGAAGCCCTGGCGGCCGGCGGCGCCGGTCTTGGGCATGGGAGCGGCCGCACCCGTCGCGGTCTTCACGGTCATCAGGCGGCTCCTTTCTCATCGGCGCCGACCAGCAGCAGATGTTCCTTGGGGTAGGAATACGGCGGCACGCGCAGATTGATCGAGGCGGGCGAGCCGGCGAACACTCGCCCGGCGAGGTCGAAGCGCGAGCCGTGGCACGGGCAGAAAAACCCGCCCGGCCAGGAAGGGTAGAGCTCGCCGGCATCGAAGCGCTGCTTGGGAAGACAACCGAGGTGCGTGCAGGTGCCGACCAGCACCAGGAACTCGGCGCTGCGCGAGCGCAGCGGGTTCTTGGCGTACGGAGGCTGGTCGGAGTGATCGGAGTTCGGGTCCTTGAGCTCGGTATCGTGGCCGGCGATGCGTGCCACCATGTCGGGCGTGCGCCGCACGACGTAGATCGGCGAGCGCCGCCACACGGTGGTGGTCATCTGCCCGGCCTCGAGCTTGGAGATGTCGAGCTCGGTCGGCACGCCGAGGGCGCGTGCCCGCTCCGACGGATTCCAGGACTCGATGAAGGGGATGGCGGCGAACACCGCGCCGACCGCCCCGGTGGCTATGGTGGCTCGGGTGAGGAACTTGCGCCGGCTCAGGTCGACCTCGTCGCTGCCAGCGACGCCTGCGTGATCCGCCATCTCACCGCTCTCCCGCTGTATGACTCGCCCGCCGCAGCGTCGGAGCGCATCGCTCACCAAGCCGACTGCGCATGGGTGCAGTTTCGTACCTTGCGGGGGGCGGCGCATTATACACAAACGAACATGCCTCCCCGGCGCGCCGACACGGAGTAATTGATGCTCGAGCACCTGGGCCGCGGGCTGACATTCGTGGCCGGTTCGGTCGTCGGCGGACTCGCCCTGGCATTCCTGATCGTGGCGATGCGCCCGGATCTCATCCGCGGGCGTGGCGCTCCCCAGGCCGCGCAGGCCCCCGCCGCGCCTGCGGCTGCCGTCCCCGCCCTCACCCCGGCTGCCCTCAGCGCCGCCGCTCCGGCGGCGGCGTCCGTGCCGGCACGGACCTCATACGCCGACGCGGTGCAGCGCGCGGCGCCGGCGGTGGTCAACGTCTACACCGACCGCCTGGTGACCGAGCGCCTCGCCCCGTCGCTCGGGGAGCTGTTCGGCGAGTATCTGCCGCGCTATCGGCAGCGCATCGAGCGCACGCTCGGCTCGGGCGTGATCGTCGATGACAAGGGTCACATCGTCACCAACCATCACGTCATCGCGAACGCCGAGGCGATCCGTGTCCAGCTCGCCGACGGGCGCATCGCCGAGGCACACGTCGTGGGAAGCGACCCCGACACCGATCTCGCGGTGCTGAGCATCGGCCTCAAATTCCTGCCGGTGGCCCCTCTCGGGCGCTCCGATCAGCTGCGCCCGGGCGACGTCGTGCTCGCGATCGGCAACCCGCTCGGACTCTCGCATACCGTGACGCACGGGATCGTGAGCGCGGTGAGCCGTGCGCAGCTCGGCATCGCGCCGGTGGAGGACTTCATCCAGACCGATGCCCCGATCAACCGCGGCAATTCCGGCGGGGCACTGGTCGACTCGAGCGGCGCACTGGTCGGCATCAACACCGCGATGGTCGCCAAGAGCCTCGGCGTCGAGGGCATCGGCTTCGCCATCCCCGTGAACCTGGTGCGCGGGGTGGTGGCCGACATCATCGACCATGGCCGGGTGATCCGCGGCTGGATCGGCATCTCGCCCGAAGACATCACCGACGATCAGGCGCAGCAGCTCGGGCTCGCGCAGGGAGGCGTCGTGGTCGCGAACCTCGCTCTCGGCAGCCCCGCGCAGCAGGCGGGCCTGCTGCCGGGCGACCTGCTGCTGGCAGTCGACGGGGCTACCCCGCACGGCGCGCAGGATGTCCTCGGGCGCATCTCCCGGCACAAGCCCGGCTCGACGGTCAGCCTGCGGGGGCTGCGCGGCCATCAGTCCTTCGACGTCGAGGCGCGGGTGACCGAGCGCCCGCGCACGCAGCAGCGAGAGCAGTGACCGAGCTCGCCACCCGCCGTTTCGCCTCGCGCCCGGCGCTCGAGTCGGCACTCGAGGAGCGCCTGGCACGGGCGATTGCGGCGCCGACGGCGGCCGCTCTCATGCTCTCCGGCGGAAACACGCCACTGCCGGCGTACCGCGCGCTGGCTGCACGTCCGGGACTGGCTGCCGCGGCCGGACTGCGCGTGCTGTTCTCGGACGATCGCTATGTGCCGGCCGACTCGCCGGCGAGCAACTATCACCGCACCGCACCGCTGCTCGCGGCGCTCGCCCTGCCGTCCGCGGCGGTGCTGCGGGTGCGCACCGAGCTGCCACTCGAGAATGCCGCGCGCGACTACGAGGATCAGCTCGCCGCCCTTCTTCGCTCCGGCACGCGCATCGGGCTCGGGCTTCTCGGCCTGGGTGCCGACGGACACACCGCCTCGCTCTTCGGGGCCGCCGACCTCGAGCGCGCCCGCGGCCGTCTGGCTCTTGCCGTACACCGCCCGGACGGCATGTCCGCCGTGAGCGTAACCCCGGAGCTCCTCGCGCGCCTCGCCGAGCCCGTGTTCGTGGTGGCGGGCGCCGACAAGCAGGCAGCCGTGGAGAGACTCCTCGCGCAGGATCCCGGGCTGACCGCCTGGCGCGCGGTGCAGGGCTGCGAGCGGGTCGAGCTGTGGGTGGCATCGTCGGACTGAGAGCGCGCCGCCGCCGGAGCGCGCCGCTCCTCCCCGCCGTCTATACTCCCGGCGATGTTCCTGCAGATCGAGAACTTTCTCTCCGCTGCGGAAGTGCAGTCGATCGCCGAGATCGCGCGTCAGGCGAAGTTCATCGATGGCCGGCTCTCCAACCCGCACAATATCGCCAAGAACAACGCGATCAGCGACCCGAGCGACCCGCAAGCGCGCCGGGCCTCGCAGCTCGCGCTCGGGGCCCTGCAACGCTGCGAGCAGGCGCAGAACTTTGCCTTCCCCAAACGCATAGCCCAGCCCACCCTGCTGCGCTATGACCCCGGGATGAAATACGGGGCACATATCGACGCCGCCTTCCTGCCGATAGGTCCTGAGCCGCTGCGCTCGGATGTGTCCTGCACCTTCTTCATCTCCAGCCCATCGGACTACGAGGGCGGCGAGCTGCTGATCCACCTCGGCACCGAGACGACACGCTTGAAGGGCAATGCGGGCGCCGCGGTCTTCTATCCCTCCACCACGGTGCACGAGGTGGCGCCGGTGCGCTCCGGGCAGCGCCTGGTCATGATCAGCTTCATCGAGAGCCAGATTCCCGATGAGAGACAGCGCGAGCTGCTCTATGCGCTCGGGGAGGTGCGGGCGCTCGAGGGCCTGAAGATGGAGTGGAGCAACCGCACCCAGCTCGAGTACGTGATCGCCAATCTGCAGCGCATGTGGTCGCGCTGACGGATGGCGCGCCGCGCGATGCGAGTGAGCGAGCCTGCAGCATCCTCGAGCGCCGCGGCGCTGGCCGGGGAAGCGGCGCGGCTCGAGCGCGCCGGCCGGCTCGAGGAGGCCGCCTCGGTCTATCAGCGGCTGCTGGCCCGTTCACCCGACCTGCCCGACTGCTGGTACAACCTCGGCCTGCTGCAGCGCCGGCTGCGACGCTTCCACGAGGCGCTCGCATCCTATGCGCAGGCGCTCGCGCGCGGTACGCGCGCTCCCGAGGAGCTGCATCTCAACCGCGCGGTGATCTTCGCCGACTGCCTGCGTCAGGAGGCGGCGGCCGAGGGCGAGCTGCGCGCGGCGCTCGCGCTCAATCCGCACTACCTGCCGGCGCTGCAGAATCTCGGCAATCTTTGCGAGGACCTGGGTCGTCGCGCTGAGGCGCGCGCCCTTTACGAGCGCATCCTCGAGCTCGCGCCGCGGGCCTTCGAGGCGCTGGCGCGCTGCGCGCAGCTCGCCGCGATCGAGGGGCCGCAGGATCCGCTGATCGGGCGGCTGCGTGCGGGGCTCAGCGATCCTGCGGCCAGCGCCGCCGAGCGGGCGAGCCTCGGATTCGCCCTGGCACGCGCGCTCGATGCCGCCGGGTCATTCGCCGAGGCTTTTGCCGCTGCCGAGGCCGCGAATCGCGCCAGCCGCGAGAGCGTGCCGGGCGCGGCGCGCTACGACCGCCGCGCCCACGAGCACCTGATCGAGGCGCTCATCAGGGCCTTCCCGCGCCCGACCGGCGCGCGGTCGCAGCCGCCGCCGGCGCCCCTTCCCGACGGCGCGTCCGCCGCGCGCCCCATCTTTATCTGCGGCATGTGGCGCTCGGGCTCGACGCTCACCGAGCAGCTGCTCGCCGGCCACCCACAGGTGACCGCCGGCGGTGAGCTCGATCTGCTGCCCCGTCTCGTGCAGAGCGCGCTCGCCCCCTTCCCTGAGAGTGTTGCCGCGCTGCCGGCGCCGGCAGCGGCAGAGCTCGCGAGCCGTTACCGGCGGGGAGTCGCCGAGCTTTTTCCGGCGGCGCGGTACGTGACCGACAAGAGGCCCGATAACTTCCTGCTCATCGGCCTCATCAAGCAGCTCTTTCCCGAGGCGCGGATCGTGCACACCACCCGCGACGCGCTCGACACCTGCCTGTCGGTTTTCTTCCTGCACCTCGACCCGCAGCTCGCCTGGGCGCTCGACCTGCGGGACATCGGCCACTACTTCCGCCAGTACCGCACCCTCATGGCGCACTGGAAATCTCTCTATGGCGAGGACATCCTGGACTTCAGCTACGACCAGCTGGTGCACGACCCGCGGCCGGCGGTCGAGCGGCTGCTCGAGTACTGCGGGCTCGCCTGGGAGGCGGCCTGCCTCGCGCCGGCGCAGCGGGGCGGTGCGGTAAAGACCGCGAGTGTCTGGCAGGTGCGCGAGCCGCTCTACGTCCGCTCCTCCGGCCGTTCGCGTCACTACCGGCGTGAGCTCGCAGCCCTCGCCGCCGACCTCGCCGAGCCGTGAATCCATGAATGCCCCCGCGGCCGCTCCGGTCCCGATCTTCGCCACGCCCTTCGCGGCGCTCCCCCTCGCGGTGCCGGCAGCGCTCAACGAGGCACTCGCCGCATTGCTGGCCGCGCGGGCGACCGAGGAGCAGCGCGACCCGGAAACGCCGCCCGATCCGCTCTGCTATCGCAGCCGCGAGGACCTCTTCGACTGGAGCGCAGAGCCGGTCGCTGCCTTGAGGCGCGAGATGCTCGGCGCGCTGTGCGCCGTGGTGCGCGCCACCAACCTCGGCGCCCCGGGCGAATTCGACCGGCTCACGGTGCAGGCGCGTGCCCGCTTCGCCCTCATCCGCCCGGACGGTGGCCTTCCCGCCGCGAGCCTGCCGCTCGCCTCCTGGTGCGCGATCTACTGCGTGGCCGCACCCCCCGGTCCCTCGGCGCGCCCGCTGAGCGGTGTGCTGCGTCTCTATGAGCCGCGCCTCGGATCGATGTTCATGGATGCGGCCAACTGGCGGCTGCGCCCCCCGTTCGCTGGCGGCCACCACACCTGGCAGCCGGTCGCGGGCCAGATGGCGGCGTTCCCGGCCTGGGTCGCCCATGAGATCGCGCTCAACCGCACCGACCAAGACCTCGTGCTGGTCATCGCCCGGGTGCGCTTTGCGAACCCGGGCCAGGAGTCCGCACCCCCATGGTGAGCGCGCCTCTCGAGATCATCCCGGGATTTGCGGTGCCCTTCGCCGAGACGCGACTCGCGCCGTGCGAGCGGCTCAACCGCGAGCTCGAGGCCCTGTTCCTCGCCCGCGAGACCGACGAATACCGCAATCCCACCCCGAGCCACCTTCCGCAGGCGGAGCTGTTCGAGAGCCGCTTCAATCTCTTCCGCTGGCCTGAGCCGTGTGTGCAGGAGCTGCGCGCATTCGTGCTCGACTGCGTGGCACGTACGGTGCTCGAGACGACCCGGGTGCCGGCGGCCGAGCTCGCCCGGCTCAGGATGCACAACCACACCTGGTATCACGTGACGCGCTACGCCGGCTCCTTCGTCGCCCATAATCACCCGCTCGCCTCCTGGTCGGCCGTCTATTGCGTGCGGGCGGGCGAGGCAGTGCCCGGTCAGCCCGGCAGCGGGCTCCTGCGGTTCCTCGACCCGCGCTGGGGCGCGGGGAGCTACCTCGACGCGGGCAATCGCTCGCTGCGTACCGCGTTCGCCTTCGGGGCGCGGGAGCTGCGCCTCGAGGAGGGCCAGCTGATCGTCTTTCCGTCCTATGTCCTGCATGAGGTGAGCCCGTTCTACGGCCGCGACGTGCGGATCACGGTGGCGACCAACTGCTGGTTCAGCTGAGCGATCGCTGTTGCTCCTATGCAACAGGGACCGCGTGCTGCTCCTGCCGAGCCGGAAAGCGCCGATCCCGCGAGGTGCCGGACACGCTGCTGCTTGGCAACACTAGGTCAAGGTGCTCTAATGCGGCCCTGTCCGAAGAAGGCGGCCCGGGGGAACGACCGACTGATCCGATGTTGGTACGCGGTGCCGGGACGAGTGGCAGATCGATTCGCATTTGCACATCCATTTGCATTTCTAGTTAGGGGAGAAAACATGGCGAACAGTCGCAGCTTGCAACAGGCTGTGCGTCTCGCGCTCGCGACGGTCACGGCAACCGCCGGCGTCACGACGCTGCACGCTCAGACAGCCCCGGCCCAGCCCGCGGAGGCTACCGCAGCACCGCTCCAGGAGGTTGTGGTCACGGGATCGCGCCTGAAGACACCGAACGAGACCGCCATCAGCCCGATCACCACGGTCTCGGCGGCCGACGTCCAGGCGACCGGCCTGACGCGCGTCGAGGACATCCTCAACAATCTGCCCATGGTGTTTGCCGGCGAGAACGCCACGACCTCGAACGGCGCCGACGGCACCGCGACGATCGACCTGCGCGGACTCGGCAATCAGCGCACGCTGGTGCTGGTCAACGGCCTGCGCCTCGGCCCCGGAGCGGGCGACGGACGCAACTTCTCGGACATCAACGAGATCCCGGCGGCCCTCATCGAGCGCGTGGACATCCTCACGGGCGGCGCCTCCGCGGTCTACGGCGCGGACGCGGTCGCGGGCGTGGTGAATTTCATCCTCAACACGCACTTCGAGGGCGTCAAGATCGATGCCGGCTACCACTTCTACGAGCACAGCAACAATAACCCGGACGGCGTACAGCAGGCCGTGACCCAGGCGGGCTTTGTCCCGGCGCCAGGCAACGTCGACACCGGCTTCGGCAAGAACGTCTCGGTCCTCGCGGGCTCGAACTTTGCCGACAACCGCGGCAACGCGACCGTCTACATGACGTATGACAATCAGGGCGCGACGCTGCAGAAGTCCTTCGACTACAGCGCCTGCTCGCTCACGCCCAACGCCGCAGGTACGGCGCTGGCGTGCGGCGGCTCGAGCACCTCGGGCAAGAACGGCGCGGGCGGCCGGTACCTGGCGTTCAGCAATTCCGGCGTGGAGCTGTTCGACAACACGGTCGATGGCCTCACCGGGGCGTTCCGCCCCTTCACGCGGCCCAACGACCTGTTCAACTACGGCCCCTATAACTACTACGAGACGCCGGAACAGCGCTGGACCGCGGGCGGATTCCTGACTTACGAGATCAATTCGCACGCGACCTTCTATGCCAACGTGATGTACATGCGGAACTCGCAGCTCGCGCAGATCGCGCCGAGCGGCGACTTCGGCAACCCGTCATTCATTCCGTGCGCCGATCCGCTGCTGACCGCCGCCGAGACGGCGGTGATCTGCAGCCCCGCGAATCTGGCAGCGCAGGGTAACCCGTACGAGACCTTCAACGGGACGAACTACCCGGGCCTCAACCTCTACATCCTGCGGCGCAACGTCGAGGGCGGCCCGCGCGTCGCGAGCTTCCAGGCCGATTCCATCCGCGAGGTGGCGGGCGTCAAGGGCGACATCACCGACGCCTTCAGCTACAACGTCTCCGCACAGCGCAGCTCGGTGGATGATGCGGAACAGAATCTGAACTACCTGTCCAACTCCAACATCCAGCAGGCGCTGAACGTGCTGCCAAGCGCGACGGGCCCGGTCTGCGGCGGACCCAACAACGCCCTCGGCGTCGGTCCGCTCGTGACCCCGGGCACCGCCTTCTCCGCGAATTCCGCCTGCATTCCGTGGAACATCTGGAACACGAACGGAGTGCCCGCCGGCGGCGATCCCTTCCTCGCGATCCCGGAGCAGCTCCAGGCCAACGTCACCGAGTATGTCGTGGACGGCTCGATCACGGCCGATTTCGGCAAGTTCGGCGTCAAGCTGCCGAGCGCCGACGACGGTCTGCAGGCGAACGTCGGCACCGAATGGCGCGAGGACGCTGCGGTGTTCTCACCGGACTACGTCTCGCAGCAGGGCCTGGCGGCCGGCGGCGGCGGCGCGACACCCCCGGTGTCAGGCGCCTTCACCGTGTGGGAGGCGTTCACGGAGCTGCGCCTGCCGCTCGCCCAGCACCAGACGGCGGCGGAAGACCTGTCGCTCGAGGGCGGCTATCGCTACTCGAACTACAGCGAGGGCTTCACCACCAACACCTACAAGATCGGTCTCGAGTGGGCGCCGGTGACGGACGTCCGGCTGCGCGGCAGCTACCAGCGTGCCGTGCGCGCACCGAATATCGGCGAGCTGTACTCGCCGCAATCGGTGGGTCTCGACGGATCGGTGGATCCATGCGCCGCGGCTCTGGCGAACCCAGCGAATCCGACCGGACCGCTCACCAGTGGCGCGACGCTCGCGGGTTGCGAAGCCAGCGGGGTCACCGGGCCTGAGTACGGCAAGATCATCGCGAACCCGGCCTCACAGTACAACGGCCTCCTCGGTGGCAATCCGAACCTGCAACCCGAGGTGTCCGACACGTACACGTTCGGCTTCGTGCTGACGCCGCGCGTGGTCCCGAACCTCTCGGTGTCGGTCGATTACTTCGACATCAAGCTCAAGAGCGAGATCACGACCATCGGCGGCAACGTCATCATCAACGACTGCGTATTCAGCGGGCAGTTCTGCAACCTGGTGCACCGCGATCCGGCCACCGGCTCGCTGTGGCTGTCGCCGAACGGCTACGTGATCGATACCACCACCAACATCGGTCAGCTCGCGACCAAGGGCTTCGACGTCAAGGCGAGTTACCGCCAGACTCTGCCGGCGGGATTCGGTTCGTTGAACTTCGGACTGGAGGGAACCAAGCTCAACCAATTGGCGACGACGCCGGTTCCAGGCGGCGGCTCCTACGATTGCGAAGGGTACTTCGGCGACGTCTGCGGCGGCAGCGACCCGTCGTGGCGCTCGGTGCTGAACGTCACCTGGTCGACGCCCTGGGACGCGCTGGATCTGACGCTGCGCTGGCGCTACTTCGGCTCGCAGACGACCGAGCAGCTCAACCCGAGCCCATACCTCAAGGGGAGCTCCTTCTACGCGCCGCTCGCGCACATCCCGGCCTACAACTGGATCGACCTGTCGGCCACCTTCAATCTCTACAAGAACGTCAGGCTGGAACTGGGCGTGAACAACGTGTTCGACAAGGATCCGCCGATCGTCACGGCAGCCGACTGCTCCACCAGCAGCCCGGGCGGTGCGAACTGCAACGGCAACACCTTCCCCGGCGTGTACGACGCACTGGGGCGGTACCTGTTCGCCCACATCTCGGCGCAGTTCTAGATCGTAGCGTTGAGCTCAAGACGGCGGGCCAGGAGGCCCGCCGTTTTTTTTCGGTGAATGACCGTCAGTGCAGCCGGCGTACGCGGTGAGTGCGCCCGGTCGGCGTGCGCAG
>DASPSF010000003.1:0-23400 GCA_035624075.1 Steroidobacteraceae bacterium | reverse complement strand
GCCGCTTGCCGAGGCGCCCCCGGTGCCCGCGACACTGCCGGATCCGGCGCCGCCGCTCGCGGCCGGACCCGAGGTCAGCATCCGTTGCAGGTAGTCGCTGTCATAGCGCTCGGCGGCGCCGGCGCTCACCACATAGTAGTGCTCGTCGGCGATCTTGGTGATGGTGAACTCGGAGCGAATGCCGCCGCGGGGGGTCAGTGCGTGGCAGAGCGCGATTCGCCCGATCTTGGTCGGCACCTTGTTGGCGACCAGGCGGTCGAGCGAGGCTTCGGCGCCGGGGCCGGTGACCTCGTGCTTGGTGAAAGGGCTGAGATCGATGACGCCGACGCGCTCGCGCATCAGCCGCGCCTCGTTGCCGACGTGCTCGAAGTAGTTGCTGCGGCGGAAACTCCAGCGATCCTTGCGCTCGACCCCGGGCGGCGCGAACCAGTTGGCGCGCTCCCAGCCATAACGCTGTCCGAACACCGCGCCGCGGGCGCTCAACTTGTCGTACACCGGGCTGGTCTTGGCGGGCCGCGCGTCGGGACGCTCCTCGTCGGGATAGTGAATCGTGAAGACGTTGCGATAGGTCTCCTCGTTCTTGCGAACGACGTAGCGCTTCGACGTATAGGCGCCGAAGCGGCGCGGATCGACCGCCAGCATGTCGATGCCGGGTTCCCCCTCGACGATCCATTCGGCGTGCTGCCAGCCCGAGCCGCCCGCGGCAGTGATGCCGAAGCTGTGTCCCTCGTTGAGCCACACGTTCGGCAGCCCCCAGGCCGGGCCGATGAGAGGGCTGCCGTCGGGCGTGTAGGAGATGGGCCCGTTGACGATGTCCTTGATGCCGCAGTTCTCGAGCGCGGGCACGCGGCGGGTCGCGGCCTCGACGTGCGGCACGAGGCGATCGAGATCCCCGGGGAACAGGCTCCGCCCGAACCAGTCGGGGACGCCGTCGGCGAAGCGCGCCGGTGCACCTTTCTCATAGGGACCGAGGATCCATCCCATGCGCTCTTCGCGCAGGTAATAAGACTTGTCGGACTCGCGCAGCACCGCGAGCTCGCGCCCGCCGCCCTTGCGGTAGGCGGCGAGCTCCGGGGACTCGTCGTAGACGATGTACTGATGTTCGACCGGGATCGCCGGCACGTTGAGACCGAGGAGCTTGCCGGTCTGCCGCGCGTAGTTGCCGGTCGCGAGCACCAGGTGCTCCGCGATGATGTCGCCCTGGCTGGTGCGTACCTTCCACTCTCCCGAGGAAGTGCGCTCGAAGGCCGTAGCCTCGGTGTGCTCGTAGATCTCGGCGCCCGCGCTGCGTGCGCCCTTGCGCAGCGCCATGGTGAGGTCGGCGGGCGCAATGTGCCCGTCGTCCGGGTGATAGAGCGCGCCGACGATCGCGGGCGTTTCGGGGCTGCCCCCGAGGTCGATGAGCGGCCACAGCTCCTTGACGCGCGCCGGTGTGATGACCTCGAAGGGCACGCCGATGGTGTTGGCCGTGCCGCAGTACTTCTGGTACTCGTCCATGCGATCGCGATGGGTCGCGAGGCGCAGATTCCCCGTGACGTGGAAGCTCACGTCCTGTCCGGTCTCCGCGGGCAGCTTCTTGTAGAGATCGACCGAGTACTTGTGCAGCTGGCCGACCGTATAGCTCATATTAAAGAGCGGCAGGAGGCCCGCGGCATGCCAGGTGGAGCCGGCGGTGAGCTCGGAGCGCTCGATCAGGGCGATGTCCGCCCAGCCCTTCCTGGCGAGGTGATAGAGCGTGCTGACGCCCACCACGCCGCCGCCGATGACGAGGACCCGAACGTGCGTCTTCACGGGATGATTCTCCGGCGCCTAAAGGGGCCTGCGGTGCGGCGCAGTGTAGCCACCGTCGCGCGAGCCGGCGCTCCAATTGCGACCGTGCCTTGCCTAGGAGACCCCACGCGCGGCTTCGCCGAGGAAGGCACTGACATAAGGCGCGAACGAGCGCCACACCTCGATCCGGAACACGTTGGCCCCCGTGCGCCACAGGACGATCTCGGCCTTGGCGAGCATGGTGCGCGTGCACATCCCGACGGGAAAGGCGCCCCGCTCGAGATCGAGGGGGCAGCCGGCCGCGAGCAGCAGCGGCGCGTCGGGGCCGCTCACCTCGAGGGCGACCTGGCGGTGGCTCACGTCGACGAGCGAGTGCGGCAGGCCGGCGAGGGCGGCGCGCAGCTCGACCGTCGTTTCGTCCGCGGCGCGCTCCGCCGAGATCAGCAGCCACTCGTCCGGCCCGAGCCAGAGCGCCGCAGCATCACCCGCCGCAGCGGCGCGGCAGGCGGCCGACGGAACCGCGAGCTTCAGGGCTCCTTCGGCGGCGAGGCGGACTTTGGGGCCGCCGCGCAGGATCCAGCGCGCCGCGGGCGGCAGCGGACGCACGCCGGCCGTCGTGGCGAGGAATGGCGCGCGACGCGCGTGGCGGAGGTCAGCCATGGAGGCGCCTGCCCTCCGGGTCGTAGAACACGGCAGAGGTCACCTCGACCGCGGCTTCGCCGGAGGCCATCGGCACGTAGAGCGTCTGCCCCATGCGCGCGCGGCCGCCGGAGACGAGCCCGAGTGCGATCGAGCGGCCGAGGACCGCGCTGTGATAGGACGACGTCACGTGCCCGAGGGGGCGCGTCGGCGCGGGCGCCCCCGGCTCGGCCATCACCTGCGCCCCTTCCTCGAGCACGGTTCGCGGATCCTTCGTCGCAAGCCCCACCAGCTGGCGGCGGTCGGGGGCGCCCATGGCGGGACGCTTGAGCGCGCGCATCCCGACGAAATCGGGCTTGGCCTTGCCGATCGTCCACGCGAGACCCACATCGTCCGGCGTCACGGTCCCGTCCGTGTCCTGGCCGACGATGATGTAGCCCTTCTCGGCACGCATGACGTGCATGGCCTCGGTGCCGTAGGGCGTCATGCCGTGCGGCTGCCCGGCTTCCCAGACCGCCTCCCACACCGCGGTGCCAAAGTCCGCCGGTACGTTGACCTCGAAGCCGAGCTCGCCGGTGAAGCTCACGCGGAAGAGCCGCATCGGCACCCCGAGGATGCGTCCTTCCGCCGCGCTCATGTGCGGCATCGCTGACGCGGAGATGTCGATGTCGACCAGGCCTGCGAGCACCGTGCGCGCGGCCGGGCCCTGCACCGCGATCACTGCCCACTGCTCGGTGGTCGAGGTGAGCCACACGTTGAGCTCGGCCCACTCGGTCTGCAGGTAGTCCTCCATGAGGGCGAGCACGCGCGGCGCCCCGCCGGTCGTGGTCGTCACGTGAAAGCGGTCCGCGGCGATGCGCGCCACCACGCCGTCGTCGTAGACGAAGCCGTCATCGCGCAACAGCACGCCGTAGCGCGAGCGGCCGGGGGCGAGCCGGTCCCAGGCGTTGACGTACAGGCGGTTCATGAAGGTCACCGCATCGCTCCCCACCACCTCGATCTTGCCGAGCGTCGAGGCGTCGAAGATGCCGCAGCCGCCACGCACGGCGCGGCACTCGCGCGCCACGGCCGCGTGCATGTCCTCGTCGCCGCGCGGAAAGTAGCGGGCGCGCTTCCACAGCCCCACGTCCTCGAACACCGCGCCCTGGCTCGCGGCCCAGCCGTGCATCGGTGTGGTGCGCGTCGGATCGAAGAGCTCGCCCCGGCCCATGCCGGCGAAGGCGCCGAAGGTGACCGGCGTGTACGGCATGCGGAAGGTCGTGAGCCCGACCTCCGGGACACTCTTTCCGAGAGTGCGCGCCACGATGCCGAGGGCATTGACGTTGGAGGTTTTGCCCTGGTCGGTCGCCATCCCGGTGGTGGTGTAGCGCTTGACGTGCTCGATCGAGCGGAACCCCTCGCGCGTCGCGAGCGCGAGGTCCTTGGTGGTGACGTCGTTCTGCCAGTCGACGAAGGCTTTCGAGCGTGCGTGCTTCGGCTGCGGCAGGGCGCCGACGGAGGCGGCCGCTGCGGCAGTGGCTGCGGCCGCGGGTGGCGGCGGGGCGGCGCTGCGCGCCGGCGCTCCCGCATGTACGCCGGTGCGGCCGGGGGCGAGGGCATCGCGGGCCGCGGCGGCACCCGCGGCGGCACCATCAGCGAAAGCTGCATCGAGCGCGAAGACTCCGCGGCACGCGCCCGCGCTGCGTGAGCGCTCGGCGGGCTCGCCCGGCAAAAAGGCGTCCAGTCCCTGATCCCAAACGAGCTTGCCGCGCGACTGCGAGTGCAGGTGCACGCTCGGGGTGAGCCCGCCCGACATCAGCACCAGATCACAGGGCTGACTTTCGACATCGACCGCGCGCTCCGACTCGAGCCGTGCGAGCTCGATCCCGGTGACGCGTCGCCGCCCGTGCGTGCCGAGCACGGTGACTCCGGGGACCACGGGGATGCCGGCCTCGCGGGCGCGCTGTGCCCAGGCTCCGCGCTCGCCCGTGCGCACGTCGGCGATGCACGCGATGTCGGCGCCGGCTCGCTCGAGGTCGAGCGCCGTGCGGTAGGCCTCGTCGCAGGCCGTTACCACGACGGCGCGCGTGCCGGGGAGGACGCCGTAACGATTGAGGAAGGTGCGCGCGGCTCCGGCCAGCATGATTCCGGGCCGGTCGTTGCCGGGGAAGACCAGCGGCCGCTCGATGGCGCCGGTTGCGAGCACCACCTCCCGGGCCCGTACCTGCCACTGCCGCTCGCGCGGCGCATCGGCGCCAGGCGAGGCGAGATGATCGGTGAGGCGCTGCGAGAGGCCGACGATGTTGTGCGGGAAATAGCCGAACGCGGTGGTGCGGGTGAGGAGCGTGACGCGCGGGTTGCGGCCGAGCGCTGCCACGGTGTCACTCAGCCAGAGTCCGGCCGGCCGTCCCTCGAGCGACGCTTGCTCCGCGGGCGGGTCGGAGAGCAGCGAGCCGCCGGGCTCGCTCTGCTCGTCGCAGAGCACTACCCGCGCGCCCGAGGCGGCGGCGGCGTGCGCCGCGGCGAGTCCGGCCGGGCCTGCGCCCACGACCAGCACGTCGCAGTGCGCGAAGCGGGTCGCGTAGCGATCCGGATCGGCGCGCTCGGGCGCGCGTCCGAGGCCGGCCGCCGCGCGGATGCGCGGCTCGTAGAGCCACTGCCAGGCGCTGCGCGGCCACATGAAGGTCTTGTAGTAGAAGCCGGCGGGAATGAAGCGGGCGATCAGATCGTTGACGGCGCCGACGTCGAAGGCGAGCGCGGGCCAGCGGTTCTGGCTCCACGCCTCGAGTCCCTCGTAGAGCTCGACCTGCGTGGCACGCAGGTTCGGCGTCGAGCGCGCCGCATCGCGCCGGATCGTGACGAGCGCGTTCGGCTCCTCCGCACCGGCGGCCAGCAGGCCGCGCGGCCGGTGGTACTTGAAGGACCGGCCGATGAGATGCGCGCCGTTGGCGAGCAGCGCCGAGGCCAGCGTGTCGCCGGCGAGGCCGCGGTACCAGCGGCCGTCGAAGCTGAAGTTGAGCGCGCGCCCGCGGTCGATGCGCCCGCCGGACGGTGTGCGCAGGCCCGTGATCATGACCAGCCGCCCGGCGGCTGCGGCGGGCGCTCGCCCACGCGGTAAGTCGCGAGGAAGCGGTCGGTGGTGGTGTCGCGCAGCGCGTTGAAGAAGCGGCCGCAGCCGTGGGTGTGCCGCCAGCGCTCGGCGTGCACCCCGCGGGTGTTGTCGCGGCGGTAGAGATAGTCCGCCCACTCCTGGTCGCTCACCTCGCCGGGATGCGGCGGACGCGCAATGTGCGCCTGACCGCCGTAGACGAACTCGGGCTCGGGGCGCTCGCCGCAGTAGGGGCACTCGATCAGTAGCATGGCGGCCCTCAGTGCGCCACGGCCGCGGCAGCGGCTTCGTCGATCAGGTTGCCGTCGCGGAAGCGCTCGAGCGTGAACGGCGCGTTGATCGGATGCGGCTCATCGTGCGCGATCGTCCAGGCGAACAGGTGCGCCGAGCCTGGAGTCGCCTTGAAGCCGCCCGTGCCCCAGCCGCAGTTGACGTACAGCCCCGGCACCGGCGTCTTGCCGATGATGGGCGAGCGGTCCGGCGACACGTCGACGATGCCGCCCCAGTTGCGCAGCATGCGCATGCGGCGAAAAATCGGAAACAACTCGCAGATCGCTTCGAGCGCGTGGCTCGGGATGTGGAGCGCGCCGCGCTGCGTGTAGGAGGTGTAGGCATCGGTGCCGGCGCCGATCACCAGCTCGCCCTTGTCCGACTGGCTGATGTAGGCATGGATGGTGTTGGACATCACCACACAGGGGAACACTGGCTTCACCGGCTCCGACACTAGCGCCTGCAGCGGGTAGCTCTCGAGCGGCAGCGCCACGCCCGCCATTTTCATGATGACGCTCGAGTGACCGGCGGCGACCACACCGAGGCGCTGGGTGCGGATCGTTCCGCGGGTGGTGTCGACCCCCTCGACGGCGCCGCCCGCGCCGAGGCGGATGCCGGTGACCTCGCAGTTCTCGACGATGTCGACGCCGAGCGCATCGGCGGCGCGCGCGTAGCCCCAGGCCACGGCGTCGTGGCGCGCCGTGCCGCCGCGCCGCTGCAGCGCCGCGCCGAGCACCGGGTAGCGGATGTCGTCAATCTTCAGCGGCGGGCAGAAGGCCTGGGCCTCCTTCGGGCTCAGCCACTCGTTGTCGACACCGGCGGCGCGGTTGGCGTGCACGTGCCGCTGCGACACCTGCATGTCGTGCACGGTGTGCGCCAGCATCAGCACGCCGCGCTGCGAGAACATCAGGTTGTAGTTGAGGGCCTGCGACAGGCCCTCCCAGAGCGTGAGCGCATGGTCATAGAGCGCCGCGCTCTCGGCGAACAGGTAGTTGGAGCGGATGATGGTGGTGTTGCGCCCGGTGTTGCCGCTGCCGATCCAGCCTTTTTCCAGCACCGCGATGTTGGTGAGGCGGTGCTCGCGCGCCAGGTAGTAGGCGGTGCCGAGGCCGTGGCCGCCGCCGCCGACGATGATCGCGTCGTAATAGGACTTGGGCTCGGGCTTGCGCCACTGCGGCTTCCAGCCGCGCTGGCCGGCGAGGCCTTGCCGCAGCAGCGACAACGCGGAGAAAGGTGTCATGGTCGGTTCCGGAGAGCCCGCGCCTTCGGGTGCGCGATCATGCGCCGCGCCCAGCGGAGAGACGAGCACCCGCGCGCCGGGGCACTTGAACCGGCGCGACATGGCGTCGCAGCTCAGCCGCCGCCCGTGCTGTTCAAGGAGCCACGCTGCCCTTGATCGGATTCGCCCCGAGAGCCTCGTCGACCTCGTGCGCGGCGGTCAGCGTGTGCGAGGCGAGTGTGCCGATGTGGTGGCGGCCCCTGACGCCGTACCAGACGAGACCCGCGCCGAGAATCACGGCGATGTAAACGAACGCACCCCAGGTGTTGTACCAGGGGGTGCCGTATACGGCTTCGCGCGGCCAGGCGAGATTCAGCGCCATCCCGGCGCCCCACAGCACCGCGATGATGTTGATGAACGTACCCCATCTGCCCATGGTGAAGTAGCCGCCCGCAGCGAGATCTGCTGGCGGCCATCGGCCCTGCAGGCGCTTCCTCAGCATCGGGCCGGTCACCATCAGGTAGGCCAGGTAGATCATGATCACCGCGATCGAGGTCAGCACCGTGAAGATCTTCGGCTGGCCGATGTTGAGAACCAGGATCGCTTCGGCGATCACGCCGATCACCACGGCAGGAATGATGGGTGTCTGCGTCTCGGCGTTCACCCGCGCCAGCTTTTCCCCGAACGGCAGGGCGTTGTCGCGCGCCATGGCGAAGGCCAGGCGGATCGCTGCGGTATGCACCGCCAGCGAGCACACCGTCACCGCGACCACGATGCAGACCAGGAAGATCTTGCCGAGCGGTCCCCACATCACCTGCTCGACGATGTACTGCAGGCCGCCGTCGCCGCTGCCGATCCTGGGATCGTGCAGATCGGGCGCCGACATGATGGCGAACACCAGGATGGCGCCGCCGATGACGAACGACGCCAGGATGGCGCGCAGGATCGCCCGCGGCGCGGTGCGCCGCGGCTCGTGCGTCTCCTCGCCGAGGGAGCTGGCGGTGTCGAAGCCGTACATCACGTACCCGGAGGCGAGCGAGGCCACCAGGAAATCACCCAGGTAGCTCCAGCCCTGGTGAGCGCCGTAGCCGTGGATGGAGAAGAAGACCTCCGGGCCCCGCCTGATGTTGAACGCCAGGAAGATCGCGATGAGACAGGCGGCGATCAGCTCGATGAACACGCCGGCGCTGTTGATCATCGCCATCCAGCGCACGCCGAGCGCATTCACGACGGTCGTGAACACGATCAGCACGGTGCCGAGGATCACGGCGTTGGTGGCGAAATCGTAGACGCCGGTGCCGTGGATGATCTGGAAGCCGCTCCACAGCCGCGGCAGGTTGAGCTGCAGCGCCAGCACCACCGCCGACAGCGTGACGATCGAGGCCGTCAGCATCAGCCAGCCCGAAGACCAGCCGACGACCCGGCTGCCGAGAAGCTTCGACCAGTTGTAGACCGATCCGGCGATCGGGTACTTGGCCGAAAGCTCCATGAAGCAGAGCGCCACGGCCAGTTGGCCGATGAGCACCATCGGCCAGGACCAGAGGTACGCAGGTCCTGCGGTGCCGAAGCCGAAGTAGAAGAGCTGGAACGTTCCCGTCAGTATCGAGATATAGCTGACACCGGCGGCGAAACTGCCGAACGCCCCGATGCTGCGGGCGAGCGACTCCTTGTAGCCGAAGTGCTCCAGGCCGCTGTCTGACGCTCCGGTAGGCTTGTGCTCGACCACTGAGTTGCCCTTTCGATGTCGGGACTCTTCACTTGACCCCAAGGCTTGAATAGCCGTTTAATCGATCACGTGTCAAGTTCCATAAACCGGGCAAGTCACTGAGCCGCCACGGGGTGTTTCCCCGGGGAGAAGGGGATCGCAGGGCGCTTCCCCGTTCCCGGGGCGACGGCGACGGAGTCCCACATTGAACAGGCAGTCAATGTCTTTCAAAGACTCCCGGCAGGGCCCCTCCGCCGTGCCGCGCGATGAATTGGAGGACAGCCGCCGCGCCCAGCTGATCGAAGTCACCATCGACAGTCTCGCCGAGGTGGGGTTCGTCGGGACGACACTCGCGGAGATCGCGGGCCGCGCCGGAGTCTCCCCGGGTCTCGTGGCGCATTACTTCGGCGACAAGGACGGACTCCTCGAGGGGGCCTTCCGCGCGCTCGCCCGCGTGGTGGCGGTGCGCATGCGCGAACGATTCGCGCTCGCGCGCACGCCGCGCGCGCGCGTGCAAGCGGTCATCGATGCCAACTTGGGTCCCGAGAATTTCGACCGGCGTACCGGCAACGCCTGGCTCGCCTTCTGGGGCCAGGTGCTGCACTTCGAGGGACTGAAGCGGGTACAGACGGCGTATCAGCGGCGCATGTTGTCGAACCTGCGCAGCGACCTGCGCAGCCTCATGCCGGGCGAGGAAGCGCGCAGCCTCGCCGCCATGATCGCCGCCATGATCGATGGGGTGTGGCTGCGCGCCGCGCTGTCGGAATGGCAGGAAGCCGACAGCGAGAGCGCCCGGGCACTGCTCACCCTGTTCGTCGACGGCCGGCTGCGTGAGCTGGCGCGGGCGGCGCCGGCGGCCGCGGGCGCGCCGGCGGCTGCGGACCGGGTGTCGCCCCCCGCGCCTGAGGCCGAGACCTCGATCCATGTCGTGAATCCCGCGACCGGCGAGGAGCTGGCGGTGCTGCCGGTGGATGGCCCGGCGCAGGTGAACGCCGCCGTCGAACGCGCGCGTCAGGCGCAGAAGGACTGGCGCGCCATGACGGGCGCCGAGCGCGGCCGCGTGCTGCAGCGTGCGGCGCGGCTGCTGCGCGAGCGCAACGATGCACTGGCCGAGCTCGAGACCCGCAACACCGGCAAGCCGATCCAGGAGACGCTCGCGGTCGATGTGATCTCGGGAGCGGAGTGCCTCGAGTACTTCGCAGGCCTTGCCGCGGGGCTCGCGGGCGAGCACATCGACCTCGGTCCGAAGGCATTCGGTTACACGCGGCGCGAGCCGCTCGGAGTCGTGGCGGGGATCGGAGCCTGGAATTACCCGCTGCAGATCGCCTGCTGGAAATCTGCGCCGGCGCTCGCCTGCGGCAACGCCATGATCTTCAAGCCCGCGGAGCTCACGCCGCTCACCGCGATCAGGCTCGCCGGGATCTACCGCGAGGCGGGACTGCCCGAGGGGGTGTTCCAGGTCGTGCAGGGCTTCGCCGCGACCGGACGCCTGCTGACCCAGCACCCCGGTATCCGCAAGATCTCGCTCACGGGCGAGGTGGGAACCGGCAAGGCGGTCATGGCCGAGGCGGCCGCGACCCTGAAGCAGGTGACGCTCGAGCTCGGCGGTAAGTCGCCGCTCATCGTGTTCGAGGACGCCAAGCTCGATAACGCGGTCGCGGGCGCGCTGCTCGGAAATTTCTACTCCGCCGGCGAGGTCTGCTCGAACGGCACGCGGGTGTTCGTTCACCGGAGCATCCACGCCGCCTTCGTCGAGCGGCTGCGCGAGCGCACCGCAAGGCTGCGCGTCGGCGATCCGCTCGATCCGCGCACCCAGGTCGGCGCGCTGATCTCCGCCGAGCACCTGGAGAAGGTGCTGGGCTTCGTGGCGCGCGGCCGCGCACAGGGCGCGCGGCTGGTGATCGGCGGCACGCGGGTGACGAGCGGCGAGCTCGCCCGCGGCTGCTTCGTCGCGCCCACCGTGTTCGACTACTGTCACGACGACATGGATATCGTGCGGCGCGAGATCTTCGGCCCGGTGATGTCGGTGCTGGAATTCACCGACGAGGAGGAGGTGATCGCGCGCGCCAACGCCACCGAGTTCGGGCTCGCCGCCGGGGTATTCACCAACGACCTCACGCGCGCCCATCGGGTGATCGCGCAGCTGCAGGCCGGGACCTGCTGGATCAACCACTACAACGTGACGCCGATCGAGCTGCCGTTTGGCGGTGTGAAGATGTCGGGGCTCGGGCGCGAGAATGGCCGCGCGGCGCTCGAGCACTACACGCAGCTGAAGAGCGTCTATGTCGCCATGAGCGACGTCGAGTCGCCCTATTGAGGCTAAGCGCCGTGACGCAGGAAACCGTCGACTACGTGATCGTCGGCGCCGGCTCCGCCGGCTGCGTGCTCGCCGACCGCCTCACCGAGGACGGCCGCGACCAGGTGCTGCTGCTCGAGTACGGCGGCTCGGATCGCTCGGTCTGGATCCAGATGCCGAGCGCGCTGTCGATCCCGATGAACATGCCGAAGTACGACTGGGGCTACTACACCGAGAGCGAGCCGCAGCTGGACGGACGCCGCCTGCACACGCCGCGCGGCAAGGTGCTGGGCGGCTCCTCCTCCATCAACGGCATGGTGTACGTGCGCGGCAACGCGCTCGACTACGAGCGCTGGGAGAGCGAGGGGGCCTCGGGCTGGAGCTACCGCGACGTGCTGCCGTACTTCAAGCGTGCCGAGAGCCGCGCCGGCGGCGGCAACGACTACCGCGGCGCGGACGGACCGCTGGCGACGCGCCGCGGCCTGCTGGACAACCCGCTGCACGCCGCCTGGCTCGAGGCCGGCCGGCAGGCCGGTTACCCCTTCACCGACGACCTGAACGGTTTTCAGCAGGAGGGCTTCGGCTATCTCGAGATGACGGTCGGCGCGGGTAAGCGCTGCAGCGCCGCCAACGCCTACCTGCGCCCGGCGATGGCGCGCACCAACCTCACGGTGCGCACCCACGCGCTCGCGACGCGGATCCTGTTCGACGGGCGGCGCGCGGTCGGCGTGCGTTACCGCCGGGGCGAGGCGCTGCGCGAGGTGCTGGTGCGGCGCGAGGTGCTGGTATGCGCAGGCCCGGTGAACTCGCCGCAGCTGCTGAAGCTCTCAGGCGTCGGACCGCGGGCCGAGCTCGCCCAGTACGGCATCAGCGTGGTGCACGAGCTCCCCGGCGTCGGCGAGAACCTGCAGGATTACCTCGAGTTCTATTTTCAGGTGGCCTGCCGCTTGCCCGTCACGCTGTACTCGCAGATGAATCCCTGGAGCAAGGCGCTGATCGGCCTGCGCTGGCTGGCGCGCCGCGACGGACTCGGGGTTTCCAATCACTTCGAGACCGGCGGTTTCATCCGCAGCCGCGCCGGGGTGCGCTATCCGGACATTCAGTACCATTTTCTGCCGATGGCGGTGAGCTACGACGGCTCCTCGCTCGCGCACGAGCACGGCTACCAGGCGCACGTCGGACCGATGCGCTCGCACAGCAGGGGGTGGGTGCGGCTGAAATCCGCGGACCCGCTGGAGAAGCCGCGCGTCTTCTTCAACTACATGTCGCAGCCGGAGGACTGGCTGGAGATGCGTGCCTGTGTGCGCCTCACCCGCGAGGTGTTTGCGCAGCCCGCCTTCGCCCGCTACCGCGGCCGCGAGATCCAGCCGGGCGAGGACGTGCAGAGCGATGAGCAGATCGACGCCTTCATCCGCGCCAGGGTGGAGAGCGCCTTCCACCCGTCCTGCAGCTGCAGGATGGGGCGGTCATCGGATCCGCTCGCGGTGGTGGATGCCCAGGCGCGGGTCATCGGCACGCAGGCGCTGCGGGTGGTCGACTCCTCGATCATGCCTTCGATCACCACCGGCAATCTCAACGCCCCGACCATCATGCTGGCGGAGAAGGCCGCCGATCACATTCGCGGCCGGACGCTCCTGCCGCCGTCGGGCGCGCCGTACTACGTGGCCCCGGCGTGGGAGAGCGCCCAGCGCTGAGCGCCGGGCAGCGTCATTCCTGGTAGCGCGTCAGCGCATCGCCGAGCGCCGCGCGCAGCGCTCCGAGCCACGGCTCGTAGTGTCGCCACTGGTCGAGGCCCTCGCGATAGATCGGCTGGCGGACCTGCTCCGAGCTCGCGGTGCGCACGCTGCGCTCGGTCCTGTAGAACTCGACGCAGGCGCTCTCGAACTCCAGGCCGCAGTGCCCGAGCATGCGGCGCACGCTGCCCTCGAGGTCGTCGACCAGCTCCTCGTGCTGAACGCGCAGCACGCGCCGCGGCAGCGCCCGGTCCCAGTGCCGCATCAGCTCGAGATAGGTGCGGTAGTAGCGCGCGATGTCCTCGATCCCGTAGGCGAACTCCTGTCCCCGGGCGAACAGCTGCTTGAAGTTGCCGAAGCAGCAGGCCATCGGCTCGCGGCGCGCGTCGATGATCACGGCGTTCGGCAGCATCAGGTGGATGAGCCCGACGTGCCGGAAATTGTTCGGCATCTTGTCGATGAAGCGCGGCTTGCCGGTGCGGTAGACGCGCGTGTCGCTGAGGTATTTCTCCCCCAGGCGGCGGAAGTCGGCGCTGCTCATCGCGGCGAGCACCGCCGGATAGCGCGCCTCGCCGGCCTCGGCCCCGCGCCCACCGAGCTCGGTCACGATGCGTGGGACCTCGGCGAGCTCGTGAGTGCCCTCGACCTGCGAGTGCGACGCCAGGATCTGCTCGATCAGCGTCGAGCCCGAGCGCGGCAGCCCGACGATGAAGATCGGATCCGGCGCGGCGGCGCCCGCGCCGGCCTGACGGGCGAAGAGCTGCGGCGTGCAGACATCGATCTGTGCCCGGGTGTTCTGCTCGTGGACCTCGGGCTGGTAGCGGCTCTCGGCGCGCCGCAGCGCGTTGCCGCGCTCGTAGAAGCGGAAGGATTCGGCGTACTCGCCGCAGTCCTCGAGCGCCTTGCCGAGCGCGAAGCACAGATGGTAGCGGTCGACCGGGGAGGTCGCAGCGCGGTCAACGGCGGCGCGCATCGCCGCCACCTCCGGGCCCGCGAAGCGGTAGGTCTTGAGATTGGCGAGACTCCAGTAAGCATCGCCGAAGTCAGCGCGCGCCGCGGCGGCCGCGCGGTACCCAGCGATGGCTTCGGTGCTGCGCCCGAGCGTCTTCAGCGAGTGGGCGATCGACAGATGCAGGTCCGCGGGCTGGGCAGCGCCCTCGAGCAGGCCGCGGTATTCGCCGATGGCGCGCTCATGCTCCCCGAGCCCGACGCAGCTGAGTGCGTGCAGCATGCGGAAATCGCGATTGGCAGGATCGCCGGCGAGGAGCCTGTCCGCCTGCTCCCGGGCCTCCTGGTACAGGTGGCGCTCGTTCAGAACCCGCACGTAGTCGGCACGAGCCGCCTGGTAGTCCGGCGCCAGCTCGAGCACGCCCTCGAGCAGCCGCTGCGCATCATCGAGCACGTCGCGCTCGATGCCGATGCGTGCCAGCAGGCGCATGGCCTCGACGTGATGCCCGTGCCTCAGGAGGAAGGCACGTGTCAGCTCCTCGGCCGCTCCGAGCTCTCCGTCGGAGAACAGGGCGGTCGCGGTCACCACCTCGGGAGGCAGCTGCTTCAGCGTGGCGACGTGGGCCGCGGCGGCGGCGGCGTTGGCGGGCTCACCGGTCATGCGGTAGAGGCCCTCGAGCATGCTCCAGCTCGCCGGCAGCGCCGGGTTGATGCGCACCGCCTCGAGCAGCGCTGCGATCGCCTGTGGCGCCTGCTTCAGCACCACGTGGCACAGGCCGCGCTCCTCGTACAGGCGGCTGAAGCGCGGATACAGCCGCTCGAGCTCCATGAGTGTGCCGAGCGCCGCGGCCGTGGCACCGGAGAGACGCTGGGCGCGCGCGCGCAGGTAGAGGACGTCGCGATTCTCGGGCACCGCCCGCAGCAGCGCCGCGGTGGCCGACAGGGCGGAGCCGAGCTCGCGTTGCTTCACGAGCTCGCGGATGCGCTGCACCTCGCGCTCGATCGGGGGACTCGGGTCAGCGGCGGGCATGGCGACCATGATGCGCCCGGCCGCCGCGCGCCAGCTACGCTCCCCGCGCCCGCTCGTTCAGAACGTGTAGCCGAGGGCGAGCCCGAGGACCCGTGGGCGCAGCGGGGTCTGTTCCACGATGAACTGGTCGGTGCTCACGAACACGCTCGCGTTCGAGTCGCTCAGGTTCTCGGCGTAGAGGTTGACGTACCAGTTGTCCTTGGCAATGCCGCAGGAGGCATCGTAGACCGAGTAGGCCGGGTTCTCGAAGCGCCCGCGCGAGTTGGTAACCACGTTGCCCGGCAGGAAGGTCGGGTTGGCGCCCGCCTGGGTGAACGAGTGTCCGCTGTGCGCGAGGCCGAACTGCACGTAGGGCGTGTAGCCGTTGATGCTCCAGTCATAGCGTGCCCGCAGGCTCAACTGGATGGGCGGCGAGTTGGCGGTCGGCGCGCCGACCGGGCCGTAGGGGTTGACGATCGGCGTGCAGGTGGGGCTGCAGACCTCGGTGATCGGCTGGCCGTAATTGACGCTCGCCGGATTGGTGTCGATCAAGGCCGGTGAGTTGGTCTGCTCGCTGTGGTTCCAGGAGGCCGCGCCCTGCAGCGTGAGGCCGGTCACCACGCGGGCAATGAGCGAGGTCTCGAGGCCCTTGATGAGGAAGTCCTGGCCGTTGGTGTCGAAGAAGATGTTGCCGGTCACACCGGGGTCGAAGAAGGCGACCTGAGCGTTGTCCCACTCCTCGCGGTAGACGGCCCCATTCCATTGCAGCCGGTGATCGAACCACTCGGTCTTCCAGCCGATCTCGTTGTTGGTCAGCTTGTCGGACTGATAGGACGTCGGCACCGCGTACTGGTTGACGCCGTCCGGCCCGGGGGCGTAGTTGAAGAAGCCGCCGTTCTGATTGAAGCCGCCGGGTCGAAAGCCCTGAGACCACGTGTAGTACACCATGGCATCCGGCGTGACGTGCCAGGTGAGATTGGCGCGGCTCTTGGTGCCGGACTCGGTGTCGGAAAGGTTCGCGGCGTTCAGATTGTAGCTCGAGCTGCTGGTGCACGGCGAAATGCCCGCCTCGAAGCAGCCGAAGCTCGAGAGCACGCTGCCGGCCATGGAGTTGTCGAAACGGAAATGACGCGTGCCGACGGTGAGGGTGAGCACCTTCGGCAGCAGATCGAAGTCGAGCGAGATGAACTCCGCGAGCTGCTTGGTCTCGCGCACCTGGTCCTGATAGAAGGAGGTGTTGTCGCTCTGGATCCCGGGGTTCACCACGGTGGTTCCGGGGAACGTGCCGACGTTCGAGAGACAGCCGGTGTCGCCGTTGCCGGGCGTGCCGGGTGTGGCGTTCGAGGTGCACGCCGGGATGGTCTTGTAGTTCCAGCGCGTCTGGTCGTAGAGCTTGTTGTCTTCCCAGTAGACGCCGGCAATCGCGCGCAGCCGCCAGTCGTCCGGGGTGCTCAGACGGAACTCGTGCTGCTGGTGCTGGTTGCGCTCGGTCTCCTCCCAGGTGGCGCTCGGTGAGAAGCAGGTCGGCGTCAGCGACGGATCGTTGACGAAGGTTCCCGGCCCGGGCGGACCGTAGCACTGGTAGTAGTCGGCAAACACACCGCGTGCGTAGTTGGTGTAGTCGCCGACCTGGTCGACGTTGCGCACCAGGTAGCCGCCCGTGTAGACGGCCTTGAGGTCGCCCAGCTTGCCATTCAGCGTCCAGGCGGTGCTCTCGAAGCGGTCGCTGTCGTGGGCGGGATTGAACAGCGTGACCTGCAGCGGCGCGAGCGGCGCCCCGTCGGAGGCATTCGGCTGCTGGTAGAACACCCCCTGCGACTCCATGTCCTGGTAGGACTGGCTGATCAGGAGGTCCCAGTTGTCGTTGAACTTGTAGAGGGCCTCGACGCGGATGCCTTCGTAGGTGACCGGGTTGATGGCGTTGCCGATCACCCCCGCGTTGTTGATGGAGGGGCTCCCGGGCGGCACGCAGAAGCCGTTGTTCGGCTGGCCGTCCGGGCACTGCCCGGCCGCGTTGGCCGGGTAGTCCGCGTAGTGGATGCCGACGTCGGTGTCCTTGCGGGTGAAGGTCGCCGGTACGTTGTCGATGTAACCGCCGCGGCGGTCGTCGTAGACCACCGCGCGCACGGCAAGGGTGTCGGGGATCAGCGGCAGGTTGAGGACCCCGGTAATGTCGGTGTTGGGATCGCCGTGAGCGGTGGTGCCGTAGCCGGCCTTGACGTTGGCCTCGGTCGCATCGAGCTTCGGCTCGTTGGTGATGTAGCGGATGGCTCCCGCCTCGGCGCCGGCGCCGAACAGGGTCCCCTGCGGGCCTTCGAGCACCTCGATGCGGTTCAGATCGGCGGCGTAGATGTCGAGGTTGCGGCCCGGCAGCTGGCCCGACTGATTGTCGAGATAAATGGCGACGTTCGGCCAGGCCGCGGTCGAGCCGCCACCCTGCGTGGCCTGTGAGCCCGCGGACAGGCCGCGCATGAACACTTCGTTCTGGCCGGGTCCGTTGTTGGCCGAGGTGACGTTGGGCAGGTAGCGCAGATAGTCATCGAAAGTCGAGACGTTGAGCTGCTGCAGGGTTTGTGCGGTGAGCGCCTGGATCGCGATCGGCACGTCCTGGATGTTTTCCGTACGCCGCTGCGCCGTGACGGTGATCTCTGCGAGCGCGTTGCCGCTCGTCTCACTCGCCTGGGCGCCGCCGGCGGGCTGCTCCTGGGCGTGCGCTGCGAGCGCTGCACCGCCGATGACGGCGGCGACGGCGCAGGAGATCTGCGAGCGGCGGCGGCGGGCGAGGGCAGGCTGGTTTTTGGACATGATCGATTCCCCTATCGACGGGTGAGTTCGATTAGAGCCCGGCCGGATGCACCTGCGATTGAATGGGTGCGTCAAGCCGTTGTCATGCGCGCGCTATTCGAAAACCCGGGCGCGCGCGGCGTCGCCGTTCGCGGAACGCTGCGGCTGCAGACGCCGGGTCGAAGGCGAGAGGCCGTAAGTGTCCTTGAACTGGCGCGAGAAGTGCGCGCAGTCTGCAAATCCCGCCTCGTTGGCGATGTCGGTGACCGAGCGGTCGGTATTCTCGATCAGCCAGTTGGCGTAGCGCATGCGCAGCTGGCGGTAGAGCGACGCCGGCCCCATGCCGACGTGCTGCCGGCACAGGCGCTCGAGTTGCCTCGCCGACAGCCCGAGCTCCGCGGCGACGGCGGCAATCGCGATCGGCCGGGCGAGATTCTGCTCCATGAGGAGCAGCGCCCGGCGCACGCGCGGCTCGCTCACGACTTCCGACATAGGCGGATGCGGCTGGGCGTCGCTGCCCGAGCGTGGACGATCGAACAGCAGGACCTGGCTGGCCTTCTGGGCGAGCGCACGGCCCAGATGCTGCTCGATGAGGAACGTGGCGAGCGCGGCCGCTCCGGCGCCACCGGCGCAGGTGATGCGCAAGCCGTCGACCAGAAACAGCCGATCGGCGATCACCTCGTGCGTCGGGAAGGCCTCGAGGAAGTCCTGGTAGTGGTACCAGCTCACACAGGAGCGCCGCCCCTTCATCAACCCCGCGCGGCACAGCACGAAGCTGCCGGTGCAGATGCCGATGAGCGGGACGTTGGTCGAGCCGACTTCGCGCAGGTAGCGCATGGTCGCCTCGTCCACCTGAGGGCCGGCGTGCAGAATCCCGCCGATCACGACGACGTAATCGAGAGAGTCGGGCGGCAGGAAGCCGCTGGTGGGCTCGAGCGAGACGCCGCAGCTCGCGGGAACCGACTCGGGCCGGCTCGCCATGATCGACCACTGCACGTGCAACGGGCGGCTGCGGTCGCCTTCGTCGGCGGCGAGCCGCAGGTGGTCGATGAAGACCGCGAAGGCCGACAGAGTGAAGTGGTGCGCGAGAATGACGCCGACGCGCAGCGGCGGACGCGCGCCGCGCTCCACCCCGGACGCGCGCTGAGATCCGTTTGAGTGCGTCATTGAACGCTCACTCAATGGCTTGAGCTCCTCCCCTTGCCACTTATCTTCCGCCAAGCCCAAATGGGAAGCAAGAGCACTCCCGCTCGAGAAAAAGTTTAGCAAAAACAAAAAACGACACGCGAAAGTTCCGTTGTGCAAACGTCCGACGCCTCGCGATACCACGCATTGAACGACTATTCAGACGACGGACGCCACTGCCTGAGGCGCAACCGCAGGCGCGCGGCGCGCGGGACAGCCTGGTCGGCGAAAGAGGGCGTTTCAGCGCGCTGATTCAGCGCAGAACGGCGAGCCGGGCGAGATTCGTCTGCACGATGGAGTTGTGGCAGGCGCTGCGCGCGTACCAGCGGCGCGCGGCGTCGATGAGCGCCGTGGCGATCTGCGCGCTCTCGCCGGCCCCGGAGTCACCGGGCGGGTGCGGCTCGTGAGAGAAGCCTCGTGGAGCGGTGCGCACGTGGCGCCGCAACCGCAGCCGCCGCAGCGCGCGCGCCGGAATCGACTTCGGCTCGGTGGCGTCCTCATGCTCGATGTGCTCGCAGACGGCACGACGGACGCGCTCGTAATCGAGGTCATCGCTCGCGTCTTCCTCGTCCGCCGGCCGGATCCATTGCTCGCACCAGGTCTTCTGCTCCTCACCCGAGCTTTGCAGCGTCGGGTCGGTCAGCGCGACCGCAATCCGCGGCAGGTCGTAAGCCTCGCACAGGGCCGCGTCCCAGTGCTGCGCCTCGAGCAGCGTCTCCACATCCGTGAGGTAGCCCGCGACCATGCGCGAGCTCGAAGGCGCCGCCTGCGGCCGAGGGTCCGACATGAGTGTCAGGCCGCCCGCTCCGCGGTGGGCAGTCCGGTGTCGGCGGGCGTCTCACTTACCGGCGGCTCAGCCGGGACTTCAGGTACGGATGCCGGCGCGGGCGTCACGGGAGAGGCGGGGACGCGCACACGCCGCGGACGCTTGACGGGCAGGGCGGTCGCCGCCACCGTCGGCGCGCGCTTGCTGAGCTGTGGCCGCCGCGCCCGCAAGGGCGCCGCATGCCTCGGGCGGCGGGCCCGGACTTTGGAGGAAGCGCGAGCGGGCGCGGGACGCCGGGAGGCGGCATGGCGCGACGCGCCGCGTGCGGGCCTCACGGCCTTGGCTTTGGTGGTCTTTGCGGCCTTACTGGTCTTCGCGGACTTGGCCGTGCCTTTCGTGTCTTTTTTCTGCGCACGGCGGGCGCGCTTCCAGGCCTTGCGCGCGGCGGCGGACTGCTTGCGGGCGCGCTTCGCCTCGCGCTTGGCCTCCTTCAAACGCTTGCGCGCGCGCTTCAGCTCGTCTTTGGCGATTCGTACCCGCTGCTTCGCGACCTCGGCCTGCAGTCGCGCTCGCTCGAGGGGCTCAGCGGGAAGGCCCGCCGGTTCGCTGCCGCTTTTCTTCATTTTCCTGCCTGCGAAGCGCGAAGGGCGGCCAGTCTCACACAATCGCCGCATCGTTTCCAGCCTCGGCAGTTATCCACAGAATTTGTGCATAACCATGTGGACAGAGCGCGCGCTGCGCGTCAAACGACGAGCGGCGGCAAGGGCTTGCGTCGCGGTGAGCGAGTTTTCGCCAGCCCTCAGGTGTTCGGCCCGTTGTAGCGCGTCGCGGTCACGCGATTGCGCCCGCCCTGCTTGCTGCGATAGAGCGCCGCGTCGGCGATCTTCAGGAAGCGTCCGGCGAGCTCGCGCTCCCCACCCGGCACGGTGTCGAGTCCGCACAGTCCGAAGCTGGCGGTGACGCCGACGTCCTTGCCCTCGTGCGGGAAAGGCCGGCCGGCGACCGCGGCGCGCAGTTTGCGCGCGACTTCGAGGGCCGGCTCGTAAGCGGTCTCGGGCAGCACCACGGCGAATTCCTCGCCGCCGATCCGCGCCACCCAGTCGACCCCGCGGCGCAGCACCTCCTGCAGCCGGGTGCCGAATTGCCGCAGGATGTCGTCGCCGCAGCCGTGCCCCATGGTGTCGTTGATGTTCTTGAAGAAGTCGATGTCGCACAGGATCAGCGACAGGGCGCGCTGATAGCGCGCCGCGCGCTCGACTTCGCGCGGAAAGTGCTTGCCGAAAAAGCGCCGGCTCGCCACGCGGGTCAGGTCGTCGGTGGCCGAGAGCTTGCGGTTCTCCTCGAGCGTGATGCGCAGCACCGCTTCGAGCTCGGCGATGCGGCGTGCGGTGGCGATACGCGCGTCGATCTCGCGCTCGGGCGCGCGCCGCCCGACGCACTCGTCGGCGCCGGCCTGCAGTCCCGACTCGCGCTCCGCTCCCTCGTCGAGCTCGGCGACGTAGAGCACGAAGGGATTGCGCACAGCCTTGCGCGCGCGCAGCTGGCGGATGAGCTCGAGGCTGTCGGTGATCACGACGGCGCGGTACTCGGCCGTGAACTGCCGCAGCGCCTCGTCGTCCGAGGCCAGGGACTCGATCTCGAACACATCCGGCGCGATGCGGCGCATCAGCTGCGCGCGCAGCGCCGGGTCGTGACAGACGACCAGCGCCTTGGGAGCGGGCAGCACGCGCAGCATCACCGCGACCGTCGCGGTCGTGCCCTCGTGTGCCTCCGCCGGGCGCTCGGCGCGCCGTTCGAGGATGCGTTGGATGACGGTGGTCTGGCCGCCGTACGCCATCGGGTCCCCCTTGCAGCCATAATACCCGTGCGCGCAGCCGCCACACTATGATGGCGGCCATGGAACCGCCGGGCATCACGCGCCATCGACGCCCCTTTCTAGCGCCCCTGTGGCTGACGCTGCTCGCGCTGCTGATCGCGGCGGGCGTCGTGTATACCGCGTACCGGGGTGCTGCGACCACGGTGGTGGTGCTTGCTGCCTCGGGGGAGAAGGATCCGGCCACCATCGACGACCCGCCGATTTCCGCCGAAGGCGAGCGGCGGGCGCAGCGCCTCGCGCAGATGCTCTCGACCGGGGCCGGGCCCGGGCGGCTCGATGCGCTGTACGTGAGCGGCGAGCGGCGCGCGCAGCAGACGGCAGCGCCAGTGGCGGAGCTGCTGCATCTCACACCCACACCCTACGATGCCAGGGATGCCGCGGTGGTGGCGGCGGGTCTGACGCGCGGCCGCGAAGGCGGCGCGGTGCTGGTGATCGGTGGCGCTCCCACCGTGCAGCAATTCCTGCGGCAGCTCGCCGGCCCGGGCAGCGCAGCGCAGGCGGCCGCCGACCCGGATCTCTTATATATAGTGAGTGTGCCGAGCTTCGGCCGGCCGCAGGTCCTGCGGCTCAAGTACTGAGCCGGCGCTCACCTCACTGCTCGAGGCGGCGCGTGCGCGTGGTGGCGGGGCTCATCGCGGCCGCCCTGCGGACGAAAGCCTCGTGCTCCGCGATGCGGAAGTCTGCCAGCACGGCACCCCGAATGTAGCGCGCCTGATCGATGAGGTAGGTGCCGCGGCGGACGCCGAAGCCGAGCGGCCCATTCAGGTCGTACATGCGGATGACCGATTTGTCGACATCCGAGAGCAGCGTGAACGGCAGCCGGTACTTTTCCCGGAAGGCGCGATGGCTCGCCGGATCCTGCGGGCTGACGCCCGCCACATCGAGTCCTGCCTGCAGGATCTCGCTGTGCAGATCGCGCAGCGTGCAGGCCTCGCGCGTGCAGCCGGGGGTGAAATCCGCCGGATAGAAATAAAGGATCACAGGCCCGTGCCGCAGCAGCGTGCTGAGCGACATGTTGTGCTCATCCTGATCGGGCAAGGTGAACTCCGGCGCCCGGGCGCCCATCGCCAGCATGCATGCTCCTCCTCGAGCAGCATCATAGCCGCATCGATGCTAAAATCGCGCGCTTTGCGGTGGGGCGGTAGCTCAGCTGGGAGAGCGTCGCGTTCGCAATGCGAAGGTCGAGGGTTCGATCCCCTTCCGCTCCACCATTCAGATCACGAGACGGGGCGGCAGGCGCGCATTGGTGGCGCGCTCATAGGCTCGCGCCACCTGCAGCAGCAGGCCGTCCTGATTGCGATTGCCGACCACCGTGATGCCGACCGGAAGTCCGGTCAGGGCGCCCGCGGGCATGGTGAGGCTCGGGTAGCCGGCGATCGCCGCGGCCGAGGCGATCGGCGCAAAGCCCGTGTCATGGCGGTCGCCCCAGACCTCATCGAGCCGCTCGGCCGGCCCGTTGCTCGGCGCCATGAGAATCTCCGCACCCTGTGGGCCGAGTAGTGTGGCCAGGCCTTCCGTGTCGGCGGTCCGCTGCAGCGTCGCGACGGCCTTCTGATAGGCGGGATCGGTCAGCGGTCCATGCGTCTCGGCCATCTCGAACAGCTCCTGGCCGAAGACGATCAGCTCCTCGTCCGTGTGCGCGCGGTTGAATGCGATCAGCTCGGCGAGCGTCCGGCAATCGACCTGGGCGGGATCGAGCGTCGCAAGGTAGGCGTTGATCGCCGCCTTGAACTCGAACAGCAGCGCTTCGAGCTCCGCCTCATCGCCCTCGTCGAAGGCCGCCGGCGGCTTGACGTCGGCGATCACCGCGCCCTCGTGGGCGAGCGCTGCGCGCGCCTCGGCGTACCAGCGCGCGGTCTGCGGATGTGCCGACTTCGGCACCGGCAGCGCGCCGATCTTCAGGCCGCGCAGCCGGAAGGCTTCGAGATCGGCGCCATGCGCGCCGAAACCGAGCGGTCGCTCGGCGATCACGCCGGCGATCAGTGCGGCGTCGGCCGCCGTGCGGCACATCGGTCCTGCCGTGTCCTGGCGCGGCGAGATCGGGACTACGCCCCTGGAGCTGACCAGGCCCACGGTGGGCTTCAGGCCCACCAGTCCGTTGAGCGACGAGGG
>DASPSF010000142.1:0-61839 GCA_035624075.1 Steroidobacteraceae bacterium | reverse complement strand
GCGCGGCGTACGCGGCCGAGCGGCAGGTAGAAGCTCGACGCCGCGCCGCTCGCGCCGCCGGCATTGAGCGCCACCACGCGCCCGTGGATGTCGATCACGGGCGAGCCCGAGGAGCCGCCCGAGGTTCCCGACGCCGCCTGCAGGTAGAAGGTGTTGAAGTCGTTGTACTTGGCGACGCCGTACTCGGGAGCGTCGCGGTCGAGCCGCGCGAGCGTGCCGGCGAGGATCGAGAGCTGCTCGCCGGCGTTGTTGCCGACGACGCGGATCTCGCGCCCGATCTGCGCGCCCTCCGGATAGAGCGGCAGGGCCTTCGGTTTGATGAAGCGCAGCTTCTTCGCGTCGTAACGGTAGATGCCGAAGTCGTGGACCGGGTCGCGGTACACCGGGTAGAGCTGCACCTCCTCGCGGTTGAGAAAGGTCGCCTCCGAAGTCACCGGCCCGGGTGTCACCACGTGGCGGTTGGTGAGGATCAGGCCGCGCTCGGCATCGACCACGAAGCCGGTCGCCTGGGCGGTGGTGTTCCATTCGGTATCGAATGCCCGCACCATGTCGACGTCGATCGAGACGACGCTGCTGGCGATGCGCTCGAGGGTGACGGCCCAGTCGGGATTGGCCTCGGCCGCGGCCGCCTGCTGCGCGATCTGCGGCGCCGCCCCTGCGGGGCCGCCGGGCGCCGGTGCCGCCGCAGGCGGCGGTTCGGCGACCGCATTGCCGGGCGGAGCGCTCTGGGACGGCGTCTGCGGTGCCGGCGGCGGTAGCGGAGCCGGCGCGGTCTGCGGGGCGGCGCGCGGCGGGTCGGCCGCCGCGCCGATCGCGGCGCAGGAAGCGATGGCGGCGAGCAGCGCGGGTCGCACGAATCGCATCGGGAGCGGCTTCGCTATCGTCCGAGCAGAACCAGCAGCCACACCGCGGTGAGCAGCACGAAGGACATCAGCACCGCGGCGGAGCCGATGTCCTTGGCGAGACCCGCGAGCGCGTGACGCTCGAAACCGATCCGGTCGACGGTCGCCTCGATGGCGCTGTTGATGAGCTCCACGACCAGGATCAGCAGGACCGGCGCGATGAGCAGCGCGCGCTCGACGCCACTGTGGCCGAGCCACAGCCCCAGGGGGGTCACCACGGCGGCAAAGGCGAGCTCCTGGCGAAACGCCGCCTCGTCGCGGAACGCGCCCGTGAGGCCGCGCAGGCTGGCGCCGAGCGCGCGCAGCACGCGGGTCATGCCGCGGGGCTTGTACCGGTCTAGTGCTGCGTCGTTGGCGTCCATGTGAGGTCCAGGTGGCGGGCCGCCCGCACATCGTCCAGGCGCCGCACCGGCATGGTATGCGGTGCGCTGCGTACGCGCTCGGGTTCCTGCTGTGCCTCCTTCTGAATCTGTGACATGGCCGCCACAAAGGCATCGAGCACGTCCTTGCTCTCGGTCTCGGTCGGCTCGATCAGCAGGCACTCGGGCACGATCAGCGGAAAGTAGGTGGTCGGCGCGTGGAAGCCGAGATCGAGGAGGCGCTTGGCGAAGTCCATCGCGGTCACGTTGAGCTCGCGCGCCTGGCGCCTCAGGGTCACGATGAACTCGTGGCTGGCGCGGCGCGTGGCATAGGCGGCCTCGAAGCCCGCGGCCTGCAGGCGCTTCAGCAGATAGTTGGCGTTCAGCGTGGCGTACTCGCCCACCGCCCGCATGCCGTCCCGCCCGAGCAGGCGCATGTAGATGTAGGCGCGCAGCAGCACGCCGGCGTTGCCCATGAAGGCCGACAGCCGGCCGATCGACTGCGGCATGTCGCTCTCGGTGAGCCAGCGATAGCGCTCGCCCTCTTTGGCGACGATCGGAATCGGCAGGAACGGCACCAGACGCGCCGCGACCCCCACCGCACCCGCGCCCGGCCCGCCACCGCCGTGGGGCGTGGAGAAGGTCTTGTGCAGGTTCATGTGCATGACGTCGAAGCCCATGTCTCCGGGGCGTACCTTGCCGAGGATCGCATTGAGATTCGCGCCGTCGTAATAGAGGAGGCCGCCGGCTTCGTGCACCACGCGCGCCACCTCCTCGATGCCGCGCTCGAACACCCCGAGCGTCGAGGGGTTGGTGAGCATGATGCCCGCGGTGTTGGGGCCGACCGCGGCCTTGAGCGCCTCGAGATCGACGTCGCCGGAGGAGTTCACGGGAACCTCGCGCACCACGCAGCCGCACATGGTCGCGGTCGCGGGATTGGTGCCGTGCGCGGCGTCGGGGACGATGATCTCGTTGCGCTTGAGATCCCCGCGCGCGCGGTGATAGGCGCGGATCATGGCGACCCCGGCGAACTCCCCGTGCGCGCCCGCCATGGGCGAGAGCGCCACGCCCTGCATGCCGGTGACCTCCTTCAGCATCTCCTGCAGCTCGTACATGCAGGCGAGGAATCCCTGGCCGTGTGACTCCGGCGCGAGCGGGTGGCGCGCGAGGAACTGCGGCAGCATCGCGTACTGGTTGCACGCCTTGGGGTTGTATTTCATCGTGCACGAGCCCAAGGGATAAAAGTGCGTGTCGATGGAGAAATTGAGCTGCGACAGGCGGGTGAAGTGCCGCACCGCCTCGAGCTCGCCCACCTCCGGGAGCGCGGGCGCCTTGGCGCGCCGCAGCTTCGAGGGCAGGTCGGCGAGCGGCGCGCCGCCCACGTCCTGCGGCCACTGATCGCTCGCGCCGCGTCCGGCGCGCGAGTACTCAAAGATCACTTTTTCACGGCTGGGCATCTGCTTTGATTCCTTCTCACGCGGCCCGCACGGCCTGCATCGCCTCGGTGAGCGATGCGCGGTAACGCTCGATGTCGGCCGCGGTCTTGGTCTCGGTCGCGCACACGAGCAGCGCCGGCCCGAGCTCCGGGTAGTAGGGCGCGAGATCGAGCCCGCCGAGGATGCCGCGTGCAGCCAGCGCCTTGAGCACCGGCGCAACCGGGCGGTCGAGCAGCAGCACCGCTTCGTGGAAGCAGGGTCCGCTGAAGGCGAGGCGCACGCCCGGGGTGCGGGTGAGCGCACCGACGAGCTCGCGGGAGCGGGCATGGGAGGCGGCCGCGGTGCGCTCGAGTCCCTTGGGCCCCATGAGCGAGAGATAGATGGTCGCCGCCGTCATCAACAGGCCCTGGTTGGTACAGATGTTGGAGGTCGCCTTGGCGCGGCGGATGTGCTGCTCGCGCGCCTGCAGCGTGAGCGTGAACCCTTCGGCACCGGCGACGTCGAGCGTGCGGCCGACGATGCGCCCGGGCATCTGCCGTACGTACTCCATGCGGGTCGTCATGAAGCCGAAGTAGGGGCCGCCCGAGGAGAGCGGCACGCCAAGCGGCTGGCCTTCGCCGACTGCGATGTCGGCGCCGCGGCTGCCCCACTCGCCCGGTGGCTTGAGCAGCGCCAGCGAGGTCGGGTTGACCACGGCGATCACCAGGATGTTGCGCGCGTGCGCCCAGTCGGTGAGCGCATCGACGTCCTCGAGACGGCCGAAGAAATTGGGCTGCTGGATGACGAGCGCCGTCACGTCCTCGCCGTCGTACTTCGCCAGCGAGGCCGGCAGCGTCACGCCCTCGACGGTGCAGTAGGGCAGCTCCTCGAACCTGAGGCCCTGGTTGCTCGCCATCGCCACCGCCACCCGCCGGTAGTGTGGGTGGAGCGTGGTGGGCACGAGGATGCGCGCGGACTTCGACTTGCGGTTGGCGCGCACCGCCATGAGCGTGGCCTCCGCGGTCGCGGAGGCGCCGTCGTACATCGAGGCGTTGGCGACCTCCATGCCGGTGAGGCGCGCGATCATGGTCTGGAACTCATAGATCATCTGCAGCGTGCCCTGGCTGGCCTCGGCCTGGTAAGGCGTGTAGGCGCTGTAGAACTCGCCGCGCGTGGTGATGGCCCACACGGCCGCGGGGATGTGGTGCTCGTACGCGCCGGCGCCGAGGAAGCTCAAAGGTGTTCCGTCCTGTGCGGCGCGCTCGCTCATCAACCGGCCGATCTGCATCTCGTTGAGCGCCTCGGGGACGCCGGGGAGCGAGCTCACCCTCAGGGAGGACGGGATCTCCGCGAACAGATCCTCGATGCCGCGCGCGCCGATCGCTTCCAGCATCGCCGCGACGTCGGCCTCGGTGTGGGGAATGAAGGCCATCAGCCGCCCTCCGCTGCCACGACCTTCTGATAGTCCGCCGCCGACATGAGTTCCGCCGCCGCGACCGCGCCTGCGGCCGGGCGCACGCGCATCAGCCAGCCCGCGCCATAGGGGTCGGAATTGACCGTCTCGGGTGCATCGGCGAGCACGGGATTGCCGGCGGTGATCTCACCCGCGAGCGGGGCGTACACGTCGGAGGCGGCCTTCACCGACTCGACCACCGCGCACGGCTCGTCCTGTTTCACGCTGCGGCCGGGCTCCGGCACTTCGACGAACACCAGGTCGCCGAGCGCGTGCTGCGCATGATCGGTGATGCCGATCTCCACCGTGCCGTCGGCGAGGCTGCGCACCCATTCGTGGGACTTGGTGTACTTGAGGTCCGCGGGAACATTGCTCATGAATCAGGTCCTTTAAGTGACCAGGGATTTGCCGGAACGCACGAACGGCGGCTTCACCACTCTCGCATTCAGCAGCTTGCCGCGGATATCCACCTGCACCCGCGCAGGCGTCGCCGCGGGCACGCGGGCCAGCGCAATCGAGCGCTCGAGCGTCGGGGAGAAAGTGCCGCTGGTGATCTCGCCCTCGCCCACGCCGGGCACGATCACCTTCTGGTGGCTGCGCAGCACGCCGCGGTCTTCGAGCACAAGACCGACCAGCTTGGCTGCAGGGCCGCGCGCGCGGATCGCCTCGAGCGCCTCGCGCCCGACGAAGGCACGCCCCGGCGGCTCGAGTGCCACGGTCCAGGCGAGACCGGATTCGAGCGGGTTGGTGCTCTCGTCCATGTCGTTGCCGTAGAGGTTCATGCCGGCCTCGAGGCGCAGCGTGTCGCGCGCCCCCAGGCCGCAGGAAGCGACCCCGAGAGCATTCAGCTTGCGCCACGCCGGCACCGCATCCGCGCCCGGCATCATGAACTCGAAGCCGTCCTCGCCGGTGTAGCCGGTGCGCGCGACGAACCAGGTGCCGAGCTCGCGCCCGACGAACACACCGAGCGCGAAGGCCGCCTCCCGGTCGGCGGGGGCGAGGAGCTCGGCGGCCCGGGCGCGCCCTTCCGGCCCCTGGATCGCCAGCATGGCGAGATCGGTGCGCTCGATGACCTCGACGCCGAAGGCCGCGGCGTGGCGGCGGATCCAGGCGAGATCCTTGTCGCGGGTGCCGGCGTTCACCACCGCGCGGAACCAGCTCTCGGTGAGGAAATAGACGATCAGATCGTCGATGACGCCGCCGCGCTCGTTCAGCATGCAGGTGTAGAGCGCCTTGCCGCCGGTCTTGAGCTTGGCGACGTCGTTGGCGAGCAGCTGCGCCAGGAAGGCGCGCACGCGCGGACCTTTGAGGTCGACGACGCACATGTGCGAGACGTCGAAGACGCCCGCGGAGCGGCGCACCGCGTGGTGCTCACCGATCTGGGAGCTGTACTGCACCGGCATGTCCCAGCCGCCGAAATCGACGATGCGGGCGCCGAGCTCCTGGTGCAGCGCGAACAACGGGGTCTTGCGTCCCACTGAGGTCCTCCAGCGAACAAAGATGCCGGCACACGCCCCGCACCCGAGGCGCCTGCCGCCCTTCTGTCCCTGTGACCTGAGAGATCAGGCACCCTTTGAAAAGGTGCCGCTCCCCTTCGGTGGGTGGATATGGGTATCCACCGCTCTCCAGAAGCTCCGCGGAGCGGATCGACCGCCGCCGCCGTCTGCCGTTCTTGTGCCTGAGCGTTTCCGGGCGGAATTTGCGCCTTCGGCGTTCCGGCTCGAGTGCCGGACTCTCTCCGGACAGACCGTTTCGAGCCTTCCAATGATAGCATTTCGCGCCGCATGAGCCTCCCTCGCCGCTCCACAGCTCAGGTGTCGATCGGGCCGGTTCGCGTCGGGGGCCGTGCCCCGATCGTGGTCCAGTCGATGACCAATACCGATACCGCCGACGTCGAAGGCACGGCGCGGCAGGTGCAGGCGCTCGCCCGCGCCGGCTCGGAGCTGGTGCGCATCACGGTGAACACCAGTGAGGCCGCGGCCGCGGTGGCGCCGATCCGCGCCTGGCTCGACCGCGAAGGCGTCACGGTTCCGCTCATCGGCGACTTTCACTTCAACGGGCATAAGCTGTTGCGCGAGCATCCCGAGTGCGCCGCCGCACTCGCCAAGTACCGCATCAATCCGGGCAACGTCGGGCGGGGATCGAAGCGCGACCCGCAGTTCGCGGAGATGATCGAGATCGCCTGCCGCTACGGCAAGCCGGTGCGCATCGGCGTCAACTGGGGAAGTCTCGACTCGGACCTGCTGACGCGGCTCATGGACGAGAACTCGGCGCTCCCTCAGCCGCTCGATGCACAAGCGGTCCTGCGTAACGCCGTGGTGCTCTCGGCCTTGACTGCCGCGCAGCGCGCCGAGGAACTGGGACTGCCGCACGACCGCATCATTCTCTCGGCCAAGGTGAGTGGGGTACAGGATCTCATCGCGATCTACCGCGACCTCGCCGCGCGCTGCGACTACCCGCTGCACCTCGGGCTCACCGAGGCCGGCATGGGCTCCAAGGGCATCGTCGCCTCGACCGCCGGCATGTCGGTGCTGCTGCAGGAAGGCATCGGCGACACCATCCGCGTCTCCCTCACCCCCGAGCCCGGCGGCGACCGCACCCAGGAGGTGATCGTCGCGCAGGAGATCCTGCAGACCATGGGCCTGCGCGCCTTCACGCCGCTGGTGATCGCCTGCCCCGGCTGCGGCCGCACCACCAGCACCTTCTTCCAGGAACTCGCGCTCAAGATCCAGAGCCACATCCGCACGCGCATGCCGCAGTGGCGGCGCGAGTACGTGGGGGTCGAGGAGATGACGGTGGCGGTCATGGGCTGTGTCGTCAACGGCCCGGGCGAGAGCAAGCACGCCAACCTCGGCATCAGCCTCCCCGGCACCGGCGAGCGGCCCGTGGCGCCGGTGTACGAGAACGGCGAGAAGACCGTGACCCTCAAGGGCGAGCGCATCGCCGAGGAATTCCAGGAGATCGTCGAGCGCTACGTCGCGCGCCGCTACGCGCGGCTCGCTCCCGGAGGTGGCACATGAGCGAGGTTCTGGCGGCACGCAAGTGCCGGCCCTGCGAGGGGGGCATGCCACCCCTCACGCCCGAGCAGGCCGGCAAGCTCCTCACGCAGATCTCGGGCGAGTGGGCGCTGATCGAGAACGCGCACGCCATCCAGCGCCGCTTCGCCTTCCGCGACTTCTACCGCACCATGAGCTTCGTCAACGCGCTCGCCCACATCGCCAACATCGAGGATCATCATCCGGACCTCGAGGTCGGCTACAACTACTGCCGCGTGAAGTTCACGACGCATGCCGTCAAAGGGCTCTCCGAGAACGACTTCGTCTGTGCGGCGAAGGTGGATCTGATACCACTGTCCTGATGGGCCGCCGACGCGCCTGATGTCCCTCGGCGCGATGGTTAGGCACTTGCCTAACTATTGCTCAGGCAAACCTCATGCGCTCGCCCCGCAAGCTTCAGGGCGATCAGCCGCGCCTCCAACTCCTGCACCGATCCCCACGGCAGAATCGGAGAGTTCTGTCGCTCGTCGGGCGGATTCGCCGGCAGTTGGTCGGACCAGCCGCCACAGCCCACCAGAGGTAACAACGGCCGCCTGTGCAACCAGGCAAGGCAAACCTCCGAGATCGTGCCGGCTCGTCCCCCGATGACGATGCAGGCATCGCCCGCGAGCGCCATGAGCAGGTTGCGGGCATCGCCCATGCCGGACGGCAGGACGACGGTCGCGGGCCAGTCCGCCGCGGGCATCTGATCCGGCGGGATGATGCTCACCACGAGACCGCCGGACCGAACCGCGCGCTCGGCGGCGACCCGGGTGGCGGGGCTGCCGCAACCGCTCACCACGGTGATCCCGAGCTTCGCCAACAACTCGCCGGCCGCGCCCGCGAGCGCGTATGCAGCCGACCCTGGCTCGGCACTGCCCAGAACGCAGACTTGGGGACGACGGATCGTGGAGCTCATTCTTTTGCGCTGCTGCTCGGCGCGGGCGCCTCGCGCTCGGCAAAGGTATAGATGTCGGCCTGTTCGCGGCTGAGCGCCGCCTGCGCGGTATTGAAGTGCCCCATGTCGGCGTCGAGCCGGAACCACACCGGCTTGCCGCTCGTGCTCGCCGCGAGCAGCCGCGCGCCGAACTTGCCGCTGTTCCAGGGAGCCACGCGGTTGTCGTTGACGCCGACCACCAGCAGCACGGCGGGATACGCCGTGCCGGCCTTGACGCGCAGGTAGGGGTCCATCGCCGACACCGACTTGAGCCCCGCCTCGGTGCGTGGATCGCCCACCTCCGCGAACTGGTTTGCGCCGTTCTTGGCCGCGAGCAGGCGGGCCGGATTGAGAATTCCGGACTGGATTGCGGCGGCGGCGAAGGCCTGCGGCTGCCGTGTGATTGCGCCGCCCACCACCACGCCGCCCATGCTGCCGCCGAAGGCCACGATACGCTCGCGGTCAGCCCAGCCGAGCACCGTGAGCGCCTGTGCGCAGGCGATGAAGTCCTCGACGCCGCGTTCCTTGGCAGGCCCGGAGCCGGCGATGCGCCAGCGGTCGCCTTTCTCGCCGCCACCACGCACGTGCGCGTACGCAAACACATGTCCGGCCCGCACCCATTCGAGGGCCATCGGATCGAAGTAGGGCTGGGTGCTGATCCCGTACCCCCCGTAGCCCTCCAGCATGGCGATCTCCCGCAGCGGCCGCTGAGCATCGCGGCGATGGATGATCGTCAGCGGTACTTCGGTGCCGTCTGCGCTCGCTGCCGTGACTTCATCGGCCGTTATGCCGGAGTAGTCCGCGGGCGAATCGGCGCCGAGATGCAGATCGCCGGGACGGGTATCGCCGGCGCTGACCCGGAAGGCCGTGCGCGGCTGGGTCCACCCCTGCAGTGTGAAGACGACCCCTGCGGCGCGCGGATCGGCGTTGAGGATGTAGATGGCGCCGCTGTACGGCAAGCCAACCCTGCCCGGCGCACCTCCCGGGTAGTCGAGCCGCAGCAGCTCATCCGGCCCACCCCGCATGCGCCGCACGTACAGACCGTCGCTCGCCACGGCGAGGCCGGTCATCACGGCGCTCTCGTCCTCCCGGATCACCACCTGCGCAGGACCCGCGTGGCCCCTGGCAGCGAGCTGGCGCCGCAGCAGCTGGCCATTCGGGTGCCCCTTCATCGAGGTGAGATACAGCTGGTCATGGTGCAGCGCCAGCCCCTGGACGTTGTCGTCGTAGTCGACCGGACAGCTCCATTTGGCATCCGGGCGCAGCGCCGCCGCCCGGCGCGTGAAGCACGCGCGCGCTTGGGGTCGCGCCCCACCGATGATCAACAGCGCAAATTCGGAGTCCTCGGAAACGTCGAGCAGGGGAAACTCGTTCGGCGTGAGTGCCACGCTGGGGTTCAGGCCGCGCCGCACCACCACCGGATCCGCCGCGGGGGACGTGCCGAGGGCGTGCAGTCGCACCCGCATGTCGAGCATCGGGTCCGTCGCGTCGCGCTCGGCGGGCGGCGCAAGCTGCGTGTACACGAACGACTTGCCGTCCGGCAACCAGCCCGCCTGGAACTCGCCCCAGACGTCGGCGATCGTGTCGGGCGGCGCCGAGCTCGCATCGTCGACGTTCAGCACCTCGATCGTGGTGAGCTCACTCCCGCCGCGCTGCACGTTGACGGCGACCCGCTGGCCATCGGGCGAAGCGCTGTAGCCGGTGATCGCCGCGGTGAGAGCGCCCGAGCCTCCCTGCTGTGCCCCCGGATCGAGGAGCGTGCGCTCGCTGCCGTCGGCATTGCGCACCATCAGTACGCCTTCGCGCCCCTCGCTGGCGCGCAGAAAGAAGATGCGTCCCTTCATCGGCTGCTGCAGCCGATTGATGACCCCGGCACGCGCCACGGCCTCGAGCCGTTCGCGCCAGAACTTCAGCCGCGGCTCCGCATCGAGCTGGGCGCGGCCGTAGGCGCCTTCAGCGCGCAGCCAGCCGTCGAACTCGGCGTTGCCCTCGCCTTCCATCCAGCGATAGGGATCGGGGAGGCGCAGCCCGAAGGCCTCATCCTGGGCTTCGACGGTGCGCGCCGCCGGCGGCGTGTTCATGGTGGCCGCGATTGCGGCGCAGCCGAAAGAGGTCAGGAGGCAAGCAACCGGGAAGCGACGAATCATGTTGGCACTCCTTATTGTCAGGTCTTCACGACACCCGCCGCGCCGCCTCCGGCAGCTCCCCGCTCACCCCGAGCGCCCGGCGAATGAAGAAGCGCCGCAGCTCCTGGCTGCGGTTCACCCATCCCAGCCCGCGCTGCGCCAGGCGTGCGATCGGTCCCGTGCCGTGGGCGAGCAGGCGGTCGAAGGCATCGATGGATGCGGCCATGACGGCGATCTCGCTCTTGCGCCAGCGCTCGTAGGCGCGCAGCACGCCGGGCGATCCCGGGTCCTCGCGCCGCGCCACGGCACGCCCGAGCTCCTGCGCCAGGGCCCCGGCGTCGAGCAGCCCCAGGTTCACGCCCTGGCCGGCAAGCGGATGCACCACGTGCGCGGCATCGCCGATGAGCGCGACCCGCTGGGCGATGTAACGCGGTGCGGTGAGGCGCCGCAGCGGAAAAGAAGCCCGCTCGCCCACCAGGCGCGTCGCGCCGAGCGCCAGGTCGGAGGCCCGATCGAGCTCGAGCGCGAAGTCTGCGGCGCTGCTGCCTGCGAGCTCGGCCGCCAGAGGCTCATCCGCCGACCAGACGATCGAGCTCGTGCCATCGAAGAGCGGCAGGAAAGCGAGCGTGCCGTTGCTCATGAAGCGCTGCCACGCGGTCATCTCGTGCGGCCGCGCGGTGGCGACGGTGGCGACGATCGCCGTCTGCTGGTAGCCGCTCACCTCGGCCGTGAGTCCGGTGGCCGCGCGCACGGCGGACTGCGCTCCGTCAGCCCCGACCACCAGCCGTGCGCTTAAGTCCCCGCGGCTGGTCGCGATGCGTACCGCATCCGCTTCGATCGCGAGCGAGGAGAACTGCGCCGGCTCGAGCTGCCCGCCGGCCACCGTGAAGGCGGTGATCAGCGCGCTCTGCAGCAGCCGGCTCTCGACGATGTAGCCCAAATTCGGCTCGCCGACGTCGGCGGCGTCGAAGATCAGCACGCCGTCGCTCCCGGGGGCAACGCTCTCGTGCCAGATGCGCATGCGCTCGTAGGCGCACGCACGCCCGCCCCCGATCGCCGGCCAGGCGCCGGCGCTCGTGAGCAATGCCTCGCTGGCACGCGAGATCGCCACCACGCGGGCATCGGGCGGCGCACCTTCGGCCGGAGGCGGCGGGACGTGCGGCTCGACGAGGACCACGCGCAGCCGCGCAGCGCTCGAGCCCGCCGCGCGTGCGAGCAGCGCCGCGGCACAGGCGCCCACCGGTCCGCCGCCGACGATGGCGACGTCGAACTCAGGCATGGCGCACCGGGAGTCCGCGCGCCAGGCGCGGGGTCGGCCCGCCGAACCCGAGGCTCAGGCGCGCGAGCGCGCTCTTGGCCGGAGGGCTGACATCAAAGAGCAGGAGTCCCAGGTTGCGCAGCACCCCGATCCCGGATCGCTGGTCGCCGAAGAGCCGCACCAATCCGTCGGTGAAGCGGGTGACGCCGCTGCGGTCGCGGGCGCGCCAGGAGGCGAACCGCTCGAGCAGCGCCGGCGCGCCGGCGTCGCCCGAGCTCCCCGCGATCACTTCCGCCAGCATCGCGGCATCGCGCAGGCCTAAGTTGAAGCCCTGCCCGGCGACCGGATGCAGCGCCTGCGCGGCGTTGCCGATCAGGACGGTGCGGGTCGCCACCGGGGAGGCGGCGCGTGTGAGCTTCAGAGGATAAGAGGCGCGGCGCCCGGCGCGCACGAATCGCCCGGCACGCCAGCCAAAACGCGCCTGCAGTTCCGCGAGCCAGGCGGCGTCATCGAGCGCCAGAACTCGCGGCGCGTCGTCACGGCGGCAGGCCCAGACGACACTGCGCGTCCCATCGGCGAGCGGCAACAGCGCGAGCGGCCCGGCCGGCGTGAAGCGCTCGTAGGCAATGCCGCCGTGCGCCGTGTCGCACGCCACGTTGGCGACCACCGCCACCTGCTCATAGTCCTCGACCGCGGCCTCGATGCCGGCGGCGCTGCGGATCCGGGAGTGCGCGCCATCGGCCGCGACCACGAGGCGTGCGGTCACCGCCTCGCGCCGCGCGCCGCTCGAGACATTGAGGCGCACGCCGGCGGCGTCGATCACGACGTCCTCGACCTGCCCGGGGACACGCACAGAGAAGTCGGCGGCCTCCCCGAGACGGCCCCAGAGCGCCGCCCCGATCCGCCGGTTGGGGACGACGTAGCCGAAGGCCTCGATCCCCTGCTGTTCGGCCACGAGGCGCGCGCTGCCGAAACGGCCGGCGTCCGAGATGTGGATGGCGCGGATGGGGGCGGCCTCAGGCGCGATCGCCTCCCACACCGAGAGCCCCTCGAAGATCCTGCGGCTCGCGTTGCCGAGGGCGGTGGTGCGCTCATCGAAGCTCGGCTGGGCGCCCGCCCCGAAGGGCACCGACTCGATGAGCAGCAGCCGTACGCCCGTACCGATGAGCCCCACGGCGAGGCTCGCGCCCACCATGCCGCCCCCGACGATGGCCACGTCGACTTCCATATCAGCCCTGGGCCATCACGGCCTCGATCTGCTCGGGATCCTTCGGCGCGCGCGCGGTCAGCACCTCGGCCCCGCGCCTGGTGACCAGCACGTCGTCCTCGATGCGGACGCCGATGTTGCGGAAGCGCCGGGGCACGCCGCGCGCGCCCGCCGCCAGGTAGATGCCCGGCTCGATGGTGAGCGTCATCCCGGGCTCGAGCACCCGCCACTCCTCGCCGACCTTGTAGTCGCCGACGTCGTGCACGTCGAGCCCGAGCCAGTGCCCGGTGCGATGCATGAAGTAGCGCCGGTAGGCGCCGCTCCTGATCAGCGCGGCGAGACGCCCCTTGAGGAGCCCGAGCCTCATCAGGCCCTGGGTGACGACCCGCACCGCCGCCTCGTGCGGCTCGTTCCAGTGGTTGCCCGGACGCACGCGCGCGATCGCGGCACGGTTGGCTTCCAGCACCACCTCGTAGACCGCGCGCTGCTCGGGCGTGAAGCGCCCGTTTACGGGGAAGGTGCGGGTGATGTCCGAGGCGTAGCACTCGAACTCGCACCCGGCGTCGATGAGCAGCAGGTCGCCGTCGGCGAGCGGCTGGTCGTTGTCGCGGTAATGGAGGATGCAGCTGTTCGCGCCGCCGCCTACGATCGGATGGTAGGCGGTGTCGGCGTTGTTGCGGCGGAACTCGTGCATCAGCTCCGCCATGACCTGGTACTCGGTGGCGCCGGGGCGGCAGAAGCGCATCGCCCGCAGGTGCGCCCGCGAGGAGATGCGCGCGGCGGTGCGCATCAGCTCGAGCTCGCTGCGCGATTTGTAGAGGCGCATGTCGTGCAGCAGGTGATCGAGCGCCACGAACTCCTGGGGCGGATGGCGGCCGTTCCTCGCCTGGGTCCGCAGGCTGTTCACCCAGCCGACGACCCGCTGATCGAAGTCCGCATACACCCCCATCGTGTAGTACACCCGGGTCCGGTTCTCGAGCAGGCCCGGCAGGATCTCGTCCATGTCGGTGATGGGGAAGGCGTCGTCGGCGCCGAAGTCGCGCGCTGCGCCGTGCGGGCCCGCGCGCCGCCCATCCCAGGTCTCGCGCGCCGGGTCGCGCTCGCGCACGAACAGGATGTACTCGGCCTGCTCCCGTCCCGGAACCAGCACCGCCACGGACTCGGGCTCGCCGAAGCCCGTGAGGTACTGGAAATCGCTGTCCTGCCGGTAGGGGTACTCGACGTCGTTATTGCGGTGCCGTATCGGCGCCGCCGGCAGCACCGCGATCGAATCGCGCCCCATCAGGCGCATCAGCTGGCGGCGGCGGCGCGCGAATTCGTCTCTCGCCATTGCAACTACCTTCCCATGGGCCCTGCGACCCACCCCGCGAGGCATGAATTCGCGACGCAGGCACAGGGACGTGCCCGCCGCCGGAGGCGGCGAGCGGCGCGCCGAAACCCATGCGCCAGCCGTGCTACGGAGTGCTCGGCTGGTGCACAAGAGCGGAGCGCTTGCGTGTCGAGCCACGCTTTTGGCGCGCCGCCGCGAGCATCGCGACAGGGCGAGGCGCAACGCGCCGAGCGGGCGCACAGGGGCGAGCCGCATGCGGCGAGCGGGCGGCCACGGATGGCCGCCCCGGGCTTGCGCGCAGCAGGGACTGCGCAGCGCAATGTGCGCCCCGGGCTTGCGCGCAGCAGGACAGCGAAGCGCAATGTCCGATGCGAGCAATTCATCAGTGCAACGGGGCCGAGTCGGGCAGCGGCTCGTGCCGCACCGGCGCGAGCTCCTCGTAGAGGAGCTGCACCCCGACACGCACGAACTCGACCAGCTCGGCGTAGGCACCCTCATTCGACTCCTCGCCCTCCCCGTCATCGACGCCCGCGCGGGTGATCTCGGTGAGATCGCGCACGATCTCGCCGACGTCCCCCGGCAATCGGCCCACGTCGGGGATCGAGCCGGAGCCCAGGCCGTAGAGAAATCCCTGGCACCACTCAGCGAGCGCGGCGGTGCGCGCCGCCAGCGGCTGCGCGTCGCTCGGCAGCAGCGGCTCGAACTCCATGTCGGTCTGCTCGAGTGCCGCGGCGGTGGCGGTGTAGAGCCCGTAGAGCGTGTCGGCGGCGTCGGCCTCGGCGCGTCCCTCGGGGAGAATCTCCCGCAGCCAGTCCTGGAAGCTGTAATCGGCCAGCGCACACAGACAGCCCGCGAGCGTGCCGTGCGCCTCGGCGGCGTCAGTCAGTGCGCGCTGCCCGGAGAGCGCTTGCTCGATGTCGGCGTAATCCGGCTGATTCATGGGGATGGCGCATTATAGTTGAGTCGAATTGACCGCACGAAGAGCACGGCTCTATAGTCCTGCGCCATGAGCGACACTACAAAAACACAACTCGATCTCGAGCTCACCCGCCTCAGCAAACGCGTCGACGAGCTGCTGGCCATGCTCGAGCATTTGAAGGAAGAGAACCGCGCTCTCAAGGCGCGCCACGAGTCCCTGGCCGGGGAACGCGCCTCGCTGATGCACAAGAACGAGCAGGTGCGCACGCGTGTCGAGGCCATGATCGGGCGCCTGAAGACCCTCGAGCACGGCGCGTGAGTCCGCCGGACCAGGCGCGCGTCAGCGTGCGCATCATGGAGAAGGAATATGTAGTGGCGTGCGCGTACGAGGAGCGCTCGGCACTGCTGGATGCCGCCGAGTTCCTCAATACCCGCATGCGCGAGATCCGCGACAGCGGCAAGGTGGTGGGTCTCGACCGGATTGCGGTCATGGCCGCCCTCAACCTCGCCCACGAGTTTCTCAAGCTGCGCGACCGGGAGACCAAGCTCGACAGCGGCGTCGGCCACCGGGTGCGGGCGCTGCGGGAGCGAGTCGAGGGCGCCCTCGGCAAGGGCCAGCAGCTCGATCTGTGATGCGACGCGAGTCTCAAGCGCACCCCGCAGGCATGGTGTACATTCTTCCCCAGCGTCGCCTGCGGTGTTCGACAGCGGGCCGGGTTACCTCGGACCCTAATTGAAACACCCTCGGGACTCAGTGCTTGCGGCAGCATTGTGCAGGTCCGCAGTTTTGAGCGGAAAGCCTTACCTGCTGCAGCTCGTCCCACCTGTTGCTCTGGTTCGAGAGCAACGGTTCGCACCGGCACAGGCGGGTGGCGCTGCCTGATTTCACCCTGGGCGCGGCCCGCAGCTCACTGCGGGCCGAGCTCAATGCGCGGCGCCGCGCCGTCAGCGCCGCCGAGCGCACCGCGGCCGCCGGGCGCGCCGCACTCAACGCCGACCGCTCTCTGCGTCTCGCCGCCGGACAGCGCATCGCGGTCTACGCCGCCCTGCCGGGGGAGCTCGACTCCGCGCCGCTCATCGCGCTGGCCGCGAGCCGTGGCTGCCGCCTCTTCCTGCCGCGCATCGATCGCCGGCGGCGCTCGCGCGCCATGCGCTTCGTCGAGCTCGGCGGCTCGCTGCGCGAGAACCGCTTGGGCATAGACGAGCCGGCGGGCTTCAATACCATCGGCGCGCGCTGGCTCGATCTCGTGTTCCTGCCGCTCGTGGGTTTCGACCGGTACGGGCTGCGCCTCGGCGCCGGGGGCGGCTTCTACGACCGCGCCTTCGCCTTCCGCCAGCTGCGCCGCGTGTGGCACAAGCCGCTGCTGGTGGGGTTCGGGTACGCATTCCAGCAGGTCGAGCGTCTCGCCGCGGCGCCGCACGACGTGTTCATGGACGCGGTCGCGACCGACGAGGGGTTCATCCGATGCACTACTGGCTGATGAAGACCGAGCCGACCAGCTTCGGCGTCGAGCAGCTCGCCGCCGCCCCGCACCACACCACCGGCTGGGACGGCGTGCGCAACTACCAGGCGCGCAACATGCTGCGCGACCAGATGAAGAAGGGCGATCAGGCCTTCATGTACTACTCGAGCACCGAGGTGCCGGGCATCGTCGCCATCATGGAGGTGGTGAGAGAGGGTTATCCCGACCCCACCGCTTTCGATCGCAGGCACGAGCACTACGATGCGGACAGCGACCGCAGGAATCCCCGCTGGTTCATGGTGGATGTGCGGCTCGTGCGCCGCCTCGCGCGCGCCGTCACGCTGGATGAGCTGCGTGCGCATGCGAGCAAGGAGCTCGCCGGCATGGTGCTGCTGCGCCCGGGCAACCGCTTGTCGGTCACGCCGGTCGAGAGCGCACACTGGAAGTTCATTCTCTCGCTCGAGTCGCGCGCGCCGACGACTTGAGCGCGCCGCGAGCGCGTCGCGCATCGCACTCGCTCACGCGTCGAGCGCTGCTCGCTTAGCACACTTCGCTCGCGCTCGCTTGAAATTTAGATTCGCGTGTATATACTCGGACCCCGGACTAACCCGTCACACACTTGGAGAGCCAACATGGCGAAGGCGAAAAAGAAGGCCAAGAAGAAAGCCAGCAAGAAGAAATAGGCCTTAACTCGGCGGTCGCGCAAGTGGCCGCCGAGTCGAATTCGTAGGACTGTGCCCGCTCGCCAAAGCGGGCACAGTCGTTTCTGAGGCCGCTGATCGCACGGGGGAATGCATGACGGCGGAGGGTGACGCAAAGAAGAGACGCGCAGCGCAAGCCGCGCTCGAGCTGCTGACGGACGACGGCATCATCGGCATCGGCACCGGCTCGACGGTGAATCTCTTCATCGATGCCCTCGCGCGGCTGCCGCAGCGTCCCCGCCGCGCGGTCTCGAGCTCGCAGGCGAGCACCGCACGGCTGGCCGCCGTCGGCATCGAGGTCCGCGACCTGAACGAGGTCAGCGACCTCGAGCTCTATATCGACGGCGCCGACGAGGCGACCGCCGGGCGGCAGCTCGTCAAGGGCGGCGGAGGTGCGCTGACGCGCGAGAAGATCATCGCGGCGGCCGCGCGGCGCTTCGTGTGCATCGTGGATGACAGCAAGCTGGTCGCCACTCTCGGCCACTTTCCCCTGCCCATCGAAGTGATCCCCATGGCGCGCACGCTGGTGTCCCGCGAGCTCGCCGCCCGCGGGGGCCGGCCTCTGTGGCGCGAGGGATTCGTCACCGACAACGGCAACCACATACTCGATGTCCATGGACTCACGATCACCGATCCGGTCGCCCTCGAGCGTGACCTCAACCAGATCACCGGCGTGGTCACGGTGGGCCTGTTCGCGGTCCGCCCGGCGGACGTGTTGATCGTCGGCACCGCGGGCGGAGTCGAAACCCGCTGACCTCAATGCATGCCGCATGGCTCGCGCCTGGAATGAAAAAGGGCCCGTCCGATGACGGGCCCCTTCTCTGGTTGGCTGGGGGACTAGGATTCGAACCTAGGTAAACGGAGTCAGAGTCCGTTGTCCTACCACTAGACGATCCCCCATTGTCCATTGGCGAAAATCGCCTGCGGCTATTTTCGCAGAAACACCGCCGGGGTTCATTTCAACGCGGGCAAAAGGCGCGGCTTTTGCCCGCGAGTGTCCGTTTAGCGCTTCGAGTACTGCGTCCCGCGGCGTGCCTTGCGGCGGCCGACCTTCTTGCGCTCCACCTCGCGCGCATCGCGGGTGACGAAGCCCGCATCGCGCAGCGGCTTGCGCAGGCTCTCGTCGTACTCGATGAGCGCGCGGGTGATGCCGTGGCGGATCGCGCCCGCCTGGCCGGTGATGCCGCCGCCGTCGACCTGGACGGTGATATCGAACTGCGTATGCAGCTTCACGGCATCGAGCGGCTGCCGGACGATCATGCGGCCGGTCTCCCGGCCAAAGAACTCATCCAGCGAGCGGTCGTTGACGGTGATCTTGCCGCTGCCGGGCTTCAGGTAGACGCGCGCGGTGGCGGTCTTGCGCCGGCCGGTGCCGTAGTGATTCGGGGTCGCTGGCATGGAAGGGGGGTCCTATTGAATCTCGAGGGGCTTCGGCTGCTGCGCCTGGTGCGGATGCTCGCCGCCGGCGAACACGTGCAGCTTCTTGAACATGCGCCGGCCGAGGGGATTCTTCGGCAGCATGCCCTTGACTGCGAACTCGATCGCCCGCTCCGGGTGCTCGGCGAGCAGCTTCTCGAGCGCAATCGACTTGATGCCGCCGATGTGGCCGGTGTGGTGGTAGTAGATCTTGTCGCTGAGCTTGCGCCCGGTGACGCGGATCTTCTGCGCGTTCACCACCACGATGTGGTCGCCCATATCGACGTGGGGGCTGTAGTCAGCCTTGTGCTTGCCCTTCAGGCGATGGGCGATCTGCGAGGCGAGACGCCCCAGCGTCTTGTCGCTGGCGTCGACGATGAACCAGTCGCCGCGGACGCTCGCAGGCTTGGCAAATACGGTCTTCATAGCTCACTCGTGGCTAAAGTCCCGCGGCCACGGGTTAAACCCTCTGGGGCCGGGGCCAAAAAAAGGCGGGCAAGTTTACTCAAGCAGCTGTCCCAATGCAAAGCACCATCTCCCGGCCTCCCGCTCCCCCCTCCAGGGGCGGCCCGCAAGCCCGTCGGGGCGGGGCGGCAGCCTATAATAGAGCCATAAATATGGAGTCCGGCCGCTCTCTAGACGCTGCGATCGCCGCCTTTGATCGTGCCCTGCGATCAGTGTTCGCGCCGGCCCGGGCTTCCCGGCCCGTTCCAGGCATCCGCGAGGAGGGTGCTGCCAGGCTTAGTGCCGCGCAGCAACGCGAGAGCGCGGCTCTCATGCGCGTCAATCATTCCGGCGAGCTCGCCGCCCAGGCGCTCTATCACGGGCAGGCGCTGGTCGCGCGCTCGGCGGAAACCCGTGCCCTGCTCCTGGAAGCTGCGCGCGGCGAGTCTGATCATCTGGCGTGGTGCGAGACTCGACTGACTGAGCTCGGCGCACGGCCGAGCCTGCTCGCGCCGCTCTGGTATGCAGGGTCGTTCGCCATCGGTGCGCTCGCGGCGCTGGCCGGGGACCGGGCGAGCCTCGGCTTCGTGGTCGAGACCGAGCGCCAGGTGGAGAGGCACCTGGACGGGCACCTCGGCAGGCTGCCGGTGGGCGATACCCGCAGCCGTGCCATACTTGAAACCATGAGGGCCGAAGAGATCGCGCACGGCGCGACGGCAGCTGCCGCCGGCGCCGAGCGCCTGCCGGCGCCGGTTCGGGCACTCATGCGGCAGACTGCCCGTGTCATGACGGGAACGGCCTACTGGGTGTGACGGGCCGCGAAGGCTTATATTAAAGAAGTGATTGGGGGAGCCGGTATGGAAGAGAACATCAAGCCGCTGAGCGAAATCCCGGCGATCAACCGCTTCCTGAGCTACTGCCGGATTCGCGCGGTGCCGTCCAAGACCGTGGTCATCCACGCGGGCGATCTCCCGGACGTCCTCTACTACATCATCAGCGGTTCGGTCGAAGTGATGATCGAAGACGAGGAAGGCAACGAGATGGTGCTGGCCTACCTCAACCGTGGACAGTTCTTCGGCGAGATGGGCCTGTTCTACGAGCAGCCGACCCGCAGCGCCTGGGTGCGCACACGCAACCAGTGCGAGCTCGCGGAGATGACCTACCCGCGTTTCCGCCAGATCGCCGCCGAGAGCCCCGGGCTGGTATTCGAGCTCGCCACGCAGCTCGCCACCCGCCTCGATCGCACCAATCGCAAGCTCGGCGACCTGGCCTTCGTCGACGTCACCGGCCGCGTGGCACACGCGATCATGGACCTGTGCGGCGAGCCCGACGCCATGACGCATCCCGAGGGCATGCAGATCAAGGTGAGCCGCCAGGAGCTGTCACGCCTGGTCGGCTGCTCGCGCGAGATGGCAGGCCGCGTGCTCAAGGTGCTCGAGGAGCAGGGACTGCTGCGCGCCACCGGCAAGACCATCGTGGTATTCAATGCCCGGCCGAAGATGAAAACCCGACCCGTCATCGTGCCGGCCAAGACGGCCGGTCCCGGCAGGCCCGCCGGGCAGCACGCCACCGACGACGACGATGATGACGACGACGACGAGGACGACGAGTAAGTCGCGCCGCGCCGAAGGCCCGGCGCGCCAATTCAACTAACGCGCCCGGCGCGCCGGGCGGCGGGCCGTTATGGGCGTTGCTGCGGCCCGCGCTCCCTTGCCGGTGACTCCCCCGATCTGCCGGCGCATCTCACGGATGGTCTCCGCGTAGTCGCGGCTGCCAAAGATCGCCGAGCCCGCCACGAAGGTATCGGCCCCTGCGGCTGCCGCGGCGCCGATGTTATCGGTCTTGATCCCGCCGTCGACCTCGAGCCGCACCTCGCGCCCGCCAGAGCGGATGCGGGCACGCGCGTCGGCGAGCTTGCGCAGCGTCGTGGGGATGAACTGCTGGCCGGCGAACCCCGGATTCACCGACATGATGAGCACCATGTCGACGAGCTCGAGCGTGTAGTCGAGATAGTCGAGCGGGGTGGCGGGATTGAACACCAGCCCGGGGCGGCAACCGTGCTCGCGAATCAGCGCGATGGTGCGGTCGACGTGCTCGCTCGCCTCCGGGTGAAAGCTGATGAACGTGGCACCCGCGGCGGCGAAGTCCGGCACGATCCGGTCGACCGGGCGCACCATCAGGTGCACGTCGATCGGGGCCGTGATGCCGTGCTTGCGCAGCGCCTGGCAGACCAGCGGGCCGATGGTGAGGTTCGGCACGTAGTGATTGTCCATCACGTCGAAATGGATGAGATCGGCGCCCGCCTCCAGCACCGCCTCGACCTCGGCGCCGAGGCGCGCGAAATCCGCGGACAGAATCGACGGGGCGATCCACGGCTGCATCATGTCGGTTCTCCATCGCTCGGCACCGGCGATCGCGCGGCGTGAACTCGCTGCCAATGCACAGGGACGTGCACGCCGCCGCAGGCGGCGGGCGGCGCGCCGAAACCGCGCTTTTGGCGCGCCGCCGCGAGCATCGTGACAGGGCGCGGCGCAAAGCGCCAAGCGGGCGCACAGGGATGTGCGCCCAGGGCTTGCGCGCAGCAGGAAAGCGCAGCGCAATGTCCGATGCGAGCTTTGACTAGTCTAACCCACCGCGATCAGGCTCTGCCGGAGGCGCCAGTCACGCTGGTCATCGCGCAGCGTCACGTACGCGAACGCCATCCAGCTCAGGTGGAATGCCACGCCGGCGAACACCAGCACCTGGCCCGGGATCGGGCCGACGGCGGCGCGTGCCCACAGGTCCGCGACCGTCGTGAGCGGGTGAGGATGGATGGCGAGCTTGCCGTAGTAGGAGATCGCCTGGATCAGGAATATCCAGCAGTAGGTGCGGCGTAGCCGCCGGCCGGCCGCGCGCGCCAGGCTCACGTGGTAGCGCGGCTGGCAGTAGTCCTTGGCGAGCAGGCGGCTCCAGCCCGAATTCACCGGGTAGGGCTCGCCGCGCAGCAGCGGCGTGAAAAAATCGGTCTCCAGCAGCCGCGCCCGCGCGCGCCAGATGTTGAAGTAGCGGTAGCGGCGCGCCTCGAGCAGCAGGAACATCGACACCACCAGGCCGACGAGCGCCATCGGCAGCGGCGAGGCGTCGATACTCGAGAAGGTCGCCGAGAGCGCGATGCCCGTGGTCACGACCGCCCAGTTGGTGGTGCTGTCGAGACGCGTGCGCCACACCGTGCTGCGATAGATCTCGGCGCGATAAAGATGCGCGATGGCGCCGATCTCGGCGGCGGAGAAGGTCCGCGGCGGCGCGGCATCGGCCGCGGCCTGAGGGCTCCCCGGTCCGCCGGCGCTCATGGCGCGGTGAGCCGCGTGAGCGCCTCGCGATACTTGGCGCTGGTGCGCGCGATGACATCCGGCGGCAGCTTCGGCCCCGGCGCCCGCTTGTCCCAGTCGAGCGTCTCGAGATAATCGCGCACGAACTGCTTGTCGAAGCTCGGCGGACTCGCGCCCGGACGGTAGGTGTCGGCCGGCCAGAAGCGCGAGGAGTCGGGCGTCAGCACCTCGTCGATGAGCGTGAGAGTGCCGGCGGCGTCGACGCCGAACTCGAATTTGGTGTCCGCGATGATGATGCCGCGCGCGCGGGCATGCGCCGCGGCAAAGCGATACAGCGCGAGCGCCGTGTCGCGCACCTGGGCGGCGAGCGGCGCGCCGACGCGCTGTGCCATGGTGTCGAGACTGATGTTCTCATCGTGGGCACCCGCTTCGGCCTTGGTGGCCGGCGTGAATATCGGCTGCGGCAGCTCCCCGGCGAGTGGCAGGCCGGCGGGCAGCGCGATGCCGCACAGCTGTCCGGTCTTCTGGTAGTCCTTCCAGCCCGAGCCGATGAGATAGCCGCGCACCACCGCCTCGATCGGCAGTGCCTGCAGGCGCCGGACGATCACCGCGCGCCCTTCGAGCAGCGCGCGCTCGGCCGGATCCCTGACGACGCCGTCGAGGCTGCGGCCGGTGAGATGGTTCGGCACCAGGTGCGCGAGCTTTGCAAACCAGAAGTTCGAGATCGAATTCAGCACGCAGCCCTTGTCCGGGATCGGATCGGGCAGCACCACATCGAACGCGGAGAGGCGATCGGTAGTCACTATGAGGAGCGCACCGGCATCGACCGCGTAGATGTCGCGCACCTTGCCTTCGTGCAGGCGCTCGAGCCCTGTCAGCTGGGTGCGGTAGACGATGGGCGCCGGCATGCGCTTGGTACTATACGTTGACATGGCGGCGGGCATGAAATGGATTGGCAAGCTGACCGGCGGGATCATCGGTCTCGCCTTCGGCCCGATCGGAGTCGCGGTCGGCGTGCTGCTCGGCCACCAGTTCGATCAGGCGCAGCAGGAGGACGAAGAGCCCGGCGCGCCCGGGGACGTCGCCGCGATCAGCGAGCGCTTCTTCCGCGCCACCTTCCGCGTGATGGGTTATGTCGCCAAGGCCGACGGCCACGTCTCCGAGCAGGAAATCGCCGCGGCGCGCGCCGTGATGACGGACCTGAGGCTGAATGCGGCGCAGGTGCGCGAGGCCATCGCGCTCTTCACCGCCGGCAAACAGCCGGACTTCGATCTCGCCGCCGAGCTCGCGGGCCTGCGCTCGGCGTGCCGTGGGCGCCCGGACATCCTGCGCATCTTCCTCGAGATCCAGGTGCGCGCCGCGCTCGCCGGCAACAACCTCGAGGGTCCGGTGCGGCCGATCATGGGGCGTATCGCCGCCGGGACACGCATCTCGGGCTTCGAGCTGGCGCAGATCGAGGCGGTGCTGCGCATCCAGCGCGGCGGCTTCTACCAGCAGCGCCACGGCAACGGCGCCGCCGGCAGCGGTGCGAGCGCCGAGGCGCTCGAGCAGGCTTACCGCGTGCTCGAGACGACCGCGGGCGCCAGCGATGCCGAGGTCGTCAAAGCCTACCGGCGGCAACTCAACCGCCACCATCCCGACAAGCTCAAGGCGAACGGCCTGCCGGAATCGATGGTTGGGCACGCCAAGCAGCGCACCCAGCAGATCATCGAGGCGTATGAGCTGATCCGCGTGCGCCGCGGGATGCATTAGTCGATGGGCGAACAGGTGCCTGCGTTGATAGGTCCATTTGGCGATGGTTAGGCGCTCGCCTAACTATTGCCGAAAGGACTATCACGCGTGCTCTCTCATTAAAACTGTCGGAAATGGCCGCGATTTCCGCGGACATTACTCCGTCGGCCGCCGGCAAAAAGCGGGGCGCGACGCGCATCAGGGAGTGATCCCGGCGGCCCATTCGCTTATTACCGCCTGCAGCGCGCGCACCCCGTCGGTGAGGGCCGCCGGGCCCGGCTGCAGGATGACGGCGGACTTGATCTCGCGCACGAAGCCCGCGCGCACCGCCGGAATCGCGCTCCACCCCGGGCGGCCCGCGACCTCTCGCGGGCGGAACTTCTTGCCGCACCAGGAGCCGAGCACGATGTCGGGCGCGCGCCGCACCACCTCGAGCGGGTCGGCGACGATGCGGTTGCGTCCCAGGCTCTCGCGCGCGAGCTCGGGGAAACAGTCCTCACCGCCGGCGAGGCCGATGAGCTCCGATACCCAGCCTATCCCTGAGATCAGCGGCTCGTCCCACTCCTCGAACCAGACGCGTGGCCGTGCCGGGAGCGCCGCCGCCGCGGCGCGCACCGCAGCAAGCCCGCCCTCGAGCTCGGCGAGCAGCGCCGCGGTCTTCGCCTCGCAGCCGATCATCCCGCCCAATGTGCGAATCATCGACAGGATCCCGGAGACACTCCGCTGGTTGAAGATGTGTACGTTTAAGCCCTTACGCACCAGCTCCGCAGCAATGTCGGCCTGCAGGTCGGAGAAGCCGAGCACCAGGTCGGGCGCGAGCTCGACGATGCGCGCAGTGCGTGCGCTGGTGAAGGCCGACACCCGCGGCTTCTCGCGCCGGGCGCGCGGCGGGCGCACGGTGAAGCCCGAGATGCCCACGATGCGCCGCTCCTCGCCGAGCAGGTAGAGCGTCTCGGTCGTCTCCTCGGTGAGGCAGACGATCCGTTGCGGATATCCTGAATTCGCGGTCACTTGAGGGGCGGCACTGTATCCTTAAGCCATGTGGCAGCGCATCTGGGGCTTCCTCGACCGCCGGCTGTTCGGGCCGGCCTCGCAGCGCGCCGGGATGCTGGGGGGCACGCTGCGCCTCACGCGCTACCCCTACGCGCTGCTGCGCGACCTGTCGCGCGGCGAAATCAACCTGCGCGCGATGGGGCTGGTGTACACGACCCTGCTGTCGCTCATTCCGCTGCTCGCCTTCAGTTTTGCAATCCTGAGCTTCTTCGGCGGCCACCGCGACCTGGTGCCGATCGTGTACGAGTTCTTCCGCCCGGTCGGCGAGCCGGCGGCCACCGATCTCACCACCCGCGTGGTGCAGTTCGCCAACCGCGCGAGCAACGGCGTGGTCGGCTCGGTGGGTTTCGCCCTGCTCGCCTGGACGCTCATCGGCACCATCAAGAAGGTCGAGGACAGCTTCAACTTCCTGTGGCACGTCGAGCAGCCGCGCAGCTTCGCGCGGCGCCTGGCGGAATACTCGGCGCTGCTGGTGGCGGGACCGGTGTTGCTGGTGGGCTTCATCGGGCTCACCCAGCACGCGCTCTCCATGGCCCCGGTGCAGGAAGTGGTGCGGCTGCGCCTGCCGGTGCTGCAATGGCTGCGCGCCGCCGGCCTCGCGCTCGCCCCCTACGCCATGGTGAGCGCGTTCTTCACCGCGCTCTTCATGATGGTGCCCAACACCCGGGTGCAATGGCGCGCAGCGCTCACCGGCGCCATCGTCGGCGGCGTGCTGTGGGCGGCGGTCGGCAAGGTATTCACCGCCCTGGTCGTCTACTCGACGCGCCTCACCATCGTCTACGCCGGATTTGCCTTCATCGTCGCGGGGCTGCTGTGGACCTATTTCGGCTGGCTGATCCTGCTCGCCGGGGCGCAGCTCTCCTTCTACGTACAGAACCCGGCGTACCTGCGCTTGGGGCTGCAGCCGCTGCAGCTCTCGGCGCTCGAGCTCGAGGAGCTCTCGCTGCGGCTGATGTATTTCGTCGGCCGCGCGCACGTCGCGGGCGGCGTGCGCTGGACCGTCAATCGCATCGCCGCCGAGCTCGGCCTTCCCGGGGTCGCGGTGGCCCGCATGGTGGCGACGCTCGAGCAGGCGGGACTCCTGGTCGTGACCGATGAGGACGAGCTCATTCCCGGCCGCGACATCGGCCACATCCGCGTGCAGGAGATCCTCGACCTCGCCCGCAGCCAGCGCAGCGGCCACGTGGCGCCGCGCAGTCTCGACATCCCGCCGGTCGATCGGGTGCTGGCGGCACTCGAAGATGCGCGCCGCCGCTGCGGCGAGCTCTCCTTAGGGGAGCTGGTGGAGGAAGCGCCGCGCCCGGCGCGGCAGCTCACTCACCGGCAATCGTCATTTCGCTGATGAGAACCGAGGGGGTGCGGACGGTGCCGCGCGCATCGGTATCGGCGCCAACGGCGGCGATGTCGAGATACATGCGCTTCAGGTTGCCGGCGATGGTCACCTCGTGCACCGGGTGTTGAATCGCGCCGCGCTCGACCCAGAAGCCGCTGGCTCCGCGCGAATAGTCGCCGGTCACGCCATTCACGCCCTGCCCCATGAGCTCGGTGACCAGCAATCCCGTGTCGAGCCGCGCCAGGAAAGCCTCGGCGGTGAGCCCGCCGTCGCTCGCCGCCACGATCAGGTTATGAATCCCGCCGGCGTTACCGGTGGTTTTCAGTCCCAGCCGCCGCGCCGAGTAGCTGCCGAGCACGTAGCCGTCGAGCACGCCATCGCGAATGAGCTCGCGATCGTGCGTGGCCGCACCCTCCTGGTCGAAGGGGCTGCTGGCGAGCGCCTTCTTGAGATGCGGCCGCTCGTGCATCTGCAGAAAGGCCGGGAATACCTGCGAGCCGGCCGCCTCCAGCAGGAACGATGACTTGCGGTACTGGCTGGTGCCGCGGATGGCGCCGATGAAGTGTCCGATGAGGCCGCGCGCCATGTCGGGCGCGAAGGCGACCGGAGCCTTGCGGGTGGTGAGGCGCCGGGCGCCGAGACGCGCCAGCGCCCGCTCGCCGGCCCGGCGTCCGACGCTGGCGGCGTCCTCGAGATCGGCCGGATCGCGCGCCACCGTATACCAGTGATCGCGCTGCATCTCCCCGCGCTCCTCGGCGATCAGCGAGCAGCTGACCGAGTGGCTCGTGGAGGAGTAGCCCGCCAGGAACCCGAGCGAGTTGCCGTAGATGCCGGTGTGGCGCTGGCTGCCGACCGAGCCGCCCTCGGAGTTTCTCACGCGTGCGTCGACGGCCAGACCGGCCGCCTCGCAGGCGCGCGCGATCTCAATCGCGCCCTCGGGGCTCACCTCCCAGGGGTGGTCGAGGTCGAGATCGGGAATGTCGCGCGCCAGCGCCTCGGGCTCGATGAGCCCGGCGTACGGGTCCTCGGCCGTGTAGCGCGCGATCGCGCACGCCTTGCCGACCATCTCGAGAACCGCGCTGGCGGCGAGATCGGCGGTGCTGGCCGAGCCCTTGCGCTTGCCGAAATAGACCGTCACGGCGAGGCCGCGGTCGCGCTGGTATTCGACCGTGTCGACCTCGCCCAGGCGCACGGTCACCGAGAGGCCGCGGCTCACGGAGGCGTCCACTTCGGACTGCGAGGCGCCCTGGCGGCGCGCCTCCTCGAGCGCGAAGCTCACGAGGTCGGTGAGCTGCCCGGCGCCCGCAAGCTCTGAGGTCGGTGGCATGGTGTTAAATTGTAGCAGTGAGCGACGAGACCTACGCCGAGCGGCCCAGCAAGAGCGCGCGCAAGCGCGCCGCACATGCCGCCCAGGATCTCGGGGAGGCGCTGATCGGTCTGCCCGACGGCGAGCTCGACGCGCTCGCGCTGCCCGAGGAGCTCGCCGCGGCGGTGCGCGCCGCCCGCCGCATCAGCAGCCGCGCGGGCGCCGCCCGCCAGCGCCAGTACATCGGCAAGCTGATGCGCTCCCTCGACCCCGAGCCGATCCGCGCCGCGCTCGCCGCACGCGGCGCGGTGAGTGCGCGCGAGGCCGAGCGCTTCCGGCGTGTCGAGGAGTGGCGCGAGCGGCTGATCGAGGGCGGCGGCCTCGCGCTCGAGGAGCTGGCGCGCGCTTTCCCCGGCATCGAGACCTCCGAGTGGGCGCGGCGCGTGGCGGCGGCCCAGGCCGAGCGCAGCCACAGGAGGGGCGCGGGCGCGGCGCGCGAGTTGTTTCGCGCGCTGCGCGCATTGTTCGCTACAATGCCGCGATGAAAGCCCTCGTCGGCATCATCATGGGCTCCGGCTCCGACTGGGAGACCATGCAGGCGGCCGCCGAGACCCTCGATCGCCTCGGCATCGCTCACGAGCTGCGCGTGGTGTCGGCGCACCGCACCCCGGACCTGTTGTTCGAATATGCCGCGAGCGCCCGCGAGCGCGGCCTCGAAGTGCTGATCGCCGGCGCGGGTGGCGCCGCGCATCTGCCCGGCATGGCCGCGGCCAAGACCACACTGCCGGTGCTCGGCGTGCCGGTGCAGTCGAAGACTCTCGGGGGTCTCGACTCACTGCTCTCGATCGTGCAGATGCCCGCCGGCGTTCCAGTGGCGACTTTCGCCATCGGCACCGCCGGCGCCACCAACGCGGCGCTGTGCGCCGCGGCAATCCTCGCCAACCGGCACCCCGCCGTGCAGCAGGCGCTCGAGGCGTTCCGCGAGCAGCAGACCGCGGCCGTGCTCGGCAACCCCGATCCGCGCCAACCCAAGCGCACATGACCGTCGGCATCGTGGGCGCCGGCCAGCTCGGCCGCATGCTCGCTTTGGCGGGCTATCCGCTCGGCCTCGATTTCCTCTGCCTGGATCCCTCGGCCGATGCGCCCGCGGGCCAGGTGGCGCCGCTGCTCACCGGCGCGTTCACCGACCGCGCGCTGCTCGCAGAGCTGGCGCGCCGCTGCGAGGTGGTCACTTTTGACTGGGAGAATGTGCCCGGGGCGAGCCTGCGCACCATGCAGCGCCGGGCGCACGCCGCACGCATCGCCCCGCCGGTGGCGGCGCTCGAGTGCGGGCAGGACCGGGTGAGCGAGAAGCGCCTGTTCGCGAAGCTCGCGATTCCGACCACCCGCTGGCGCGCGGTCGATTCGCGCGTCGAGCTCGAGGCGGCCATCGCCGCGGTGGGGCTGCCGGGGGTGCTCAAGACCCGGCGCCTCGGCTACGACGGCAAGGGCCAGGCGCTGCTGCGCACGCGCGTGGATGCCGCCCGGGCCTGGGAGCGCTTGGGTGCCGCCCCGCTCCTCTACGAGGAGTGGGTGCCGTTCGACTGCGAGGTGTCGGTGATCGGCGCGCGCGGCGCGCGCGGCGAAGTCGTGATCTATCCGCTGTGCGGCAACGTGCACGGCGCGGGCATCCTGCGCGTCACCTGTGCGCCCTACGGCCCGCGCCGCTGGCAGAGCCAGGCGGCGCGCTACCTCAAGCGCGTGCTCGCGCACTTCCGCTATCGCGGCGTCCTCACGATCGAGTTCTTCGTGCGCGCCGGCGAGCTGATCGCCAACGAGATGGCTCCAAGGGTGCACAACTCCGGCCACTGGACCATCGAGGGCGCCGCGACCAGCCAGTTCGAGAATCACCTGCGCGCGATCCTGGGACTGCCGCTCGGCTCGACGCGCGCGCTCGGCCACAGCGCCATGATCAACCTGATCGGACGTATCCCGCCGCGCGCGCGGCTGTTGGCGCTCGAAGGGGTCCACCTGCACGATTACGGCAAGCAGCCGCGGCCCGGGCGCAAAGTCGGGCATTGCACCGTGGTCGAGCCCACCGCAGCACTGCGGGATGCGCGCGCGCGGCGCCTGGCCGCGAAATTGGCCGTCGCAGTGCGCATCCCGTAACATCGTCTGCGAGTGCTCTCGCATGTACCTCGAGCTGTTCAAACTCAAGGAGCTGCCGTTCCGACTCAGCCCGGACCCGCAATTCCTTTACCTGTCGAAACAGCACGCGCGCGCCAAGGCGTACATGGAGTCGACCATCTGGTTCACCGACGGTTTCGTGGTGATCACCGGGGAAATCGGCTCGGGCAAGACCACCCTGATCGAGTCGTTTCTCAAGGAGGTCCCCGCCGACGTGGTGGTCGCGCAGATCAACCAGACTCAGGTGACGACCACGGATTTCCTGCAGACGGTGCTGGTGCAGTTCGGGTTCTCACCCTTCAGGATGCGCAAGGCGGAGCTGCTCAGCACCCTCAATAACTTCCTCATCGAGCAGCACGCCGCCGGACGCAAGGTGCTGCTGATCATCGACGAGGCGCAGAATCTCGAGCCGCGCGTGCTCGAGGAGATCCGCCTGCTGTCGGGCGTCGAGACCACCAAGGAGAAGGTGCTGCGCATCATTCTCGCCGGGCAGCCCGAGCTCAATGTGACGCTGAACGCTCCCCGGCTCGAGCAGCTCACGCAGCGCGTGCGGCTGCGCTTTCATCTCTCGACTCTGTCGGAGGCGGAGACGCGCTCCTATATCGAGCATCGGCTCGAGGTGGCGGGCGGCGGCGACCGCGACATCTTCGCGCCCGACACCTTCCACGAGATCTTCCGCTACACCGGCGGAGTGCCGCGGCTCATCAACACCCTGTGCGACACCGCGATGATGGCGGCCTACACGGACAACCGCGACTCGGTACGGCTCGGCGACATCGCCAGCACGGTCGCGGAGCTGCGCTGGCCGTTGTATGCAGCGCGCACCCCGGGCGGGGCGGCGGCGCCGGCGGCTGCCGGCGCAGCGGCGGGAGCCGAGCCTGAAGGCGAGAGCGCAGCGCGCGCGGAATCGCCGGATGCGGTGGCGCACGAGGTGGCCGTACCGGCGGCGGCGCCGCACGGGGCGGCTGCCAACGAGGCTGCCGCTCAGCCCGCGGCCTCAGCGGAGGCGGTCGGCAAGCTGCTGGTCGCCACCGACGGGCGCACCGTACAGGAGGTGCCGCTGCGCATCGGGCGTCTCATCGTCGGGCGCACCCCCGACAACGACATCCACATCGACAGCCGCTTCGTCAGCCGCCATCACTGCCAGATCATCACCACCGCGCACTCGTGCGTGATCGAGGATCTCAACAGCACCAACGGCATCTACGTGAAATCGGCACGCGTGCGGCGCCACTACCTGAACGACGGCGACGTCGTGCTGATCGGCAAGCACGAGCTGATCTACGTGGACGAGCGCCACGGGCGCGGCCGCTCGGCTGCCCACGAGCCCGAGCCGAAGATCCCCGCGCTCGGCGACATTCCCGAGCTGCACGCGCCGCCGGCGGCCGGCGCGGATGAAGGCTCCAAGGACAAAGGCTCCAAGGACGAGAGCTCCAAGGGCGAGCGCAGCGCCGGAGGCCGTGGCCGCCCGCTCCTCAGCTTGAATCGTCGTCGCTGATCGAATCCGGGTTGCCGTACTCGCTGCGCAGCGCCCGGAAGTCACGGCGGCGCAGGAACACCACGATTCCGTACACCAGCGTAACGAGGCCGAGGAGGCCGATGGCGAGGCTCAGCGCCCCGTGCGCGGCCAGCAGGTAGCTGGTGCCGAGGGCCGCGAGGCCGAAGGCCATGTAGAACCAGGGCAGCCCTTCGTAGACCGGGCGGGAAAGATGGCGGCGCTCCATGCCGGCATCCTAACTTGCCGGCACGGCGGCGGATACCCGCCCCCGGAAAGGCGCCGGCAGACGCTGCCGCAGTGCGTTATTTCAGTACGATTTCGGGCCGCCCGCCCGGGCGGCTACTTTACGCCGAACAGGCCGAGCAGGCGCTCCAGCAGGGAAGGCTTGAAGTGCTCGACGCGAAAGTCGGTTTTCTGCTTGGTATGGCGCTTGAGCTCCGCCAGCAGCTCCGCGGGGAGCTTCAAGGTGGCGGTGTCGGACATCGAGATCATGTTGTGCTCGGCTTGCATCGTGACTTCCTTCCTGCGGCAGTGTCTGCCGGATGCACGCTACGGACTCGGCTTCTCCGGGGACGTGTGGGGATTCACAAACCTGCCAACGCTCCCGATTATGTCTGCAGGGCCGGTGCGGGCCGCGCTGCCTGCGCACGCGGGTGCAATCCTGCTCCGCCCGCGAGTGCCAGCATCGCGAATCGTTGCGTGCCCGTGCAGGACACATATTGGCGCTGTGTGTCGAGAATGGCGAAATGTCGTGGAAAGCCGACGTCAGCTTCGTACGACAATTGTCATGCGGTGCCGCCTACGGTAAGGCCCTCGATCTTGAGTGTCGGCTGGCCTACGCCGACCGGCACGCTCTGGCCTTCCTTGCCGCAGGTCCCGACCCCGTCGTCGAGCTTCAGATCGTTCCCCACCATGGTGACGCGCGTCAGTACATCGGGCCCGTTACCGATGAGTGTCGCACCCTTCAGCGGCGTGGTGACGCGTCCGTTCTCGATCAGGTAGGCCTCGCTCGCCGAGAACACGAACTTTCCCGAGGTGATGTCCACCTGCCCGCCGCCGAAATTCACCGCATAGATGCCGCGCGGCACCGAGCGGATGATTTCCGCGGGGTCGTGCGGGCCGGGGCGCATGTAGGTGTTGGTCATGCGCGGCAGAGTCATGTGGGCGAAGGACTCGCGCCGGCCGTTGCCGGTGGGCGCGACTCCCATGAGACGCGCGTTCATCCGATCCTGCATGTAGCCACGCAGCACGCCGTTCTCGATCAGCGTGGTGCACTGAGTCGGCGTGCCCTCGTCGTCGATGTTGAGCGAGCCGCGGCGGCGCGCGAGCGTGCCGTCGTCCACCACGGTGCACTCCGCCGCCGCCACCCGCTCGCCGATGCGGTTGGCGAACGCCGAGGTGCCCTTGCGGTTGAAGTCTCCCTCGAGCCCGTGGCCGATGGCCTCGTGCAGCAGGATCCCCGGCCACCCCGGGCCGAGCACCACCGTCATGGAGCCGGCCGGGGCCGGCACCGCCTCGAGGTTCACCAGTGCCTGTCGCACCGCCTCGCGTGCCAGCTCGAGCGGCTTGTCGCTCGCAACCAGCTCGGCGAGCGAGTAGCGTCCGCCGGCACCGGCATAGCCCTGCTCGCGCCGGCCGTCGTGCTCGACCAGCACCGAGACGTTGAAACGCACCAGCGGGCGCACGTCCGCCGCGAGCTCGCCCTCGCTGGTGGCGATGAGCACCACCTCGTGCACCGCGATCAGGCTGGCGTTCACGTGCACGATGCGCGGGTCGAGCCGCCGCGCCTCGCGATCGACGCGCTCGAGCCAGGCCACCTTGTCGGCGGTGGCGAGCGCGGCGGCCGGATCGGCCGGCAGGTACAGCTGGTGGCCGTGCGCGGCGCGCCAGGCGCTCACGCGGCGCTCCCCGCCCTGCACGGCAATCGCGCGTGCGGCGCGCGAGGCTTCTTCGAGCGCCGGCAGCACGATCTCGTCGGAGTATGCGAAGCCGGTCTTCTCGCCGGCGAGCGCGCGCACGCCGACGCCCTGCTCGATGCTGGCGCTGCCGTCTTTGACGATGCCGTCCTCGAGCGACCAGGACTCCTGGTGCGCGAGCTGAAAGTAAAGGTCCGCGAAGTCGACCGAATGCGTCAGCACCTCGCCGAATACGTTGTCGATGCGGCGGTCGTCGAGCCCGCCCGGGCGCAGGATGAGCTCGCGCGCCACCTTGAGCGGATCGGCCGCCGGCGCCGCAGCGGCTACCGGGGCGGGTGATTCGGGCGTGCTCACGGGCTCATGTCCCCGGTCAAGGTGCGGTGCTGCAAGGCCGGGAAGCTCTCGCGCACGGCGCTCTGGCGCGCGAGGTCCACGTCGGCCACGGCGCAGCCGCGGCCGCGCGGCACACGCTTCAGCACCCTGCCCCAATAATCGACGATCATGCTGTCTCCATAGGTCTCACGTCCGTTCGGATGAATGCCGGACTGCGCCGGTGCGATCACGTAACAGAGGTTCTCGATGGCGCGTGCGCGCAGCAGCGTCTCCCAGTGAGCGCGCCCGGTGGGCGCGGTGAACGCCGACGGCACGGACAGCAGCTCCGCCCCCGCGGCGCTCAGCTGCCGGTAGAGCTCCGGAAATCTCACGTCATAGCATACCGATAGTCCGAGGCGTCCCACCGGCGTATCGAGGACGACGGCGCGCGCACCCGGGGCGACGTTGGCCGACTCCAGATAGCTCTCGGAGCGCCCGGGGATGTCGACATCGAACAGGTGAATCTTGTCGTAGCGCGCGACCCGCACGCCATCGGCGTCGTAGACCAGCGAAGCGGCGGCGACCCGTCCGTCTGCGCCGCTCTTCAAGGGCATGGTGCCGCCCACGATCCAGAGCTTGAGCCTGCGGGCGGTCGCGGCGAGAAACTCCTGCACGGGACCTGCGCCATCGCTTTCCGCGACGGCGCGCTTGTCGGCGTCCTTCAGGCCCAGGAACGAGAAGTTCTCCGGCAGCACTGCCAGGCGCGCACCGGCCGAGGCGGCCTCCTCGAGCAGCGCCGCGGCGGTGGCGAGGTTCGCCTCGACCTCCGGTCCCGAGGTCATCTGCAGGGCGGCGACCTTCATGGGCTAACGATGGGGTCATCCCAGGTGCCACGCAAGTGCAATGCGGCGCGCTCGTGGTCGGCGCCGGCAAAGAGCTCGCGCAGTGACATCCACAGCGCCGCCACCCGCGGTCCTGGACCCAGGCGCCGCACAGCGGCCGGCAGGCGCTCCTCGCCTTTGAGCACCCAGACCTGGGCATCGTAGTCGTGGGCCAGCAGCCCGATCCGGCCCCGCAGCAGAATCTCCGTATCCCCGTCCAGGTGCAGGTTGGACGTCGCCGCCTGACCGTCCGCCACCTTGAAATCCGCGCTCAGATGGACGAAAGGCAGCTGCGGCAGGTTGAGTCCCGCAAGAAGTCCGGGAACCGCGAGGAGTCCCGGCGGGTTGCCCTGGGCACCGGGTACCGTAACGCCGCGGGCCAGGCCATCGTCGAGCTCCACGTGGAGCTGGCCCCTGGCATCGGCCAGCGTGGCGGCGGCAGCGGCGGGCCATTCGAGCTCGCCGCTCGCCACCGCCCGCGCGGCGGTCAGATCGGGGCGGAGGCCGAGGCGGGCAAGGGTTGCGGCGGCACTGTGACTCGCGAGACTGAAGCTCGCCCGGCACGCACCGTCCCGGCACCCGAGCGCGCCGCGTGCCTCATCGCCGGCTCCGGCGACATGCAGGCCCTGCAGCTCGAGCGCACCGCCGTGCACGGCGAGAGTCGCATCGAGGCTGCCGAGCGGGCGGCCCTCCCACCGGAGATCGCCGACGGACAGCTGCGCATCGGATCCGAGCGCAGCCAGCAGCGCAGCGAAAGAAGCGCCGCTCCCTGAAAGCTCCGCGAGATCGAGCCGCTCGAGATGCGCGCTCACAGGATGGGCGGCGTCGACCGTCGCGGGCCATGCCACGTGCGCATCGAGGTCCTGGGATTCGAGCCGGACCTGCCCGGCGGCAAGGCCCGCCTCCGCCGACACGCGCACGTCGGCGAAGCTCCGGCCGGCGGCGAGAAGCTCGGCGGCCGTGAGCTCGACGCGCAGCGCCGGCAGGGCCGAATTGCGCGCGAGCTGCCGCCAGAGCAGAGCGTACCCGGTCAGGTCGAGCCGGCTCACCGAGCCCTCGATCTCAATGACGGGAGCCGACGGCATCGCGGGCACCCCGCCGGCAAAGCTCACCGCCCCGCGCTCGATCCGCCACAGTTGGCCCCGGCGGCTGACGGCCGCAAGGCCCCGGAGCCGTTCGCCGAGCGCGGCATGCAGCTCGGCCGCGTCCTCGGTCCCGAGGAGCTCGAGGTGCAGCGGCAGCACCGACCCCGGCGCCTTGGCGAGGGGTTCGGGCAGGCTGCTCGCGACGCCGGCGAGGCCCGTATCGGCGCGCACACGCCAGCCCGGGTGCGCGCCGTTCGTGCCCGGAACGAGCTTGAGGTCCGCGCTCCATTCCGCGCTGCCCTGCAACGGGGTCTGCGCGGCAGGGAGTCCGGTGGCCGCGGCCACCGCCGCGCGCACGTCGAGCACCCCCTTTCCCGAAATCGCGACCGTGGCGGCTCCGCGCTCGCGGCGTTCTCCGACGCTGAGCGCGATCGGGCCGCCGAGCCATTGACCGGTGAGCGTCGAGCGCTGCAGGCGTCCATCGGCAAAGGCGAGCGTCCCGCGCAGAGCATCGATCGCGGGGAGTCCGGCCACCGGTCGCAGCTGTGCCCCGTCGAGGCGCGCGGCGAGCCGCGTGGCGAAGCGCGGTGCGCGCACGCTGCCGGCGCGCCGCAGCTCGAAGTCGAGGACCGTGTTGCCGCTCAGGGCGATGCCGTCGACGCCTAAGGCGTAGGGCTCGAGCCGCGGGTGATTGCGGAGCCAGCCGAGCGCATCGGCCGCGTTGCCGGTGAGCCGGCCCGCGAGGGCGGTGAGGGTCGCATCGCGCGCGTCCCACTCCGCGCGCGCTGCGGTGAGTTTGAACCCGGCCGCAGCTGCCGCGTCCACGCGTACCCGCACGCGCGCCCCGCGCCAGTCGAGGCGTGCATCCAGGCCGTGCAGCTCGGGCCAATCCTCGGCGGCAGCGAGGCTGGCACCCGTGAGCCGCAGTGTCCCCGCGAACTCCCGCCGGGCGCCGCTCCAGGGCAGCGGCTCATCGAGCGGGCCGCGAGCGCTGAGCTCGGCGTGCTCGATACGCCCGCCGTTCACTTCGGCGGCGGCGCTGCCGAGGGCGGCGAGCGTGCCCGCCCCGAGAGCGGCCCGCACCAGCTCCACCGGCACGCCGCTCAAGGTGGCGTGCACGTCGACTCGCGGATGGTCGCCTGAAGTTTCGCCCGTGAGCGAGCCGCTCACGGCGAGGCGCGCGTTGCCCTGATGGATGTCGAGCTCATGGGTGCTGATTCGCCAGGCACGTCCGTTGTCGGTCAACGCGAGCCGCGCACGCACCCCGACTGAGCCGAGCACGTGGGCCGGATCGGACGCGAACGTGGCGCTTGCGCGGCCGGCATCGAGCTCCGCCTCGAGACTCGCGCCGCTGCCGCGCACATGCGCCGTGAGCCCGGCGAGCTCGAGGGCGCGGCCGGGGAAAGTGATGCTCAGGCCCTCGAGCTCGGCCTCGGTCTCGAGGCGCGCCAGCGGCGGCCGGGCAGCGCTCCAATCGAAGCTCGCCTCGCGCACGATCCCCTCGAGCCCGACCCCCGGGACGCGCAGCTGCGGCAACGCGCCGCGCGCGAGACCCGCGAGCACCGAGGCCGGTGCCCGCCGCAGCCGTGCGCGCACCGAGGCGCCATCGGAGGCGGCGTCGACGCTGAGAGAGGCGCCCGGTGAGCCCGCCCCGAGCACGAGCGGCGCGACTGCCAGATGCCAGCCCGCGCGATTGCGCAGCAGCTGCCAGTCGGCGTGCAGCTCATCGAGTGTCAGACCCGCTGCGGGTCCCGCCGCCGGCCATTCGAGCAGCACGCCGGCGATCGAGCCCTGGGCGCGCTGCACCTCGCCCTGCGCCAGATCGAGCTGCAGGCTGATGTCGGCGCTGCCGGCAGCGGGCAGGTACTGCGCGAGCGGCGCGGACCTGAGCAGCGGCCCCCAGCCCGCGAGCTGCAGCCGGTGGCTGCTCACGGTGAGCGTGCCGGCCAGGTCCGCGGCCTGCGCCGCCTCGCCATGCAGGCGCAGCGCCGCTTCGGCCGTCGCGCCGAGCGTTTCCGGGAGCGTGAGCCAGGCATCCGCGCTCCAGTCGGCGCCCGCGCGCCGCAGCCCGATCCGCCGGATGCCGGCCTCGAGCGGCACGCCCGCGAGGTCCGCGCGCAGCGTCCCGCCCTGAATATCGATGCGCGTCCCGCGCCAGCGCGCGAGCAGCCCGGCCGGACCCGCGGGCGCCGGCCCGCGCGCCGCGCGCGGGGCGCGCACGGACGGGCCGGGTGTCAGATCGATGTTGGGATCGACCAGGGTGACGCGGCTCACCGCGAGGTCGCCGCTGCGCAGCATGCGCCACAGGTCGACGCCGAGCACCAGCTGCGGGGCGCTGAGCAGCGCGCGCGCCGCGCCCGGCTCGCGCAGCTCGATGCTCTGAAAGACCGCCTCGGGTCCGTACCAGCCCCAGCGCAGCCGCAGCTCGCTGAAGCGCACGTCGAGTCCGGTCTCGGCGTGCACCAGAGTCTCGAGCGTCGCGCGGTGCTCGGGCACACGCGCCGCGGCGAGCGCGTAGGTGAAGAGGATTACCGCGACGAGCAGCGAGGCGCCGGCGAGCGTGATCAGCAGCACGCGCAGCAGCGTGCGCGCGCGGGCCGCCCCCGGCGTGCCTGCGGCCGGCGTGTCCATCCCGGCAACGCAATCCGCGGGCCTCACACGCATCACCTGTCTGTCCTAGACGAGTACCACGTCGTACTGGTCGACGCCGTAGAGCGCCTCGACCTGCAGGCGGATCGGCCGGCCGACCTGCGCCTCGAGCTCCGCGAGGGTGGCGGACTCCTCGTCGAGGAGCCGGTCCACGACGTCCTGATGGGCCAGTATCAGCAGCTCACGGCTGGCAAACTGTCGGCTCTGTCGCACAATTTCCCTAAAAATCTCGTTGCATACGGTTTCCGGCGTGCGCACGAAACCGCGGCCCTCGCAACTTGGACACGGCTCACACAGCAGGTGTTCCAGGCTCTCGCGGGTGCGCTTGCGGGTCATCTCCACCAGCCCGAGGGGCGAGAGGCTCACGATGTGAGTCTGGGCGCGATCGCCCGAGAGGGCGCGCTCGAGAGCGGCGAGCACCGCGCGCCGGTGCGGCTCGTCGCGCATGTCGATGAAGTCGATGATGATGATGCCACCGAGGTTCCGCAGCCGCAGCTGCCGGGCGATGGTGACCGCCGCCTCGAGGTTGGTGCGGAAGATCGTCTCCTCGAGATTGCGGTGACCGACGTAAGCGCCGGTATTGACGTCGATGGTCGTCATCGACTCGGTCTGATCGAACACCAGGTGTCCGCCCGACTTGAGCGGCACCTTGCGATCGAGCGCGCGCGTGACCTCCTCCTCGACGCCGTTCAGGTCGAAGATCGGCCGCGCGCCCGAGTACAGCTCGATCGCGGGAGCCGCTCCCGGCACGAAGGCGGCGGCGAACTCGAGCATCGCAGCCTGCTCGCGCGCTGAATCGACCAGCACGCGGCTGACGCCGCGCGAGAGCTCGTCCCGCAGCACCCGCAAGCTGAGCGGCAGGTCCTCGTGCACCACCGAGCCCGGCGGAGCCAGGGCGGCGCGCGAGCGCACGTGCTCCCAGAGACGCGCGAGATAGGTCATGTCTTCGCTCAGGCTCTCGGGGCCGACTCCCTGGGCCGCGGTGCGCACGATGTAGCCGCCGGCCACCTCCGCGCCGATGAGGGCCGCGAGGGCGGCCTTCAGGCGCGTGCGCTCGGCCTCGTCCTCGATGCGCGCGGAGACGCCGACGCCGAGACCGCGCGGCAGATACACGAGGTAGCGCGAGGGCAGCGCGATGAAGGTCGTGAGGCGCGCCCCCTTGGTGCCGATCGGGTCCTTGATGACCTGCACCAGGATGTCGTCGCCGGGATTCACCAGGCGGCGGATGTCCTCGGCGGACGGCAGCCCCGCCGCCACCGCGGTCGCCAGGGTGTCATCGGAGCCCGCGCGCGCGATGTCGGCGACATGCAGGAACGCGGTGCGCTCGAGCCCGATCTCGACGAACGCGGCCTGCATGCCCGGCAGCACCCGCGACACGCGCCCCTTGTAGAGATTGCTCACGAGTCCCCGCCGGCTGGTGCGCTCGACGTGGATCTCCTGCACCACGCCGTTCTCGAGGATCGCGGCGCGGGTCTCGCGGGGAGCCACGTTGACGAGAATCTCGACGCTCACCTTCAGGAACCTACCAACGTATCCCGGCGGCGGCGAGCAGCTGCCCGGTCTCGTAGAGCGGCAGCCCCATCACCCCGGAGTAGCTGCCGCTCAGGTGCTCGATGAAAAGTGCCCCCCGCCCCTGGATCGCGTAGCCGCCGGCCTTGTCGCGCGGCTCGCCGGTCTCCCAGTACGCGGCGCACTCTTCGGGCGTCACGGGCCGCATCCGCACCTCGCTCGCGCTCAGACGGAAAGCGATGCCGGAGGCGGACGCGAGCGCGACCGCGGTCAGCACCTGGTGCGTACGCCCCGAGAGCCGCGCGAGCATGGCGAGGCCATCGAACCGGTCGCGGGGCTTGGCGAGGATGAGTCCGTCGACGACCACGGTGGTGTCCGCCGCCAGCACCGGGAGCCGGGTGCTGCGTGCGCGCACCGCCCCGGCCTTGGCGCACGCCATGCGCACCACGTAGTCGGCGGCCCGCTCGCCCTCGCGCACCGTCTCGTCGATGTCGGCGGCACTCACCAGGTGCGCGACTCCGATCTGCTCGAGCAGCTCCCGGCGCCGCGGTGACTCCGAGGCGAGGGTGAGCAGCGGCGCGGCGGACGGCACGGCTCTAGTCCCGGTGATACGGGTGGCCGGCGAGCAGGCTATGGGCGCGGTAGAGCTGCTCCGCGAGCAGCACGCGCACCAGGGCGTGAGGCAGCGTCAGGCGCGACAGCGACCAGCGCAGCTTGCTGCGCGCGAGCACCTCAGCAGCGAGCCCGTCGGGGCCGCCGATCACGAACGCCAGGTCCTCACCTTCCTGCATGCGGGTTTTCAGCCATGCCGCGAGCTCGCGCGTCGAGAGCTCGGTGCCACGCTCGTCGAGGGCGATTACGTAATCCTCGCGCTTGAGCGCCGCCAGCACCCGCTCGCCCTCGCGCGCGATGGCCCGCGCCGGTGGCTCACCGGCGCTGCGCGGGCCGGCGGCGATCTCGGTGATCGAAAGAGGCAGGCGCGAGCCTAACCGCGTTAGGTAATCTTCGCACGCGTCGCGCACCCAGCCGGGAGGGCGCGTGCCCACGGCGACCAGCCGCACGCGCATAGGCTTCAGTTCAGGTCGAGGCTTGCAGGCGGCGGGGGGCGGTAATCTCAAGTGCGGGTGCGGGAATCGTATGGGTCTCGCCCCCGCCTTCCCAGAGCCGCTCGAGGCCGTAGAACTCGCGGACCCGCGGCAACATCACGTGGACGATGAGGTCCTGGAGATCGACCAGCACCCACTCCCCGTCCCGCGCCCCTTCGGTGCCGAGCGGCCTGAAACCCGCCGCCTTGGCCTTCTCCACCACCCGCTCGGCGATCGAGCGCACGTGGCGGTCGGAATTGCCGGATGCGATGACCATCGTATCGGCAATGTCGGTCAGCCCTCGTACATCCATAACCCTCACGTTTACAGCCTTCATGTCATCGAGTGCAGTCGTCACGGCTTCCCTGAGGGGCGATGCGCGCTCCGCAGCGGGGCGCAGGCTTGTACGAGTGGTCATGTGCTTAAGTGGTGTCTCCTGGTGGCCCGGGGCTGCCCGGATCTTGCCGTGCAGCATAGCACCTCGTGTCGAGAATGATCTGCCGTACTGCGTCGGGAACGAGATAGCGGGGATCGCGGCCGGCGACGATGAGCGAGCGCAGCTCGGTGGAGGAGATCTCGAGCTGCGTCACCGCGCGCACGTGCAGGCAACCCGCCGGCCGCTCGTGCAGCTCAGCTATCGAACCGGTGCCGTGGTCGACCATGAGCTCCCCGAGCGGTCCCCTGGTGGGCGCCTTCCAGCCGGGCCGATGGGCCACGACGATGTGAGCCAGCCCGAGGAGCTCGCGCCAGCGATGCCAGCTCGGCAGGCCGAGGAAGGCGTCCATGCCGAGCAGTAGGCACAACGGGCGCTGCGGGTACTCGCGGCGCAGCTCGCCGAGCGTATCCACCGAGTACGAGGGCCCCGAGCGGCGTACCTCGCGGTCGTCGACCACCAAGCCCGGCTGGTCCGCAACCGCCGCCCGCACCATCGCGAGCCGCTGCTCCGCGCTCGCGTACAGGTGACTGCGGTGCGGGGGGGTGCCGGTCGGGAGGAACCTCACTTCGGCGAGCTTGAGCTCCTGCCACAGCTCGAACGCGGTGCGCAGGTGCCCGCAGTGGATCGGATCGAACGAGCCGCCGAACAGGCCGATGGGCTGCATGCTAGGCGCAAATAGCCTTGGTGAGCAGCGCAAGCTCGTCCCAGGCATTGCCGGCGAGACGCCCTTTGATCACGCGGTCGGCGCGCGCGGCGCGTGCCGTGAGATCGGTGAAAGCCATGTGCGGCGCGCGCCGGCGCGCCTGCTCGAGCGCCGCGCTCTGGCGTTGCCAGCCGCGCTGAGCACCACCCGTCCCGGTGAGCGCGCCCCAGGCGTCGTGCAGCGCCCGGGTGAGGGCCCAAAGTACCAGCGTCGGCTCGGTGCCTTCGGCGCGCAATCCCGCGAGCACCCTTAGCGCGCGCGCCGCCGCGCCGCTCAGTACCGCCTCGGAGAGCTGAAACACGTCAAAGCGCGCACTGTCGGCGACGCTCGCCAATACCTTCTCGGGAGTCACCGGCGCGCCGTCCGCGAGCAGCGCGAGCTTCGCCAGCTCCTGGTGAGCGGCGAGCAGGTTCCCTTCGGTGCGCTCGGCGAGGAGCTCGAGCGCCTCATCGCTCGCCTCGAGCTCGAGCCTGCGGGCGCGGCCGCGGAGCCAGCCGACGAGACGGCCCGCATCCACCGGCCAGACCTGCACCCAGCCACCGTGCGCCTCGAGCGCGCGCACCCAGTCCGCGCCCTGCGCCTCGCGGTCGAGGCGCGGTGTGAGGATGAGAACCAGGGTGTCGCGATCGCCGGTCTCGAGGACCTCGATGAGCGCGGCGTTGCCCGCGGCGCCGGGTCGGGCCGACATGCGGATCTCGAACAGCCGCCGTGCGCCGAACAGCGAGAGATTGCGTGCCGAGCCCCGCACCTCCTCCCAATCGCCGGCGCGCTCGGCGACGTGCACCTCGCGCTCGCTGAAGCCCGCGGCGCGGGCCCGGGCGCGGATCGCATCCGCCGCCTCGCCGGTGAGCAGCGGCTCATCCCCCGAGACGAGATAGGCGGGCAGGAGATGCTCGCGCAGGTGGTTCGCGAGTGAGTCGGACGTGAGCTTCAAATGCAATCCGCGCGGGCGGTCACCCGCGCATTATCAACCATAAGCCGCCCCGCGGTCAGGCCTTCAGAACTGCCAGCTGAGCCCGCCATAGAGGCTGCGGCGCGGCCCCCATTGGGGCGCAAACACGCCGATGCCGGTGCCGCTGCGGATCTGGTAGGCCTTGTCGAGGAGGTTGATGACATCGAAGCGCGCCGTGAGCGGCCGCGCACCCCCGAAGGCGTGGCTCAACCCGAGGTTGACCTGGGTGTAGCTCGGCGTGTGATCGCCGTTCGGAATGTCGCTGCCGTCAGCCAGAATGAGCGCCTGGCGCAGCCCCGTGCCGAAGATGAAGTCGGTGCTCACCCGTGTGCCGTGCCACAGGTACGAGACACCGCCCGACGCCGCCACGCGGCCTTCGTGGTCGAGGTGGATGTAGTTGTCGGCGATATAGGCAAGGTCGGCGGCGCTGAAATTGAACTGCGAGGACTCGACCTCCTTGCCATGCGCCGCCTGGAACGACAGGTTTCCGTAGGTCGAGAAGTCGTGTACCGAGTAGTTGGCGGTGAACTCCAGGCCGCCGATCAGCCCGTAACGGTAGTTGAACGGCGTGAGAATGATGGGCGCGCCGAACTGACCCTCGTCGATCAGGTGCTGCGCCTGCTCGTAGAAGCTGTCGATCCCCAAGGTCAGGGCGCCGTCGAGCACTTTCTGCTGCGCGCCGAAGTCGTAGTAGTTGGACCGCTCGGCCACCGGCGGGGTATCGAGGGTGAGCGCGCCGGGCGGCAGCGCCGTGGTGTTGGCGAATTTCGCGAAGGTCTCCGTGCCGATCAGCTCGAACGGCGGCGGCGTGAAGTAGCGTGAGTAGCCGCCGTGCACGGTGGTGCCGCTCGCGAGCTCCCACACGAAGTTGACGCGTGGGCCGAGCCCACTGCCGCTCGAATAGCCGCTGTAGTGATCGAAGCGCAGTCCGTAGTTGACGGTGAGCGGGCTCACGACCTTCCATTCATCCTGCAGGTAGGCGCTCTCGATCGCCTGGGACTGCGCGCCGTTGTCGGCGACCGTCAGCGGCACGTCGCTCGTCTGCACGCCGGTCACGGGGTCCACCGGCAGAACCTGGGAGTTGGTGTAGCTCTGCGCGCTGTCGTGCTGCAGGTAGAACCCGCCGCGCACCGTGTGGGCATCGCCCGCCTGATAGGAGATGTCCGTCTGCCAGCCGAAGGCGGTATCGTCCTTGAGCGCGTCCTGCGCGATGCCGTTGAACAGCAGGTCGCCCACCCAGTCGGGCGCGAAGTGCAGCGTCGTGTAGCGCCCCGAGAGCGAGCTCTGCCAGTTGAGATTGCCCGCGGCATGCTGCCAGCTCACGATCGCGAATTGCGCCGCCTCGTGCTGGGTCTCGTCGAGTCCGTCGCTCGCGAAGGCGCTCTGGCCGTTGACGGTCAGGCCGAGGGCAGGCTCGAGCCCACGCTGGTTCGGAATCTGGAAGCTGTCGTCGGAGCTGCCGAGAATGAGCGAGATGCGGTCGTCGGTGCCCAGGATCTTCTCCAGGTAAGCGAACAGGTGCAGCTGTGCGGTGTGATCGTGCAGCGGGTCGGCGCTGCCGTCGGGCGACTCGATGCCGAGATCGTCCTGCTTGAAATCGCCGGTCACGTAGTAGCTGAAACCGTCGGCGTGGCCGCCGTACTCGGCGGCTGGCTCGAAGGTCCGGTGACTCCCGCCGTACAGCGACAGCGCGCCTCCCGGCTGCAGCAGCCCGCTGTTGGTCGAGAGGTCGATGACCCCGGCGGTGCGCAGCCCGTATTCGGCGGGCAGCGCTCCCATGATGAGATCGAGCGAGTTGATGAGCCGCGGGCTCAAGGTCTGGCTGAAGACGCTGATGCCCTCGGGCAGGATCACGCCGTTCAACCGGTACTGCAGGTCATTGTGATCGGCGCGCACGTGCAGCTGACCGAAGGAGTCCTGCACCACGTCGGGTGCCTGCAGCAGCACCTGGTTGAGCTGCACATTCTCGCCCCCGGGGGTCGCGGCGATGGCATCGCTGGTGATCTTGTAGGTGGAGGCGCCGGTCTGCGTTTCGATGGCGGAGCGGGCCTCATTGAGGCGCTGGGCCGTGACCATGATGGTCTCGAGCTGGCTGGTGTCGCCGGCCGCATCGGGGGTGCCCTTGGCGCCCGGGGGCACAGTGGCAGCCTCGTCGGCGGCCGCGTCACTCGTGGTCACGGTATTGCCGGTGGCGGCGGCATCGGCGCCGGCCGCAGCCGCCGCTCCGGAAGCGGCGGCCATCGCGCTGGCGCCAATGAGCGCGACGGCGGGAAGAAATCGATTGAGACCCATAAACAACTCCGCATGAGCCAAATGTCACGCAGCCCCCGATGAGGATCGGGGCTGCGGGCCTTCAGGAACGGGAAACGAAGGTCAGGCTTGCGGAGGACCGCGACTGCGCGGCGTGAGTGTGTCGGCCGCGATGATCGCGTGGACGGGGGCTGAAATCTGCAGATAGACGGCCGCGGAGGCCGAGAGAGTGTGGGCGGCGCCCGAGGCCGGGTTCGCCACCTGGGCGAAAGCCTCGCAGGTCGCGCAGCCGCTGTCGGCGGGGAGCTGCGCACGCAGCACGGACCCCTGGGTCCGGTCGCCGTGGCTCAGGTGGCCGAGCTCGTGCAGCACCGCGCCCTGCTGGGCGAACACCAGCAGCAGCGACAGAACCCACGAAAGCGAAAGGCGACGCACTGACTTGCAACACGAGCAGCCGTATGAAGGGCGCCGAGTCTATCGCGCCCTCACGGCACAAGGCCAGCGGGCAGCGTCGACGGGTGCGGATTGTGCGGCGCGCCGCCCGACAAACTGCGAAGCGCGGCACACGCCGCCTCGGGCCGCTAGGGACAGCTGAAGTCGGCGCTGCCGACCGGCTGGCACTGCGGCGGAAAGCCATGCGCGCGCCAGTACTCGGGCAGGCGCCAGCGCCGTATCAGGCTCTTGCGTGCCGGCGACTGGATCCAATCCGGGTCACCCTTCAGCCACAAAGGCGGGGTGTCGGTGACGAAGTCGCCGACCCGGTCGTAGGCCTTGAGGATCAGCATGGCCCCGATGTCGGCGTCCGCATCGCCGCTCGGTTTAGCGAGCGCCAGCGCCTCCTGGCGATCGGCCGGCCCGAAGGCGGGATCGGTCAGCGCGCGAAACAGGGCCTGCAGCAGCTGCGGCCTCGTGCGGAACTGCTCGCGCAGTACGCCGAGTGCGCCGATGCGATCGCCGCGCGTCGCTACGGCGCGCGCAAAATAGATGTCGTTGTTTACGTACTCCTGCGCCAGGCCGACCTCGTAGAGACGCAGTGCCGGCTCGGTGCGCCCCGCGCATAGCTCTGCGAACGCGAGGTTGCGTCGGCAGGTCTGGTACGCCGGATCGATGTCGATGCAGCGCTGCAGGTCGGTCCGTGCGCGCTCCAGGTAGCCGAGAATCAGATTATCGAGGCCGCGCCACAGAAAGGCTGTGGCGTTCTGCGCATCGCGGGAGATGGCCTGGTCGAGGCTCGCCATCCCCTGGTCCCAGCTGCCGGGCTTGCCGAAGAGAACCCGGTTGCTTTCCGCCCGGCCCCGAACCGCATACGCGAGCGACAGGTGCGGATCGAGCGCGAGGGCGCGATTCGCCGCATCAAGAGCCTGCTGGTCGTAGTCGGCTTCCTCCTTCAGCCCCCAGAACGGCGAGATCGCGAATACCGCCGCGAGCGACTCCCAGGCGCGCGCGAACTTCGGGTCCTGGTCCACCGCCGCCTTGAGCAGCCGCGTTGCCTCGCTGAGGTTGGACCTGCTGCGGGCGAGGAACAGCGCGTGGCCCTTGAGGTACAGGTCGTAGACATCGACGCTCGCGGTGTCGGCCTGCGGCAGCGTCGGCTTGCCGACACTCGCGCTGGCCGCGCCGATGGTCGCGGTCAACTGCTCGACGATGTCGGAGGCGATCTCGTCCTGGATGCCGAACAGGTTGGCCGTGGTGAGCGGCCGGTCGAAGGTCTGCGACCATACGTGCTTGTCCGAGGCTGCATCGACCAGTTGCGCGGTGATGCGCACGGTGTCGCCGGCCTTGCGCACGCTGCCCTCGAGGACGTTGCGCACGCCGAGCTTGCGCGCGATCTCGGGAACACCGATCCCGGCGTCGCGGAACTGGAACGAGGAGGTGCGCGAGGCGACCTTGAGCCCGCTCACGTGCGCCAGTACGTTGAGGATCTCCTCGGTTACGCCGTCGGAGAAGTAGCCCTGGTCGTGAGCTGGCGACAGATCGGCAAAAGGCAGCACGGCGATGGATGCCGCGGCGGGCGCGACGGCGGGAGTCTCCTCTCCCGAGGCGACCTCGCCCGCGTGCCGGGTCTGGTCGCGCCATACCAGCGCACCGCCCACCGCGAGCAGGATCGCGATGATCATGACCTCGGTCGCGCTGACCCGCTGGCGCGCGTAAGTGCCGTGGTACCACGAAAGGGTGATGACCACGGGAATACCGAGAATCAGCAGCGCGGCGAAGCCCCGCAGCAGCGCGTGCGGCCAGCTGAAGGAGTGGCTCAGCATCTCGGCGCCGTGCAGCAGCGTGTAGGCCACCGCGAGGTACGCGAGCGTCCACTGCACCACCTTGTGCGCCCTGATGCGCTCCCAGATGCCGCGGATCAATCCCTGAGTGCCGGGAGCCGCCGCTGCAGCTCTTGCCTTGCGGGACACGCTCACCCCAGGCGCAGGCCGCCGGTGAGCGATCCGTCCGCGCCGATCACGCCGTGGCGCTCGAGCCAAGCGCGCGCATCCGCGGCATCGCCCTCGAACCAGCTACGCGTCGAGCCGAGTCGAAAGCTGTATCCCCAGGAGTCCATGTCGGCCAGCATGCGCGCGCGGCCCACCGCCGGGAGCTCCCCGGCAAGCAGCACCTGCAGGTAGCACACTGCCGCTTCCTCGAGGTCATCGCCCCCCGCGTCCGTGTCGAGCCCGGCGCGCCGCTCCGGGCTCATGCAGATGTAGTGGCCCGCTTCGTGCAGGATCGAATGCACCGGCGTGTCGAGCCGGGCATGGAGCTGCTCGCCCTTCAGGCCCGCCTCGCTGTCGCCCCAGTAGGAGCCGGGAATCTCCTCGCCGTGCGCGACCAGCGTCAGCCCGATCCCGAAGCGATCGAGCAGCAGCGCCACCGGCACCCGGTCGATGCTGCGCAGGAGCAGCACCGCCGGAGCGCCGAACTCGGGCAACGCGGTCAGTGCTGCCGTGGATGAGGCCGCGACCGCGCGCGGCGCGCCCCCCGCAGATGGCCCGGGCATGATGCCCTTTAACTCACCATCGCTCGGCACAGGCGACCTGCGCGGCCCGAAGCCGCTGCCAAGGCACATGGGCGAGGCGCGCAGCGCCGAGCGGGCGCACAGGGGCGAGCCGCATGCGGCGAGCGGGCGGCCACGGATGGCCGCCCCGGGCTTGCGCGCAGCAGAGACTGCGCAGCGCAATGTGCGCCCTGGGCTTGCGCGCAGCAGGACAGCGAAGCGCAATGTCCGATGCGAGCTTTCAACTAGAGCCTCGCGAGGCGCCGCATGACCATGTCGGCGAGGTCCTGGGCCATCGCGCCGCGCAGCACGTCCGCCTCGTGTCCCTTGGCGAGCAGGAGACGCTCATCGAAGCTGTAGCTGCGCGTGGTGGAGATCTCCTGCGGCGGCAGCAGCTCCTCGCCGCCGGCGGTCACCGAGAAGCTCACCGTATAGGTGAGCTCGTACTCGTTCGGCTGGTTGAGGTTCGACACCGACAGCACGCGCTGCTTCACGTCGTCCTTGAGGATGGTGAGCACCGCGGAGGCCCTGGCCCTGTCGGGCGCCAGCTGCGCGCCGTTCGCGAGCAGCCCCCGCTCGAGGCTCTGCACGAAGTCGCTCTGCCGGTTCTCGGCCACGAGGTACGGGGTCAACACCTTCGCCGGCAGCGGCGTGCGCCCCTCGAGGTGGAAGCCGCAGCCCGCGAGCGCGAGCAGCGCGCCCGCGATCCCCATGGCGGCGGCGCGTGCATAGCCCAGCGCGGGCCTCATCAGACCACCACGTTGACGAGCTTGCCGGGCACCACGATCACGCGGCGCACCGGCCTGTCGGCGATGAATTTTCGCACCTGCTCGTCGGCGAGTGCGGCCGCGCGCACCGTGGCCTCGTCGGCCGACACCGGCACGACGATGTGCCCGCGGAGTTTCCCGTTGACCTGCACGACCAGCTGGTGCGTATCCTGGGTGAGAGCGGCCGGGTCGGGCGTCGGCCAGGGCTCGTTGACCGGAGGAGTCGGGTGTCCGAGCGCCAGCCAGAGTGCATGACAGACGTGCGGCGTGATGGGCGCGAGCACCAGCACCGCGATGCCGAGCGCCTCCTGGCGCACCGCCCGGCCCTGCGGGCTTGAGTCCGCGAAGCGCTGAATCGAGTTCAGCAGCTCCATGATGGCGGCGATCGCGGTGTTGAAGTTGCGCCGCCGGCCGATGTCGTCGGTGGCCTTGGCGAGCGCCTGGTGCGCCGCGCGCCGCAGCTCACGCTGCGCGCCGTCGAGCGCGCCGGTCTCGAGCGCCGGTGCCTCGCCCGCCGCGACGTGCTCGTAGACCGCGTTCCACAGCCTGCGGATGAAGCGCGAGGCCCCCTGCACTCCCTCGTCGGACCATTCGAGCGTCTGCTCCGGAGGTGAGGCGAACATGGTAAAGAGCCGCGCGGTGTCGGCGCCGAAGCGCTCGATGAGCCCCTCCGGGTCGACGCCGTTGCCCTCGGACTTCGACATCTTGCCGATGCCTTCGTGCTGCACCTCGAGCGCATCGCCGTCGGCGACCAGCACCTCGTAGCGGGCGCTGCCGTCCGCGCCACGCAGCATCTCGACCTCCGCGGGATTGAAGTAGCGCTTGCGCCCGCCGGGCGGCTGAAACGAGAAGATGTGATTCAGCACCATGCCCTGGGTGAGGAGGCGCGTGAACGGCTCGCCGAACTTCACCAGCTTCAGGTCCCGCATCACCTTGGTCCAGAAGCGCGCGTAGAGCAGATGCAGGATCGCGTGCTCGATGCCGCCGATGTACTGATCGACCGGCAGCCAGTAGTCGACGCGCTGATCGACCATGGCGCGCGTGTCGTCCGGGCAGGCGTAGCGCATGAAGTACCAGGACGAGTCGACGAAGGTGTCCATGGTGTCGGTCTCGCGCCGCGCCTCGCCGCCGCACTTCGGACACCGGCACTGATAGAAGGCCGGGGATTTCGCGAGCGGATTGCCGCTGCCGTCGGGTACCAGGTCCTCGGGCAACACCACCGGCAGCTGCTCGTCCGGCACCGGCACCTCGCCGCACGCGCCGCAGTGAATGATCGGGATCGGGCAGCCCCAGTAGCGCTGGCGCGAGATACCCCAGTCGCGCAGGCGAAACTGCACGCGCTTCCTGCCGAGGCCCTTCTGCTCGAGCGCCGCCGCGATTGCATCGACCGCCTGCTGGAACGTGAGCCCGGAGAACTCGCCCGAGTTCACCGTCGTGCCGTACTCGCAATAGGCCGGATTCCACGGCTCGCGCACCTCGTCATAGGCGCCGGTCGTCGAGCGCACGACCGTCACTACGGCCAACCGGTTCTTGGTCGCGAACTCGAAGTCGCGCTCGTCATGGGCCGGCACGCCCATCACGGCGCCCTCGCCGTAGGCCATCACGACGTAATTCGCGACCCACAGCTCGAGCGGCTTACCGGTGAAGGGATGCAGCACGTGCAGCCCCGTCGCCATGCCTTTCTTTTCCTGCGTGGCGAGGTCGGCCTCGATGACGCTGCCGCGGCGGCACTCGTCGACGAAGGCAGCGAGCGCCGGATTGCCGCGCGCGGCCGCGAGCGCCACCGGGTGCTCGGCGGCGACCGCCATGAACGTGGCGCCAAAAAGCGTGTCGGCACGCGTGGTGAACACCCTGACGGCGCCCTCGGCACCCAGGGCCCGCGCCGTGTCCGGCGCGTACGGAAAGGAGATGTCGCAGCCGACGCTGCGGCCGATCCAGTTGGCCTGCATGACACGCACGCGCTCCGGCCAATCCGGCAGCTCATCGAGCGCTGCCAGCAGCTCGTCCGCATAGCGCGTGATCGCGAGGTAGTACATCGGGATCTCGCGCTTCTCGACCGGCGCCCCGGTGCGCCAGCCGCGCCCGTCGATCACCTGCTCGTTGGCGAGCACGGTTTGATCGACCGGATCCCAGTTGACGACTCCGCTCCTGCGGTAAGCGAGGCCCTGCTCGCGCATGCGCAGGAACAGCCATTGGTTCCAGCGGTAATAGTCCGGATCGCAGGTGGCCACTTCGCGCCGCCAGTCGATGGCGAAGCCGAGCGACTGGAGCTGTGAGCGCATGTGCGCAATGTTGTCGCGCGTCCACTTGGCAGGCGGCACGGCGTTGCTGATGGCGGCGTTCTCGGCCGGAAGCCCGAAGGCGTCCCAGCCCATCGGCTGCAGCACGTTGTAGCCCTGCATCGCCAGGTAGCGCGCCAGCACGTCGCCGATCGTGTAGTTGCGCACGTGGCCCATGTGCAGCCTGCCCGAGGGGTACGGCAGCATCGACAGGCAGTAGAACTTAGGTTTCGCGGGATCCTCGCGCACTTCGAAGGCGCGCCGCTCCCGCCAATAGTCCTGCGCGGCGCGCTCGACGGCCGCGGGATCGTAGGTCTCTTGCATGTGGGTTAAGGCAATCGCAGCGGCACGAAGATCTGGGCGTCCTCGCGTTGGATGAGGAGCGCCACGCTCTTGCCGGCGGTCCTGGCCGCCTCCTCCAGCTCAGCCACCGTATGCACGCGCTTGCCGTTGACGCCGAGGATGATGTCACCGGGCTGCACCTCGGCCGCGGCCGCGGCGCCCGTGACCTCCTCGACCACCAGGCTCCCTTGCGTGCCGGCCTGCTGCTTCTCCTGTGGGTTGAGCGGCCGCACGGTGAGCCCGAAGGCGCTCGGGGCTGCCCGGGGACCACCGCCCTGCGAGCGGCCGCGCGCGGAGGCCACCTGCTGCTGCTCGTGCAGCTCGGCGACGGCTACGCTCACGTTCAGCTGCTTGCCGCCCCGCCACACCGAGAGCGTCGTATCGCTCCCGGGCTTCATCGCCGCGATCGCCCCCGAGAGCTCGCCGTAATGCTCGACCGGGCGCCCGCCGACGGCCAGGATCACATCGCCCGGCTGGATGCCGGCCTTGGCTGCCGGGCCGTCCTTCTCGACCGAGGACACCAGCGCACCGCGCGGCCGATCGAGCCCGAAGGACTCGGCGAGCTGCGCGTTGAGATCCTGAATGGTGACGCCGATGCGCCCGCGCACCACGCGCCCGGTCCTGATCAGCTGCTCTTCGACGTTGCGCGCGACGTCGATCGGGATCGCGAACGACAGGCCCATGAACCCACCGGTGCGGCTGAAGATCTGCGAGTTGATGCCGATCACCTCACCCGCCATGTTGAACAGCGGCCCGCCGGAGTTGCCGGGGTTGACCGCCACGTCGGTCTGGATGAACGGCACGTAGTTGTCGCTCGGCAGCGAGCGCGAGGTGGCGCTGATGATGCCGGCGGTCACGGTGTTCTCGAAGCCGAACGGCGAGCCGATGGCGAGCACCCACTGGCCGGGCTTGATGCGCGAGGGATCGCCGAGCCTGACGATCGGCAGACTGTTGGCGTTGATCTTGATCACGGCGACGTCGGTGCGCTCGTCGGCGCCGATGACCTTGGCCTGGAACTCGCGCCGGTCGGTGAGCCGCACGGTCACCGTCTCGGCGTCCGCCACCACGTGCGTGTTGGTGAGGATGTAGCCGTCGGGGCTGACGATGAAGCCCGAGCCCGCGCCCCTCACCTGCGGCTGATTGCCGTGCGGCCCTTCGCCCGGCGGCGGGATGCCGAAGCGGCGGAAGAAATCGTAGAACGGGTCATTCGGCGACAGTCCCTGGAAGCCGCCCTGCTGAGCCTTCTCCACCACCTCGACATTCACCACCGCGGGCCCGTACTCCTCGACCAGCGCGGTGAAGTCGGGGAGCGCGCGCATCGCGGGCTCCGCCGGGGAGTCGGCGGCGCTCATGGCTGCGGGGGCGGCCGAGGCCTGCGCGGCGGCCGGGTCGGCCGCCGGGGACGTCTGCTGGGCGCTGGTGTCGCGCGAGCAGGCCGCGAGCGCGAGCGCCAGCGCCAGCACGGCGAGCGTCCTGCGCAGCGGCGCAAGGAGGATCGGTTCGGCTTTCACATGCATGTCCTTCAGCTACCCGCGCCGGCCGGCCCGGAACGGGTCCGCCACAGCCTATCATTCCGCACCCCCATCCCGCATGCCAGCGCCAGCGCCGCGAGCGCCACGATCAGCCAGTTCCCAACATGCGCATAGGGAGTGAGGCCGGTCATCGGGGTCACCCTGGAGACCAGCACCAGGGGACGAAATTCCGGGGCGCGCGCCACGACCTCGCCGTGCGGCCCGATGATCGCGGAGATGCCGTCGTTGGTGGCCCGGATCAGGTAGCGGCCCTCTTCCAGCGCCCGCATGCGCGCGACCTGGAAGTGCAGGTGCCGGGCGCTCGAGTGATCGAACCAGGCATCGTTGGTGACGTTCACCAGCGCGTCCGCTCCGCCCCGGCGCAACTCCTCGAGCATCGCGGCGCCGTAGGCGTCCTCGTAGCACACCGTGGTCCCGAGCTTGAGGTGCGCCGCCTCGAGCGGCGGCTGATAGGCGGCGCCGGGGGTGAAATCCGAGTACGGCAGACTCATGAGGCGCATCCACGCGCGCACGAACTGGGGCACGGGGAAGAATTCCGCAAACGGCACCAGGTGGTGCTTGTCGTACCAGCTCACCTGGGCATCGAGCGCCAGCACCGAGTTGTAGTAGAGCACTGGGTCGGAGTCCGAGACGCCGCCTTGGGCGCGCAGGATTCCCATGACGAGCGCCGAGCCGTGCGCATGGGCGTCGCGGTAGATGTTCGTCAGGTAAGGCACCAAGTCGTTGGCGGTGTCGGCCGTCGCCGACTCGGGCCAGACGATGAGCGCGTTGCCGAACGCCTGCTCGGTGAGCCTCTGGTAGAGGTCGAGCGTCACCTCGCGATTCGCGTCGAGCCATTTCTCATCCTGCGGCACCGCGCCCTGGGCAATCGCCACCGACACCGGCGCGCCGGCGGCGTGCGTCCAGGAGAGGCCATGCAGCGCCGCCCCGGCGGCCCAGGGAACGAGCAGCACGACGACCGCGCTCACCCGCGCCCACTTCGAGCCGCTCGCGAGCGTGACCAGCGCCCCGGCGCAGAGCAGCAGCGCCGCGCTCACACCGTAGACACCGGCGACGGGCGCGAGCCCCGCGAGCCAGGTGTCGGTCTGCGAGTAGCCGAGCGACAGCCAGGAGAACCCCGAGAGGAACCAGCCGCGCCACCACTCGATGAGCAGCCACGCCGCCGGCAGCGCCACCAGCGAGCGCAGCCAGCCCGCGTGCGGCAGCCAGCGCCCGGCACAGTAGCCGAGCGCCGCATGGTAGAGCGCCATGATGCCGGTGAGGCCCAGCAGCAGAAACAGCGCGAGCCAGAGCGGCGCGCCGCCGAGCGGCAGACTCAGGAGCAGCCAGTAGGTGCCGGCGCTGAAGGTGCCGGCGTTGAAGCAAAAACCCAGCCAGGCCGACTCGCGCGGCGCGGCGTCCTGCCACAGCCACATGAGCAGCGCCGGACAGAGCACCGCGAGCGGCCACAGCGAAAGCGGCGCAAAGGAGGCGGCGAGCGCGGCTCCCGCCACGAGCGCGAGCAGGGCCCGCAGCCGTGCCGAGGACGGCCGCGCGAGGACGTAGAGCGCCACCTAGGATCCGTCGCCCGCGGCGCGCTCTTCCGGCGGCGGCAGCACGTCGCGCGGCGCCACGACTCTGAGTGCCTCGATCCGGCGGCGGTCGGCGCGCAATACGCGGAACTCGAAGCCGTCGATGGTCGCGCTCTCGCCGCGCCGCGGCAGGTGCCCGAGCTGCTTCATCAGCAGGCCCGCCACGGTGTCGAAGCCCTCCTCCTCGGAAAGCTGCGCCCCGAAGTACTCGTTGAACTCGGCGATGCGGGTCACGCCGCGCACCGTGAATTGCCGCTCCGCGTCACGGCGGATGTTGAGATCGTCCTCGACGTCGAACTCATCGTCGATCTCGCCGACGATCTGCTCGATCACGTCCTCGATGGTCACGAGCCCGGAGACGCCGCCGTATTCGTCGACCACGATCGCCATGTGGTTGCGGTTGCGGCGGAACTCGCGCAGCAGCACGTTGAGGCGCTTCGACTCTGGCACGAACAGCGCCGGACGCATGAACTCGCGGATGTCGAAACGCTCGCGCTTCTCCGCGCTGAGGCGCAGCAGGTCCTTGGCGAGCAGGACCCCGACGATGTCGTCACGATCCTCGTCCATCACCGGGAAGCGCGAGTGGCCGGACTCGACCACCACCGGCAGGATGCTCGCGGCGCGCTCGTGGCGGCGGACGAACACCATCTGGGCGCGCGGCACCATGATGTCGCGCACCTGCAGATCCGAGACTTCCAGCACGCCCTCGATCATCGACAGCGCATCGCTGTCGACCAGCCCCCGCTCCCCGGCATCGCGCAGCACGCCGAGCAGTTCCTCACGGTCCTGCGGCTCGGACGCGAGACCCTGTTTGAGGCGCTTCAGCCACCGTCCGGTCGAGTTCAGGTCCTTGGTCATGGCGTCACCGATAGGGGTTGGCGAAGCCGAGGCGGCGCAGCACGGCGATCTCGCGCCGCTCCATGCGGCGCGCATCGGCGGCACGCTGATGGTCGTAGCCGATCAGGTGCAGCGTCCCGTGCACGACCAGGTGCGCCCAGTGCGCCTTCAGGGTCTTGGCCTGCGCACGGGCCTCGCCGCGCAGCACCCCTGGGCAGATCACCAGGTCGCCGAGCGCGCGCGCGCCGCCCGGCGTAGCCGCCGGCATGGCGGGCGGCGGAAAGGACAAGACGTTGGTCGGCCGGTCACGGCCCCGATAGCGCGCATTCAGGCGGCGGCTCTCGGCGGGGCTGACGACGCGCACCCCGAGCTCGGCCCTCGAGGCGCGCGCGCCGAGCGCCGCGCTCGCCCAGCGCGCCAGATCCGCGCGCGGCGGCGACCACGCCCGTACCCGGCGCTGCAGCTCGAGAGTCAGCGGCCGGGCGCTCAAGCTGAGCCGCTCCCATGGGATTCGTAGGCCTGCACGATGCGCTGCACCAGCGGATGGCGCACCACGTCCTGCGCGTCGAAGAAGGTGAAGGCGACGCCCGGCACGTTGCGCAGCACCTCCACCACGTGCGAGAGGCCCGACAGCCTGCCTGCCGGCAGGTCGGTCTGCGTGACATCGCCCGTGACCACCGCGCGCGAGCCGAAGCCGATGCGGGTGAGGAACATCTTCATCTGCTCGATGGTGGTGTTCTGCGCCTCATCCAGAATGATGAAGGAGTCGTTCAGCGAGCGGCCGCGCATGAAGGCGAGCGGGGCGACCTCGATGACGTTGCGCTCGATGAAGCGCGCCACCCGGTCGAAGCCCATCATCTCGTAGAGCGCGTCGTACATCGGGCGCAGGTAGGGGTCGACTTTCTGCGTGAGATCTCCGGGCAGGAACCCGAGGCGCTCGCCCGCCTCGACCGCCGGCCGCACCAGCACGATGCGCCGCACGCGGTCGGCCTGCAGCGCCTCGACCGCGCAGGCGACCGCGAGATAGGTCTTGCCGGTGCCGGCCGGGCCGATGCCGAAGGTGAGATCGCCGCCGCGGATATGGGCGAGATAGTCGCGCTGGTGCTTGCCGCGCGCGCGGATCCCGCCGCGCGGCACGTGCACGCCCTGCTCGCGCGGGTCGGCACCGGCGGGCGCCGCGCCCGCCTCGCGGTCGCGCAGCGCCAGGTGCACCCGCTCCGGCGTCACCTCCTCGGTGCGGGTCAGGCCGAAAAGTTCCCGCAGGATGTCCTCGGCGTCGGCGGCGAGCGCACCGCTCACGCGGAAGCTGTCGCCGCGGCGGCGGATGCGTACATCGAGGCGCTGCTCGAGCAGCCGCAGGTTCTCGTCCAGCGGTCCGCAGAGATTCGCGAGCCGGGTGTTGTCGCCGCCGTCGAGATCGAATTCCCGTTGCGGCTGGTGCGGCGATGAGGCGGCCACGGCCATTCAGCCGCAGGCCGCGAGCGGCGCCGCGTCGACGAGCCGGCCGCGCAGGCTGTGCGCCAGCGCCGCGGTCACCTCGACCTCGGCGAAGCGGTTGATGAGCAAGGCGGGGCCGGCGAAATTCACCCAGCGGTTGTTGGCGGTGCGCCCGGCGAGCTCGCGCGCATTGCGCTTCGCCGGCCGCTCGATGAGCACGCGCTGCCGCGTGCCGACCATCGCCGCGCTGATGGCGTGCGTCTGGGATTCGAGCTGCGCCTGCAGGCGCGCGAGGCGCTGCTGCTTGACCGCGTGGCTCACCTCGTCGGGGAGCGCGGCCGCCGGCGTCCCGGGGCGGCGGCTGTAGATGAAGCTGAACGACTGATCGAAGTTGAGCTCGCGCGCCAGCGCGAGCGTCGCCTCGAAGTCGCGCTCGCTCTCGCCGGGGAAGCCGACGATGAAATCCGACGACAGCGAGATGCCGGGCCGCACGGCGCGCAGGCGCCGCACCTTGTCCTTGAATTCGAGGCTGGTGTAGCCGCGCTTCATGAGCGCGAGCACGCGATCCGAGCCGCTCTGCACCGGCAGGTGCAGGTGATTGGCGAGCTGCGGCACGCTCGCGAACGCCTCGATCAGGCTCGCATCGAACTCGAGCGGATGCGAGGTGGTGAAGCGGATGCGCTCGATGCCGGGGATGCGCGCGACGTGATGGATGAGCGTCGCCAGGTCGATCAGCGCCCCGTCGGCCATCGGCCCGCGGTACGCATTGACGTTCTGCCCGAGGAGCGTCACCTCGGCAACCCCCTGGGCGGCGAGCGCGCGCACTTCCGCGAGCACCGAGTCGAAGCCGCGGCTCATCTCCTCGCCGCGCGTGTACGGCACGATGCAGAAGCTGCAGTACTTGCTGCAGCCCTCCATGATCGACACGAAGGCGCGCGCGCCCTCGGCGCGCGGCTCAGGCAGCGAATCGAATTTCTCGATCTCGGGGAAGCTGACGTCGACCTGCGCGCGTCCGGTGCGCTTCAGGTCCGCGATCATCTGCGGCAGGCGGTGCAGCGTCTGCGGCCCGAACACCAGATCCACGAACGGCGCGCGCTCGGTGATCGCCTCTCCCTCCTGGCTCGCGACGCAGCCGCCGACGCCGATGATCACTTCCGGCCGGCGGCTCTTCAGGCGCCGCCACTCGCCGAGCAGCGAGAACACCTTCTCCTGCGCCTTCTCGCGCACCGAGCAGGTGTTCATGAGCAGCACGTCCGCCTCGCGCGGATCCTCGGTCGCGGTGAGGCCGGCGCCGGCGTTGAGTACGTCCGCCATGCGCGCGGAATCGTACTCATTCATCTGGCAGCCGAAGGTCTTGATGAAATAGCGGCGGGACATAAAAGGTAAGCGCGTGAATTTTACGGGCTTACCTGAGGGGGCGCACGGAAGCTCGGGGCGATTTGAAAAAACCTGCGATTTCATGCGCTTGCGTCTTCGCGATGCTGTACTGTTGCCGCATATGAGAGTTCTCGCGCACCCGCTCCCCTTATCGCTGCTGGCCCTGCTTGGGCTCGCGGCCTGCGCCACGCCGCGGACGCCGGGCGCGGCGCAGACGCCCGCCCAGCGAGTTCGGGAAGCCGATCGCATGGTGCGTGGGCACGACTACCAGGGGGCCGACCGTATCCTGCGCGGCGTCATCGATTCCCCGGATTTCCAGACGCTCGATCCGGCGCAGCGGCATCAGGCGTTGCTGCTCGGCGCCCGTACGGCGCTCCAGCTGGACGACCCGGAGCGCCGACTGAGCCTCCTCAAGCGCGCCTGCGAATTTCCCCAGGCAGGTTCAGTCGATTGGTCTGAGCGCGTGCGGGCCGCTTACGCCGCCCGTGACTCGAAGGATGCCGGGGCGGCACTCGTGGTACTCGCCATGCGCTGGCCGGAGACACTGCCGCAGTTTGAATCATCGGGGGACTTCGGAAAATACGCCCTCGCAGGCGCCGTTTGGGCGTTGCAGAAATCGGGTTCCGACGCCGACCGCTACACGGTCCTCCGCGCTCTGTTCGAGGCCCGCTTTCCCAAGCCGTCTGTGTACGCAAGCGGGTGGTGGCAGCAACTGGCACTGTTGCAACTCGAGCACGGCGAGCGCGCGGCCGCGGTGGCGACGCTTTCGCGAGTCACCAATCCCTATGTCGTGATCTGCATCGAGGCCGACAAGCGCTTCGACCCCATCCGTTCCCAGCTGAGCCTCGATGTGGGCAGCGCCACCGAGCAAGCCATCGCGGCGGCACTGACTGAGGTGCAGACGAACCCTGCGAGTCTCAGGCCGATGATCGGACTCATGTATCTCCTGCGGCACTCCCTGCGCTTCGAGCAGGCGTTGCGGGTGGCCGATCTGGCTATTGAGCGCCAGGAAGCCGAGGGGCCGACGGCCTACGAAGACTACGAGGACGAGTATGTGTGGGTTCTGAACGATCGTGCCTATGCGCTGTTCGGCCTGGGACGCTGGGACGCGGCGGTGATCCAGATGGAGACGGCGAGCCGCATGTCGGAGAGCGGCGACCCGAATGTGAGCCAGACTCTCAATCTGGCGCTGATGTATGCGGATCTGGGCAGGCCCGAGGAAACCCTCGCCGCTCTCAAGAGAGTCGAACGCGCGAGCGCTTACGGTGACACGGTGAGACAGGACGCGAGGCTGAGGGCCGCCGTGCAGCTCCACGACACGAATGCGGTGAACGAGGCCCTGCAGTTCCTGAGCGAGCATCGCGAGGACTCGATCGGCGGATACCAGGGCGCTCTGCTGTACGCCGACCGGGAAGAGGAGGGTGCGAAGCTGCTGATCTCCCGTCTTGCAGATCCGGCGCTGCGCAGCGGCGCCCTGCTCGCGATTCAGCAATGGGGCCAGGAGACTATGCCGCCGCAGGTGGTACTCGTGCAGCACCGCTGGCAGGCTCTGATGGCGCGACACGACGTACAGGAAGCCATCCGCGCAGTGGGATACGTGAAGCGCTACTCTCTCGTGTACGACGACTACTGACCTTCCGCGCTCCGCTCAGAACGGAATATCGTCGTCGAATTCCTCGCCCGAGCCGCCGCCACCACCGCCGCTGCGGCCCGCGCCGCCGCCACCGCCACCACCGCCGGTGTCTTCCCCGAACTCACGGCCGCCGCCCGCGCCCGCTCCGACGGGTGCCATTCCGCCGCCGGGTCCACCGCCCGCACCGCCGCCGCGCCCGCCGAGCATCTGCAGGTCGTTGCCGACGATCTCGGTCGAATAGCGATCGTTGCCCTGCTTGTCCTGCCACTTGCGCGTGCGCAGGCTCCCTTCGATGTAGACCTGCGACCCCTTGCGCAGGTACTCGCCGGCCACTTCCGCCAGCCGTCCGAAGAGCGCGACGCGATGCCATTCGGTGCGCTCCTGCTGCTCGCCGGTCTGCTTGTCGCGCCAGCTCTCGCTGGTCGCCACGCGCAGGTTCGCGACTGTGGTGCCGGAGGGCATGGCACGGGTCTCGGGATCCGCGCCCAGGTTGCCGATGATGATGACCTTGTTGACTCCGCGCGCCATGGTGAGATTCCTGTTCGTGTGAGCGGCGGGGAAGAATAGAGAGCATCCCGGTGGCGCGCAATGGCGCCCCGGGCCGCATTCCTCCTGCGAACGCCCTGCTTTGCTGCGCTCAGGCCTTCTTGCGGATCAGCGTGGCAGCCTGGCGCAAAATCCCGGCGATCCGGGCCTGCTCCCCAGCGTTCGCGTGGCGCGCCTCCAGCAGCAGCAGCCGCAGCTCGCGCCGCGCCGCGTCGAGCTCCTCGGAGCCGGCGGCGGCGTCGTGATCGAACGCGCCGAAAATCTCGCGCACTCGGCCCATCTTGTGGCCGATTCGCTCGAGCTGATCGAGCATCGCCTCGGCAGCCGCCTGGTTCTCGCTCAGGTATGCGCGTCCGGCCTCGGTGATGCTGTAGAGCTTCTTCGCGCCCTCGGCCGTTACGCTCGCGTAGCCGACTTCCTCGAGCCAGGTGAGTGCGGGATAAACCATGCCGGGGCTCGGGCTGTAGAACCCCCCGGAGCGCTCTTCCAACGCCTTGATGAGCTCATAGCCATGGCTCGGCCGCTCGGCGAGGAGCGCGAGCAGCACCAGCTGCAGGTCGCCCGCGCCAAGCTTGCGGCCGGCGCTGAACCACGCAGGGCCCATGCCCCCGCCGCCCATGAAGCCGGCGCCAAAGAAGCGGCGCCCTCGGTGGCGGCCGCCCGCGTAAAGCGCTTCAGCGAAATCGGGGCCGCAGCCGCCCCAGCGATAGTGATGACGCATGACTTGGTTCCCGTCGTTCTATTAGATATATCTTAAGATATATTGAACGACTGTCAAGGGCCCCCAAGTATTTCAGCCCGATCGCCGGCGGCGTTGGTCTCAGTGGACCCACGCCGTACTATTTAAAGTTCGATGCAGCAAATTCGCGTGCGCGGTGCGCGCACTCACAACCTGAAGAACCTCAACCTCGACCTGCCGCGCGAGCGGCTGATCGTGGTCACGGGCTTGTCCGGCTCGGGCAAGTCCTCGCTGACCTTCGACACACTGTACGCCGAAGGCCAGCGGCGCTACGTCGAGTCGCTCTCGGCTTACGCGCGGCAGTTCCTCGCGACCATGGACAAGCCGGACGTCGACAGCATCGAGGGCCTGTCGCCGGCGATCGCCATCGAGCAGAAGGCGAGCTCGCACAACCCGCGCTCGACCGTCGGCGCGGTCACCGAGATCTACGATTACCTGCGCCTCCTGTACGCGCGCGCCGGCACGCCACGCTGCCCGGATCACGGCACCGATCTCGCCGCACAGACCGTGAGCCAGATGGTCGACCAGGTGCTGAAGCTCCCCGAAGGCACGGCGGCGGCGCTGCTCGCGCCGGTGGTCGCGCAGCGCAAGGGCGAGCACCTCGAGCTGCTCGAGGACCTGGGGGCGCAGGGCTTCGTGCGCGTGCGCATCGACGGACG
>DASPSF010000084.1:0-66249 GCA_035624075.1 Steroidobacteraceae bacterium | reverse complement strand
TGGCTCGATGCGCCCCCCGAAGCGCAGCTGGCCGCGGCGGCGGCGCTTCTCGAGCGCCTCGGCGCGCTCGATCCCGACGGACGCATCAGCGCGCACGGCCGCGAGATGGCGCGCCTCGGCGTGCACCCGCGGCTCGCGCACCTGCTGCTGCGCTCGCGCGAGCTCGGAAGCCTCGAGCTCGGCGCCCTGCTCGCAGCTCTCCTCAGCGAGCGTGACGTGCTGCGCGGAGCTGCGGCGGGTGCCGACGCCGACATCCGCACGCGCCTCGAGCTGGTGCGTGGCGAAGGGGCGCGCACCGGCGTGGACCGCGGGACGCTCGAGCGTGTGCGGCGCGCCGCGCGCGATCTCGAGCGGCAGCTCGCGCCGCCGCAGCCAGGCGCGGCGCCCCGCTCACGGCGCGGCGCCGATCGCGACCTCGGGCTGCTGCTGGCATTCGCCTATCCCGACCGGATCGGGCGCCGCCGGGGCGCGCAGGGCGCGAGCTTCACGCTCACCAACGGCCGCGGCGCGGCGTTCGCCGCGGCCCAGCCGCTCGCTCGCCGCGAGCTCATCGTCGCCGCCGATCTCGACCTCGACCTCACCAACCATCCTGGTGACGCGCGCATCCTGCTCGCCGCGCCGCTCGAGCGCACCGACCTCATGGAGCAGTTCGCCGGCCGCATCCGCCGCGTCGACTCGGTTGCCTGGAGCACGCGCGAGCAGGCGGTCAGCGCACGGCGCACGCTCGAGCTCGATGCGCTGCTGCTCGAGGAGCAGCCGCTCGCCGATGCGCCCGCCGACGCCCTGCGGCAGGCGATGCTCGCCGGAGTCCGCGAGCTCACGCTCACGGCGCTCCCCTGGGACCGCGAGACGCGCGATCTTCAGGCGCGCATCGCCTTTCTGCGCGCGGCGCCCGCCCGCGCTGGCGCGCCGCCCTGGCCGGATGTGTCGGACGGCGCCCTCGCGGGCTCGCTCGAGGACTGGCTCGCGCCCTGGCTCGATGGGGTGACGCGGCGCGAGCATCTCTCGCGCGTGCCGCTCGAGCAGGCGCTGCGGGCGCGCTTGAGCTTCGAGCAGCAGCGCGCGCTCGATGAACGCGCGCCGGCGTACCTGGCGGTGCCGAGCGGCTCGCGCATCCGCGTCGACTACCAGGGGGACGACGCGCCGGCGGTCGCGGTCCGGCTGCAGGAGGTGTTCGGGCTTGCGGCGACGCCGCGCATCGACGGCGGGCGGGTGCCCGTCACCTTGCGGCTGCTGTCGCCCGCGCAACGCCCGGTGCAGGTGACGCGCGACCTGGCGAGCTTCTGGCGCGGCGCCTACCTGGAGGTGCGCAAGGATCTGCGCGGCCGCTACCCGAAGCACTACTGGCCCGAGGATCCGCTCGCCGCGGCGCCGACCCGCGGCGTGCGCCGGCCGCGCTGAGCCGCCGCCGCGGGTTGGCTTTCGGCGCCGCTCCCGGTACGGTGGCGGCATGACACCCGCACTCACGGCGCTCGCCGCGCTGCGTGAAGGCAACCGCCGCTTCGTCGCGGAGCTGCGCGAGGCGCACCCGGTGCGCACACGCCGCCGCGAGCTGCCGGCCGGACAGGAGCCGCTCGCGATCATTCTCGGCTGCTCGGACGCGCGGGTGCCCGCCGAGATCGTGTTCGACCAGGGGCTCGGCGATCTGTTCGTGATCCGCGTGGCGGGCAACATCGTCGCCCCGTCCCAGGTCGGTAGTGTCGAGTTCGCCGCCGCGGCCTTCGGCACGCGCCTGGTGGTGGTGCTGGGCCATTCCAACTGCGGCGCGATCCATGCGACGGTCGACCAGCTCACCCGCCCGAGCAGGGAGCAGTCGCCGAACCTGCGCTCGATCGTCAATCGCATCCGTCCGGCAGTCGAGGGAATCATCGAGCGCGGTGCGGGCGCCGATCGCGACGCCCTGGTGCGCCAGGCGGTGCGCGCCAACATCCGCATGTCGGCCGATCATCTGCGTCATGGCTCGGAGGTGCTCGAGCAGGCGATCGAGCGGGATGGCCTGCTGGTGGTCGGTGCCGAGTACTCGCTCGAGAGCGGCGTGGTGGAGTTCTTCGACGGGGTGCCGGTCTGAGCGGCCGCCGCGGTGAAAAAACCCCGGTGCGGCGCCGCCGCACAGCGGCCGCCACACCGGGACTTCAGCTTCAGGACCTGTTACTTGGCTTTCGCCTTGGCCGCGTCGCAGTCGGCCTTGGTCATCTCGAGGAAGCCCTTGCCCTTGCAGGAGTTCTGTCCCTTGCAGGCATTGTTGGCGCTCTTACACGCCGACTGACCTTTGCAGGAGTTGACCCCGGTGCAGTGAATCTTCGCTGCGTCGGCCTTGGGGGCGTCCGCGGCCGAGGCGGTGCTGGTCAGAGCCGTGCCGAAGAGCATGGCCGCCGCTGTCGCGAGGGCTACGCCGGTGCTGTTTTTACGCATTGGGATGGACCTCAGGGTGAAGTGAATACGTATTGACTTACCGGGCTCGAAGCCCCGGTCACGTGAGCAGACCGGGGCGAGGCGTATTTTGTTACGCGCGGCCGCGTTATGCACGCGGCGCTGCGACGAGACGCTCTGCCCGGGGGCTGAAGCGCTGCTGCAGCCAGTGATCGAGCGACAGCGGACCCGCGCCGGCGATCGCGATCCAGAGAAACAGCGCCAGGTACTCGAACTCGTCGAACCCGAGCAGTGTCTCGAGCGAGTCGACGTCGCCCCACTTGGCCGAGCGGATGGCGACGATCATGGTGACGCCGAGGGCGCCGGCCGAGATGCGGCTGAGGAGCCCGGCGAGCAGGAACAGGCCGCCGAAGAATTCGACACCCGACACGAACGGAGTGAGCAGCTGCGGGAACGGAATGCCCCAATCGACGAAGTTCTGCATGACCTGGGGCAGGTTGTGAAGCTTGCCCCAGCCGCTCCACAGGAACACCCAGCCGACGGTGATGCGCGCGAACAGCGGCGCGAGCCAGCTGAGATGTCGCGCGACGCTCTCCGGCCAGTCGATCAGCCACCGGATCAGATACTTCACGTGGTTCTCCTCGTAGTCAGTGGTAGTGGGCGTAAAGACCGGGCGGGCTGGCGCGATATTGCCACTGCCGCCGGGCGCGGCACATATAATCGCCGCGGTTCGAGCCGCCAGCGGTCATGCGCAATCCCCCGGTGCCATCCCCGGTCTCCTCTCTTGGTGAGCGCTCGCGCGCGGCGGGTGCGCGCGGCTCCCTCACGGCCCTGTTCGAGTCGATGCGGCCGGATCTGCTGCGCTTCGCGCAATGGCTGGCGCGCGACCGGTCGATCGCCGAGGACATCGTGCAGGAGGCGCTGCTGCGCGCCTGGCGCGCCCGGGACGCTCTCAAGGACCCGGCCGCCGCGCGCGCCTGGCTGCTGACCATCGTCAGGCGCGAGCACGCGCGGCTCTATGAACGCAAGCGACTGGAGCTCGTGTCCCTCGATGATGCGATCGACGTTGCCGACCACGCTGCCGCCGCGGCCGCCGATGCGGAGCTGCTCACCTTGCGCTACGGCATCATGAGGCTGCCGCTCGAGTACCGCGAGCCGCTCGTGATGCAGGTGCTCGGCGGCTTCTCGACCGAGGAGATCGCGCGCGAGCTCGAGCTCACCAACACCGCGGTGCTGACGCGCCTGTTCCGCGCGCGCCTGAAGCTGCGCGGCCTGTGCGGGCCGAGCCCCGGCGCCAATGCCGCGCCCGCGGAGCAGCCGGCGTGATCTGCGAGGACGCACGGCTCCTGATCGGAGCGGACCCGGAGGCGGCCGGAGCGGAGCTCGAGGAGCACCTGCGCGGCTGCGAGGGCTGCCGTGCCCTGCGGGCCGAGATGCAGCAACTGAATGCCGACATCCGCCGCGCGCTCGAGGGGCCGCCGGTCATGCGCGTGACTCACGCGCCGCGCGGCGCACCACTGTGGCGCGAATACGCGCTGGCGGCGGGAGTGGTGCTGGCGATGGCGGTGGGGTTGGCGGTGTGGGTGCTGCGTCCCACCGACACGCTGGCGCACGACCTGGTGACGCACGTCAAGGGGGAGCCCGAGAGCTGGCTCAGCACTCACGGCGTGAGCGCCGGCTCGATCGATCACGCGCTCAAGAGCTCCGGGATCGGGCTCGACCTCGCCTCGGATAAGATCCTCTACGCGCAGAGCTGCTGGTTCCGCGGGCACTACGTGCCGCACCTGGTGGTCGAGACCACGCACGGGCCGGCCACGGTGCTGATCCTGCGTCACGAGCAGGTCAGGGCACGCGACGACTTCCGCGAAGGGGGCATGACCGGCGTCATCGTGCCGGCGGGCGACGGCAGCATCGCGGTGCTGGCGCGCGGACGGGGCCAGGTCGATGATGTCGCCGCGGATCTGCGTGAGCAGGTGCACTGGCTGCCGGAGCCCGCACAGCCGCCGGAGGCCAGGCAGCACTGAAGGACCGGAGGATTTTCATGGCCCCGATCACCCGTCGTGGACTGATCGCCGGCGCCGCGGGCGCGGTCGCGGCACTGCTCGCGCGCCGCGGCGACACCGCCGGAGCGGCGGCCGCCGGGGCTGCCGCGGCCTCGGCTGTGGCCGCGATTCCACCGGCGCCGGTGGCGCGCGTCGCGGTCGTCACCGACACCTATTTCGGCGAGACGCTGCGCGATCCGTACCGCTGGATGGAGAACGACCAGGATCCGGAGTGGCTGCCCTTCCTGCGCGGACAGAACGCCCACACGCGCGCGGTGCTGGCGCGCATTCCCGGCCGGGACGAGCTGCTGGCGCGCATCCAGCAGCTCTCGGGCGACGCCGCGCTCACCCGCCGTGCGCAGCGCGCCGGCGGCAAGCTATTCCTCGAGCAGCGGCCGGCAGGTGCCGACAACTATCGTCTGTTCGTCGAGGAGCAGGGCGTGCGGCGCGTGCTGATCGACCCCACCGCGCTCTCGGACGCCACCAGTCACCTGTCGCTCGACTGGTGGCACCCATCGCCCGACGGCGCGCACGTGGTGTATGGCCTCTCCAGGGATGGCAGCGAGGATTCGGTGCTGCACATCCTCAAAGTGGCCGACGGCGCCGATCTGCCGGAGCGCATCGCCAACACCGAAGCCGCCCACCCGGCGTGGCTCGACGACGGCAGCGGCTTCTTCTACAACCAGCTCACCGGCAAGGTCGACACACCGGAGCGCTATCTCGACAGCCAGGCGCGCTTCCACCGGCTCGGAACCGATCCCGGGAGCGATCCGGTCCTCATGAAGCGCGGACTCGATCCTCAGCTGCGGTACGAGAAGATCCAGCTGCCGGTCATCGAGACCTTTCAGGGCTCGCGCTACGCGCTGCTCACGCTCTCGGACGTGCGCAGCGAGTCGCGCCTGCTGATCGCTCCGGTCGCGGATGCGGTGGCGAACCGCGCGCGCTGGGTGCCGGTGGCGGAGTTCGAGGACGAGGTGACCGATGCCCTGATCGACGGCGAGACGCTCTACCTGCTCGCCAACAAGGGCTGCCCGCGTGGCCGCGTTCTCAGGGCCTCCGTGAGTGCGCCCGCGGTGGCGGGCGCGACCGAAGTGCTCGCCCAAGGGCCGGTGGTGATCGAGGACTTCGCGCGCGCTCGCGACGGCCTGTATCTGCGGCTGATGGACGGCGGCATCGCCGGCCTGCGGCGCCTCGGCCGCGACGGGCGCGTCACCGACATTGCCCTGCCTTTTGATGGCACGCTGACGGCGCTCGCGACCAATCCCACCGAGGACGGCGCGCTGTTTTCCTTCACCGGCTGGCTCAACCCGGCCGACATCTGGTCGGTGGATGCGCAGGGCAGGGTCGCCGCCACCGGACTGACGCCGCGCCCGGCGATCGACGTCTCGGGCTACGAGACCGAGCGGCGCTTCGCCACCGCGCGCGACGGCACCCGCATTCCATACTCGCTGATCTTCAGGAAGGGGCTGAAGCGCGACGGCTCGACGCCCGCCTGGATCTCCGCGTACGGCTCGTATGGCCTCACCGGGTACACGCCGAGCTTCGCGGGCCGGTCATTGGCCCTCATCGACGCCGGGTTCATCGTCGGCTACGCGGCCGTGCGCGGCGGCGGTGAGTACGGCCGCGAGTGGCACAAGGCCGGGCAGCTCATGAACAAGCCCAACACCTGGCGCGATCTCATCGACGTGTGCGAGGAGCTGTGCAGGCTCAAGTACACCGCGCCCGAGCGTCTCGCCATCGGCGGCCGCTCCGCGGGCGGCATCACCGTCGGCCGGGCGCTCACCGAGCGCCCGGAGCTGTTTGCCGCGGTGATCGACGGGGTCGGCTGGTCGAATCCGCTGCGCTACGTCGCCGAGCAGAACGGCTACGGCGAGGAGCCCGAGTGGGGCGCGATCAGCGAGCCGTCGGGCTATCGCACCCTGAAGCTCATCGACAGCTACCAGGCGGTGCAGGATGGCGTGGCCTACCCCGCGGTGCTGCTCACGACCGGCGTCACCGATCCACGCGTCGCGCCCTTTCACGTGGCGAAGATGGCGGCGCGGCTGCAGGCCGCCTCCGCTTCCGGCAAGCCGATCCTGCTGCGCGTCGACTTCGACGCCGGCCATGGCATAGGCTCGACACGCTCGCAGCAGGACCGCGAGGCGGCCGATACCTACGCGTTCCTGTTGTGGCGCACCGGTGTGAAGGATTATCAGCCGGCCTGACTCTTCGGGCCGCCGCCTCGAGGGCTGCGATGCGACTTGCGGGTAGATTGGCGGGGTTACTGGCCGGCCTGCTGGCCGCGGGCGCGGCCGTGGCTGCCGGCGCGCCGGCGCCGCTGGTGCTCGCCGTGCATCCATACCTGCCGGCGGAGGAGATCACCCGCCGCTTCACTCCGCTTGCCGAGGCGCTGGCCCGCTCGACCGGGCGCGCCGTGGTGGTGCGGGTCGGCGTGAGTTATGCCGAGCACATTGCCGCCATCGGCACGGGCAGCGTCGACATCGCCTACATGGGACCGGCGTTGTATGTCAGGATGACCGGCAGCTACGGGCCGAAGCCGCTGCTCGCGCGGCAGGTGATCAATGGCGATCCGGCGCGGCACGGCGAGATCATCGTGCGGCAGGACAGTGCGATCCGGTCGCTCCAGGACCTGAAGGGGAAACGGTTCGCGTTCAGCGACCCCGAGGCGACCAGCGGCCACGTCGTGCCGGCCGCGATGCTGCGTGACGCGGGAGTGCCGGAGAGTGCGCTGGCACAGAGCGCGTATCTCCACAGCTACCGCAACGTCGCACTCGCCGTGCTCGCCGGCGACTTCGACGCCGGGGCGGTGCGTGAGGAAATCTATCGCGAGTACGCGCCCCGCGGCCTGCGCACGCTGGCGCATCAGCCGGCGGTCGCCGATCACCTGTTCGTGGCGAGCAGCGGGCTTTCCGGCGCCGAGGTCGACGCGCTGCGGCGCGCGTTCATGGAGCTGCCCGGCACGCCTCAGGGCAAGGTGGCGATGATCGCTATCGATCCGGCGATGACTGCGCTGGTCGCGGCACGCGACAGCGACTACGACAATCTGCGGGCTCTGATGCGCTTGCCGGCCAGCGTCCCGCACCCGCGTCGATGAGCGCTCGCGATCGACTGCTCGCCTGGGCCTGGCCCATCCTGCTGCTGCTGGTGCTGCTGCTCGGTGGGCTGCTGGCGCTGCTGCTCAGCCAGATCCATGGCGCCGAGGCGACGATCGCGCGCCATCGTGCCGCTCAGGAGCTGACGCTCGTTGCAAAGATCGTGACGACCCAGCTGCAGCAGGGCCAGTACCAGGACATCGACGCGTTGTTCGCCAGCATTGCCGCTGCGGATTCGAGCATCGCGGGCCTCGAGCTCACCGCCCCCAACGGCTTCCCGATCGGCAGCTTCCGGCGTGCCGGTGCGCCCGCGGCGGTTATCTCGGTCGAGACCCCGATTGCCTATTCCTACCGGCGCGTGGCCACGCTGCGCCTCATGGAGGACCTCGCCCCGGTATACCAGCGCGAGAAATCCATGGCGGTGCAGCTCGGCGGGCTGTACGTGGCGGGCTCGCTGCTGCTGGCGCTGGCGCTGCGCCTGGCGCTGCAGAGAAATGCCGAGGCGACGCGGCTGCGAGGCGCTTGGCAGGAGCTGCGCGCGCGCAATCGCACGCTGCGCGTGCTGAGTGACTGCAACCAGGCCCTGGTGCACGCCACCAGCGCCACGCAGCTGATGGAGTCCATGTGCCAGATCCTGGTGGATCAGGGCGGATTCGCCCTGGCGTGGATCGGCATGGCCGAGGAGGGCGCGGCCCGGCGCATCCGGCCCGTGGTCGCGAAGGGCGAGACCGCCTACCTCGAGGGCGTCGAGATCAGCTGGGCGGACACCGACGCAGGCCATGGCCCCACGGGTAATGCGATCCGCTCGGGATGGCCTTCGATCAGCCGCGACATCCTGACGGACAAGAGCATGCACCCGTGGAGGAGCCGCGCCGAGCGCCACGGCTTCCGCAGCTCGATCGCCCTGCCGCTCGGCAAGCCAACACCGGCCTACGGCTCGCTGACCATCTACTCGAGGGAGCCGGGACATTTCGATGAGGGCGAAGTGCGGCTGCTGGTCGAGCTGGCGAGCGACATCGACTACGGCCTGCAGTCGCTGCGCGCGGATGAGCGGCGCCGCGAGGCGGAGCAGGAAGTCGAGCATCAGTACGCGCGCTTCCAGGCCCTGGTGGACAAGAGCGCCGACGGCGTCGTGATCGCCGACAGCGCCGGAAGGTTGCGCTACGTCGGCAGCTCGACCGGCCGGGTTCTCGGCTACCAGCCGGCGGAGATGCTCGGGCGCAGCGCGTTCGAATTCGTTCACCCGGAGGATTCCCCTGAGGTCGGGCGGCAGCTCGCCGCCTGCACCGCCATCGACGAATCATCGGTCGAGGTGGTGGCGCGCCTGCGGCACAAGAGCGGCGGGTGGCCCTGGCTCGAGGCCACGTTCACCAACCTGCTGCGCGACCCCGCGGTCGCCGGCATCGTGATCAACTTCCGCGACATCACCCAGCGCGTCGAGCTGCAGCGGCGCATCGGGCTCGAGCACCAGCGCAGCCAGGTGTTCCTGCGCAAGGCGAGCGACAGTCTGCACATACTCGACTGGGACGGGCGGCTGGTCGATGCCAGCGATTCTTTCTGCGCCGCGCTCGGCTGGTCGCGCAAGGAGCTGCTCGGGCGCGATCCATCGTTCTGGGACCCGCTGTTTGTCGAATCGCAGCTCACCGATCTGATCGAGAGATTGCGCCGCGGCGAGGCGGTGCGCTTCGAGACCCGGCACCGCCGCAAGGACGGCACGGATTTCCCGGTGGAAGTCGTCGCCAGTACGTTCGAGCTCGCCGGAGCGCGCTACCTGCACTGCTCCGCGCACGATCTGACCGAGTTGCGAAAGCTGCAGCGCGAGGTGATCGGGGCGGCGACGCGCGAGCAGCGCCGCCTCGCCTATGAGCTGCACGACGCCCTCGGACAGGAGCTCACGGCTGCGCAGCTGCTGGCGGACACCTTCGCGGCGCGCGCCCGGCAGGGGAGCCCCGAAAGCGCGGCGGGCTTCCGCGAGGTGAGCGCGATCCTCGCCCGCAGCCTCGTGACCGCGCGTGGCATCGTGAGCGGGCTGTCGCCGCTCGTGGCCGACAAGGGCAACCTGGCGGCGGGACTCGCGCGCCTCGCGGCCGGCAGCACCACCGAGAAAGTGCACGTGCAGCTCTCCGACACCACCAACGGATCGGTGGCAATCCCGCTCGAGGACCGTGGCCAACTGTTCCGCATCGCGCAGGAGGCGGTGCAGAACGCGCTCAAGCACGCCAATGCGCGCCGCATCGACATCCAGCTGACGCTCGAAGGCCCGGAGCTGAAACTCACCGTGGCCGACGACGGCTCCGGCATCGCGGAGGTTCCCGGCTCGCCCGGTGGCCACGGGGCGTACTCGCTGCGTTACCGGGCGAGCGCCATCGGCGGCCGGCTGTACGTCGGGCCGCGCCCGGGTGGCGGCACGATCGTCGCCTGCTCGGTGCCGAATCAGCCCGGCGACGAAGCACAGGCCGATCCGGCTCGCGGCGCGTCACTCTAGGCGCGCCGGCTGCCGGGGTGCCGGTGCCGCGGGTAGCCGGTGAGGAGCGGCACCAGCTGCGTCAATGCCGCGGCCTTGGGGACGTAGGCGTCGGCGCCGGCCGAGAGCGCCGCCGCGCGACCGTCGCCGGCATCCGAGAGCGACAGGATCACCACCTGGGGCGGATGCTCGCTGGACTTGAGGCGCCGCGCGACCTCGATGCCGCTCTGCTGCGGCATGTTCACGTCCAGCAGAACCACGTCGGGCGAGAGCGTCTCGGCCAGCCGCAGGCATTCGTCGCCGCTGGCCGCCTGTCCGACGACCTCGAGCGAGGGAACGCCGCCGAGCACCATCAGCAGCGCGTGACGATAGGTCTCGTTGTCGTCCGCGACGAGCACGCGCGTTTTTCGCCGAGGTCCTTTGTGCTTGGAAGGCATGCGGCGCTGGAACTATCCGCCCTCGGATACCCGCTGGTCAAAAGGTGCGCTACTGCAGTGGCACGCGGATGGCGCCCGGGCGGAACGCAGGTTCAGCCGCCGTTCATGCGCCCGGTACGGGAATGTGCGGGATGGCAGCCGGATGGCACGCGGATCGTGATCGGGCCATGATAGATGCCGTCATGCCCCAGCCAGAGAAAGCCATCGCGGCCTTCGAAGCCTTGCTGCTGGCGGCATCGCCCGGTGCGACGGTGCAGCTGGTGAGCATCTTCCTAGCCACGCGCATCAAGCCCGCGGAGCACGAGTGGTACTACGGCAGCGAATGCGGCTGGTGTCATCGCACCAGCGCCGCCGTCCATGATCCCAATGAGGGTCAAAAGACACTCAGGTTCTCCGGCAGCGGCGGGCTGCGCTTTCACTGTCATCATTGCAACGCCCTGCTGACGGCGACGGCAGCTCAGATCATCTGGTTCCAGTTCAAGGGTTGATGGGCCTCTCCCGCGCCCAACGAAGGGCAAGGTTGGTGGTGTGGGCCCGGTAGGATTCGAACCTACGACCGCTCTCCCGCGCCCAACGAAGGGCAAGGTTGGTGGTGTGGGCCCGGTAGGATTCGAACCTACGACCAAGGGATTCACTTTGCCCCGGGGTTTCCCCCGGGAGTGGACTATCTCTTCACCCGTGCACAAAAGCTGCGCGTGTGGGTGCGGGATGCTCAAAGCCTGTCATCAAGGGCACTTCAGCCCTCAGGTAGTCTCTGCACCTTCCGCCGGTGCACCGGCGGCTCGGCTCAGGATTGCCATGGGTGTTGGTCCCCGAAGGTTCCCCTGAATTCATCCCGTCCACTTCGCGCGTTTCCGCGCGAAGGCACCGTGTCGATGAGTCCCCTGCACTGACCGCTGTGCTACAGGCCCTCTCCAAGGCGATTGTAGCAGCCGCGCGCCGCGGACTTCGCCTGCAGCGACCGCGGCCGGTATCAAATGCGACCTCGCACAAGAATCCTCTTGCCATCGGTGCGCGGCCCGTTAGCATGGCTCTTTGCGCGCCGCATACCCATGGGTGCAGCGGGCGCAGGTACAAGGAGGCCAGCATGAAGCTCTACTATCTGACCGGCGCCTGCTCACTGGCATCGGCGATCTCGCTGTTTGAGGCGGGACTTAAATTCGAGTTGGTGAAGGTTGACCGCAAGACCCGCAAGGCGGCCGACGGGCTCGACTTCAACGAAGTGAATCCCAAGGGGTACGTGCCCGCATTGACGCTCGACAACGGCGAGACACTCACGGAAAACGTCGCGGTGCTGCAATACATCGCCGACCGCAACCCGGCCGCGAAGCTCGCGCCGCCGGCCGGCACGCTGGAACGCTACCGCCTGACGGAATGGCTCGCGTTCATCAGCACCGAGATCCACAAGTCCTTCAGCCCGCTGTTTCGGGACGTGCACGAGTCGGTCAAGGAATACGCGCGCAACAACCTGGCGAAGCGGCTCGACTACGCCGAGCGGGCGCTGGGATCGAAGCCCTACCTGATGGGCGAGCAGTTCACCGTCGCTGACGCGTACCTTTACGTCGTGCTCGGCTGGGGCGCGCACGTGAATATCGACATCGGCCGCTGGCCCGCGCTCAAGCGCCTGCATGAGCGCGTCGGCGCCCGGCCACACACGCTCGAAGCTCTCAAATCCGAAGGTCTGGTGAAGTAGGGGACGCAATGGCTACCAAGCTCAACAAGATGCTCAAGCGCGAGATCGAGGTCGATGGCAAGCCCTACATGATCACGCTCTCCCCCGAGGGCGTGAAGCTGACCGAGAAGGGCAAGCGCCTCGGACGCGAGCACACCTGGAAGGAGCTGCTCGGCGGCGACGCCGGCAGCGGTGGTGGAGGCGGCGCGCCCGGGGGCGCGTTCGGCCCCGCCGGGTAGCCTCCGCTTCAGGCTGCGCCATGGCCGAGGGGAGACTGCGAGAGCTGCTCGCGCGGCTGGGCGAGCACCTGAGCGTCGGCAGCGCGCTGCGCGCCGAGGATCGCGCGCGGCTCAATACCGTGATGGAGGCGATCGACGCGCCGGGCCCGGCCAGTCCCGGGGCGCTGCTGCGCATCGAGCGGCTCGCGGTGCGGTTCGAAGCGAGCCACCCGGCGCTCGCCGAGACTCTGCGCGAGATCATCGACACACTCGGCAAGGGCGGCATATAGCCAGCTAGCCAACGCGCCTGTCGCGCTATTGAAAAAGGCCCGGTGCTGTGGCCGGCACCGGGCCTTGGTCTTGCTGGCGGAAAGCGCCTGCGGCGCTTTGCACTCAGTCGTCCATCAGGAAGCTGCGCAGCTGCTCGCTGCGGCTCGGATGGCGGAGCTTGCGCAGCGCCTTGGCCTCGATCTGGCGGATGCGCTCGCGCGTGACGTCGAACTGCTTGCCGACCTCTTCCAGCGTGTGGTCGGTGTTCATGTCGATGCCGAAGCGCATGCGCAGCACCTTGGCCTCGCGCGGGGTGAGCTGCGCCAGCACCGAGTGGGTGGTCTCGCGCAGCGACTCCATGGTGGCCTGATCGATCGGCGAGGCCACCGAGGTGTCCTCGATGAAGTCGCCCAGGTGCGAATCCTCGTCGTCGCCGATGGGCGTCTCCATCGAGATCGGCTCCTTGGCGATCTTCAGCACCTTGCGCACCTTGTCCTCGGGCATTTCCATGCGCACCGCGAGCTCCTCGGGCGTCGGCTCGCGGCCCATCTCCTGCAGCATCTGCCGCGAGATGCGGTTCAGCTTGTTGATGGTCTCGATCATGTGCACCGGGATGCGGATGGTGCGCGCCTGATCGGCGATCGAGCGCGTGATCGCCTGGCGGATCCACCAGGTCGCGTAGGTCGAGAACTTGTAGCCGCGGCGGTATTCGAACTTGTCGACCGCCTTCATGAGTCCGATGTTGCCCTCCTGGATCAGATCCAGGAACTGCAGGCCGCGGTTGGTGTACTTCTTGGCGATCGAGATCACCAGGCGCAGGTTCGCCTCGACCATCTCCTTCTTGGCGCGGCGCGCCTTGGCCTCGCCGATCGACACCTCGCGGTTGACTTCCTTGATGTCGTTGATCGTAAGGTGATAGAGGCCCTCGAGCTGCTCGAGCTTCTTCTGCCGCCGCTCGATCTCGTCCTTGAACCTGGCGAGCGGCGCCGAGTACTTCTTGCCGCCCTTGACGTGGCGCGCCAGCCAGCGCGGGCTGGTCTCGTTCTTCGGGAACGAGGCGATGAAATCCTTGCGCGGCATGCCGGCGTCGCGCACCGCGATGATCATGATCTCCTTCTCGAGCTGGCGGACCTCGGCCACGTGAGTGCGCAGGTTGAGGATCAGCGCATCGAACATGCGCGGCGAGAGCCGTAGCTCCATGAACTGATCGGCGAGACGCTTGCGCTGGCGCAGCGTCTTCACGTCCTTGGCGCCGAGCTTGGCGATCGAGCCGAGCACCTGGTTGTAGATCTTGGTGATGCTGGCGAAGCGCGTGGCGGCCTCGACCGGATCCGGGCCGGTGTCGACCACCTCCTCCTCGCTCTCGCCGTCCTCCTCGCCTTCCTCGTCGTCCTCCGACTTTTCCTCGGCCGCGACGATCTCGACCTTGGTGGGATTCTGCGGCTGCGCGATCACATCGGGCGCATTCGGATCGATGAAGCCGACGATCACGTCGACCAGGCGCGCCTGCCCGGCCTTCACCGGCTCGTAGGCTCGCAGCAGGAAATCGTAGGTCGCCGGGTACATGGCGAGTGCGCTGCGCACCGCATCGAGCCCTTCCTCGATGCGCTTGGCGATGCGGATCTCGCCCTCGCGGGTGAGCAGCTCCACGGTGCCCATCTCGCGCATGTACATGCGCACCGGATCGGTGGTACGGCCGAGCTCGGCATCCAGCGCGGCGAGCGCCGCGGCCGCCTCCTCGATCGCCTCCTCATCCGCAGGAGCGGAGGGCTCGCTCGCCAGCAGCGACTCGGTGTCCGGTGCCTTTTCGTACACCGGAATGCCCATGTCGTTGATGGTGTTGACGATGTCCTCGATCTGCTCGGGATCGACGATCTCGGACGGCAGGTGATCGTTGACCTGCGCGTAGGTGAGGTAGCCCTGCTCCTTGCCGCGTGCGATCAGGAGCTTGAGCTGCGACTGCCGGTCTTCCGGCATCACGGGCACGCGCCGCTCGAGCGCGAGCGGCCGCTTGTCGCCGTGCTTGCCCGGCGCGCTCCTGGCGTCGGCGGGCCGCGGACTGTCGTTCACTTTGCCGTGCGCGGCCGGAGCGCGTCCCGCCGCGACACCCTTGCGCGCGGCCAGCGCCGCCGCGTGGGTGCGCTCCTTGTCGCGCAGGTGTGCCACCGCGGCGACCGCCTTGGGGGCGGCGGCCGGTTTCACGGACTTGACGGGCTGTGCGGACGGGCGCTTCTTGTGCGTAGTCTGGGGCTTGTGCTTGCGTGTCATGGGTCCCGGGGGCGCGGTGGGCTTCGATCCCCTATGTGCTGCCGAAATCCGGCCGCCTCAAGGGGTGCCAGGGCAAAGCGCGCAATTCTATTTGACACGGGCCAATTCGCCAAATTCCGCTAACCCCGTCGAGCCTCACGGGCGCCCAGAATTGCGATAAGCCTTTGAAATTCATGTAATTCATCCGGAGTGAGCGGCCCGGTCCGACTCTTCGCCTCGAGCGCCTGGAGCCGCCGCTCGGCCGCAAGATCCGCGAGCTTCACGAGCGCCGCGCGCAGCTCGCCCGCGGCTGCCGCCGCATCCGTGATGACCTCCTCGCGCTCGAGGAGTTTCTGCAGCGACTCCCCACCCTCGCGCCCGGCCCAGCGCTGGATCACCTGGGCGGAGATCTGCGCGGGCTGCTCGCGCAGGTTGTCGAGCAGCTCGCGCAGCAGCGTGATTCCCGCCTCCTCCGAGGCGTCGAGCCCGGAGCGCTCAGCCGGGCTCACCTCGGCGGCGATGGCCGGGAAATGCACCAGCCGCACGATCGCCTGCCGCACCAGGCTCCCGCGTCCGGCACCCGTGCGGGTGCGCTCGCGCGGGCGCGGCGCGGCGGGTGCCGCGGACGGCGCGGGCGGCGTACCCGGCACCTTGCTCCAGAGCTCCTCGAGCCGCTCGGGTGGCAGGCCCACGACCTGCGCGAGCCGCCCGAGGAGCAGCTCGCGGTAAACGCCCTCCGGCACCTTCTGGTAGAGCGGCCGCACGCTCTCGGCGAAGCGCGCCCGCCCGTCGGCATGGCTCAAGTCGCTCTGCTCGGAGAGCTCACGCACCAGGTATTCGGACAGGGGCAGCGCCTCCGCGAGGCGCCGCTCGAAGGCTTCACGGCCCTCGGCGGCTACCAGCGTGTCGGGATCGTGGCCGTCCGGCAGGAACAGGAAGCGGATCTGGCGGCCCTCGCGGGCTTCGGGCAGGGCCTGCTGCAGCGCGCGCCACGCCGCGGCCCGCCCGGCGCGGTCGCCGTCGAAGGCAAACACCACCTCGGGCACCAGGCGGAAGATGCGGCGGAAGTGCTCGGCCGTGGTTGCGGTGCCGAGCGTCGCGACCGCGTAGTCGATGCCCTCCTGATGCAGCCGCACGGCGTCCATGTAGCCTTCGACGACGACGAGGCGCTTGAGGCTCGAGCGCGCCCGGCGCGTCTCGTAGAGACCGTAGAGCTCGCGCCCCTTGTGAAACAACACCGTCTCGGGCGAGTTGAGGTATTTGGGCTCGCCGGCATCGATGATGCGGCCACCGAAGGCGATTACGCGGCCGCGGGTATCGCGGATCGGGAACATGATGCGATCGCGGAAGCGGTCGTAGTGGCGCTCGCTGAGCTGCGCCTGGGCGCGCTCGCGCTCGATGATGAGCCCGCTCTCGGAGAGGCGCCGGCGCTGCGCGTCGTCGCTGCCGAAACGCTTCAGCACCTCGTTCCACGAGTTCGGCGCGTAGCCGATCTGGAAGCGCTCAATAGTCTCGGCACTCAGTCCGCGCCTGGCCAGGTAGTCGCGCGCCCGCGCCTCGCGCCCGAGGCACTCGGCGTAGAAACGCGCGACCCGCGACATCAGCTCATAAAGCGGCTCGTCGGCGCGCGCCGGGCCGCCGTCGGCGCCGCCCTCGCGCGGGACCTCGAGCGAGAGGCGTGCCGCGAGCTCCTCGACCGCCTCGGGGAAGGCGAGATGATCGTAGTCCATGAGGAAACCGAGCACCGTGCCATGCTTGCCGCAGCCGAAGCAGTGGTAGAACTGCTTGTCCGGGCTCACCCAGAAGGAAGGCGTCTTCTCGTTGTGGAACGGGCAGCAGGCCTTCCACTCGCGCCCCGATTTCTTCAGCTGCACGCGCGAGCCGATTACTTCCACGATGTCGGCGCGGGCGATCAGCTCGTCGATGAAGTGCTGGGGAATGCGTCCCACTGCTTGGGGGCCGCGGCGGCTTCGGGCCGTGCGCCCTGCGCCAGACTATAAAGGAATCAGCTGAGCTTCTGCTTGATGCGCGCGCTGACTGCGCCGAGGTCCGCGCGGCCCTGCGCCTTGGGCTTCACCAGCGCCATGACCTTGCCCATGTCCTTCACCGTGGTGGCGCCGGTTGCGGCGATCGATTGGGCGATCAGCTCGTCGATCTCGGCCTCAGTCATCTGCGAAGGCAGGTAAGCCTGCAGCACGCCGATCTCGGCGGTTTCCTTGGCGACCAGGTCCGCGCGCCCACCGCTCTGGAACTGCGCGATGGCCTCGCGGCGCTGCTTGATCATCTTATCGAGCACCGCCAGCACCTGCGCGTCATCGAGCGTGATGCGCTCGTCGACTTCGCGCTGCTTGATGGCGGCGAGCGCCAGGCGGATGGTGCCGAGGCGCTCCTTATCGGCGGCCTTCATCGCCGCCTTCATGTCTTCGGTGATGCGTTCTTTGAGCGCCATGGCGCGGCGCGGAACTGAGCGACTAGCGGGAGCTGCGCGTGCCGTCGCGCGAGACGCGCTTCATGTGGCGCTTGATGGCGGCCGCCTTCTTGCGCTTGCGCTCCTGCGTCGGCTTTTCGTAGAACTCGCGGCGGCGCAGCTCGGTGAGAATGCCGGCCTTCTCGCAGGCGCGCTTGAAACGCCGCAGGGCGGCATCGAAGTACTCATTCTCACGCACTCGCACGCTGGGCATCGAAACCTCAAGACCATTGACGGATAAGGAAATTTCCCGCGCCCGAGGGTGGTGCCCGAAGGCACGCCGCACGGGGGCGGGGGATTCTACGGGAGCGACGCAGCAAAGGCAAAAACACACTCCAGAAGTACGTATTGAGGCCGCCCGCTGCCGGGCCGAATCTGGCCGGGTCACCACGAAGGAGAAAGACCATGAGCATCAAAGTTGTTGCGGCATCCGCGGCGGCGGCGCTCATCGCCGGCGCAGCTCTGGCGCAGGGCGTCCCGGAGGTGAAAGTCCAGGCGACGCGGGTAATCAGCAGCGCCATCACCGCGAAGACGGTCGGCAGGACCTCGAGCGGTGTGCCCATCAAGGACATCACACTGAGCTACGGCGTGACCGCCGAGGGGCTCGATCTGTCCACCAACACGGGGGCGCTGGCCTTCGAGCAGCGCGTGCGTGATGCGGCGGAACAGGCCTGCAAGGATATAAGCCAGCAGTATCCCGATGCGACGCCGAGCGACGCGGCATGCGCCAAGGCGGCGGCCGACCAGGCGATGGTGAGGGTCCACGAGCTGGTCACCGCGGCGGAGAAAACCAGGGTCGCAACCAAGTAGGGCTGGGAAGCGTGAGTCACGGCACGATGCCGTGACTCGCGGCCTCCTCGGCGATCTTCGGTGCGAGCGCCTGGGCGGCGTCGATGTCGGCCTGCGCGGCCGCCGCCTGGCCGAGGTGCTGCTTCGCGAGTCCGCGCCCGTAGAGCGACCAGGCGATCTTCGGATTGAGCGCGAGCGCCGCGTCGTAGTCGGCTATTGCCTTGTCGTACCTGCCGAGACGCAGATACACGAGCCCACGGCTGTCGAGGAATGACGCCGCCGCCTGGGGGCCGTTGCGCACCGCGAAGTTGCAGTCCTCGAGCGCCTGATCGAGCTGCTGTCCCATGAGTGCCCGCACCCAGCAGCGTTGATTGCGCGCGCGCGGCATCCCGACGTCGTCACGGTGGGAGTTGATCCAGTCGTCGTACTGCGCAATCGCTGCCGGGTAGTTGCCGACCCGCTGGTACAGATTGCCGAGCGCCAGGCGTATCTCGCCCTCCCTGGGGGCGGCGCGGTCGGCGGCATCCAGGTCGGGCCCGATGGTGTCGGCGGGATCGTTGCGTCTCGCGTGCAGCGCGGCGCGCGCCATCAGCGCCGGGACATCGTCGGGCTTGAGCTTGATCGCCTGGCCGAAGTCCGCCAGCGCCTGCTCCGCCTGGTTGCTCGCCTCGTACGCCCGGCCGCGCTCATAGAAGTAATCGGCCTGGGTGGGGTCGAGCTCGATCGCTCTGGTCAGGCCGGCGAGCGCGGTCGCGTATTCGCGGCGCGAGGCCGAAGCGCTGCCGCGCCGCGCGTATCCCGCCGCGTCGAGCTGCTCCCCTTGCGCCGGCTGCGTGGCAGCAGCCGTCGCGCCAGCGGGCGCGCCCGGCTCGGCGGCCCCCGCCAGGGCCGTGCCCGCGGCGGCAGTCCCGAGCGCGGGCGCCGGCACAGTCGTCAGGTTGAACACCGGGCCGCCGTTGTAGGTGAAATAGAGCTTGCGCTGGCTGCTCGCCACCAGGATATGGTGCGAGAGGAAGAAGTCCGCGCCGATCAGCATATCGGTACCGCGCATCTCCAGCTCGCCGAAGCGCAGGTGAGTGTTGCGGATCTCCTCGTCTCCGATCTTGAAGCTCGTGAACGCGCCGATCCAGCTGGGCACGAGGCGGCGGCCGATGCCGGACGTCATGCCACCAGATCTGACTCCGGGACTGTCGGGGGTGACGCCCGCGTGCTTTGCGGCATCGAGAGCGAGCAGCGAGCCCCACGCGCCGGTATCGAACATGACGCGGATCTTGCGGCCGTTCACCCAGGCCTCACCGGTGGTGTGGGGCCTCTCTCGGGTCGCGAAGTCGATGTCGATCTCCGAGTACGGCAGATTAGCGGCGTTGGCCCAGTAGGCGAGCGAGCTCTTGCTGCAGTCCCCGCGCGTGCGCAGGATGGCGATCACGCCATTGGCGAGGTCGTAGTCCACGTCGCCGAGCCGGAAGACGTTCTGGCCGAGAAGGCCGACCGCCCCGGAGCCCATGTCGTTGCCCAGAACGTAGAAGGGGACGTTGGGCAGGTCGATGCCGAAGATCCGGAAGGTTTTTACCGTGGCGAGGCCCACCATGGACGAGCCGCCCACGCCGTCCACCCACATCCCCCAGACGGTGTCCGGTCGCAGATCGAATTGCTTCGCGGCGGCCGGTGTCAGCGAGCTGAAGAAGGCTCCACTATCGGCGACGAACAGCGCGTCCTTGCCGTTGATCGCCGCGTGCACGAGCGGGCGCATGTTCTCCATGGTGACGGGCAGCTCGGCCATGTGGCCGAGCTTGCAGGGCTCGGCGGCCGCTGCGCCTGCGGCCAGCGCCAGGAGCACCAGGGCCGTAGCGGCGCAGGCAGCTGCGTGAGGTTGCCGCAGCGGGGGCCGCGCGTCAGGCGATCGTGTGCTCCGGCACATCTTCAGCGCACTATAGCATCGGCGTTGCGCTGCCCGGGCTGCGCCGCCGCGCGGATCGTCTAGAATTTCCCTCATGCGCGTGCTCGCCATCGAATCCTCGTGCGATGAGAGTGCCGCCGCGGTGCTCGACGCCACGGCGGGTCTCATGTCGCACGAGCTCTACAGCCAGGTAGAGCTGCATCGCACCTATGGAGGCGTGGTGCCGGAGCTCGCTTCGCGCGATCACGTGCGCCGGCTCCTGCCGCTGGTGAAAGCGGCGCTGGCGCGCTCGGCCACCTCCCCCGGGGATCTGTCCGGCATCGCCTACACGGCCGGCCCCGGCCTGATCGGGGCGCTGCTCACCGGCGCCTCGCTCGCCGCGAGTCTCGCCTACGCCTGGAAGATCCCGGTGATCGGCGTGCATCACCTCGAGGGCCACCTGCTGGCGCCGCTCCTCGAGAGCGATCCGCCGCCGTTTCCGCACGTGGCCCTGCTGGTCTCGGGCGGGCACACGCAGCTCATCGAGGTCGCCGCGGTCGGCAGCTATCGGCTGCTCGGCGAGACGCGCGACGATGCCGCCGGCGAAGCCTTCGACAAGACGGCCAAGCTCCTGGGGCTGCCGTATCCCGGCGGTCCGCAGCTGGCCGAGATCGCCCGGCGCGGCACGCCCGGCGCGTTCCACTTCCCGCGTCCGATGCTCGATCGTGCCGGGCTCGAGTTCAGCTTCTCGGGCCTCAAGACCGCGGTGCTGCATGCGGTGCGCGCCGCGGAGCTCACCGAGCAGCGGCGCGCGGACATCGCGCGCGCCGTCGAGGAGGCAATCGCGGGCACACTCACCGCCAAGGCGCTGCGCGCTCTCGATTACACCGGACTCACGGCGCTGGTGGTCTCAGGCGGCGTCGGTGCCAACCGTACGCTGCGCGAGCAACTCGCCGCCGCCGCCCGTGCCCACGGGGCGCGCGTGTACTATCCGCGCATCGAGTTCTGCACCGACAATGCGGCGATGATTGCGGTGGCGGGACTCGCGCGTCTCAAGGCCGGGCAGCGCGGCGGGCTCGCCATCGAGGCGCGTGCGCAGTGGCCGCTCGCCGCGCTCCCGCGGCTGGCGGCCTGACCGAGGCCTGACGCGAGTTGCCATGACACAGCACTCCGGCGACCGGATCTTTCTGCACGGCCTGACCGCCGATTGCATCATCGGCTTCATCGACTGGGAGCGGCGCGTCCGCCAGACGGTGGTGGTGGACCTCGAGATGCCGGTCGACTGCCGCCGCGCCTCGCTCAGCGACGAGGTCGCCGACACGCTCGATTACAAGAAAGTGGCCAAGCGGGCGCTCGAGTTCATCGGCGCCTCCGAGTTCAAGCTGGTGGAGACGCTGGCGCATCGGCTGGCGCTGCTCATCCTCGAGGAATTCGGGGTCGAGTGGGTACGCATCTCGCTCAACAAACCGGGTGCCATCCGCAACTCGCGCGACGTCGGAGTGGTGATCGAGCGCACGCGTGCCGACCTGCCGCGGTGAAGGGCTGAGATGCCGGAGGTCTACGTCGCCGCGGGCAGCAACGTCGAGCCGGAGCGGCGCATGCAACAGGCGGCCGTGGAGCTGGCGCGCGCGTTTCCCGGCGTGCGCTTCTCCTCCTGGTACCGCAACCGTGCGGTCGGTTTCGACGGCGACGACTTCATCAACCTGGTCGCAGGCTTTGCCACCGCGCTGCCGGTGCACGCGGTACTCGAGCGGCTGCACGCAATCGAGAGCCGCTGCGGGCGGGGGCGCGATGCACCGCGCTGGGCGCCGCGCTCGATGGATCTCGACGTGCTGCTCTACGGGGACCTGGTGTGCGAGGAGCCGGGACTGAAGCTCCCGCGGCCGGACCTGGTGAGGCGCGCGTACATGCTCGGTCCGCTCGCCGAAATCGCCCCGCAGGTGGTGCACCCGACCGCCGGCCTCAGCGTCGGTGAGCTGTGGCGCCGCTTCGACCAGGGGGCACACCCGCTCGAGCGGCTGCCGCGCGCCGCGGGCGAGCCGACCTGAGCCATGTCACCAGCCGATGCTGCGCCCGCCGTCGACCGCGAGAATCTGGCCCGTGACGTAGGGGGCCTCGGTCGCGAAGAACAGGCACGCCCGTGCCACATCGAGGGCGGAGCCGGGGCGCTTGAGCGCGGTGCGCGCCAGGATCTTCGCCTCGAGCGCCGGATCCATGCCGTCCTCCGGCCACATCACCGGGCCTGGCGCGATGGCATTCACCCGCACGTGCGGGCCGAGCTCGCGCGCGAGCGACAGGGTCAGCATGATGACGCCCGCCTTGGCGAGGCTGTACACCGGGTAACGGCGCAGCGGCCGCCTGCCGTGGATGTCGGCGAGATTAATAATGAGTCCGGCGCGCCGGTGGAGCGCGGCCGCCGCGGCCTGGGAGAGGAACAGCGGCGCCTTGAGGTTGGTGCCGATGAGATCGTTCCAGTCGCTCTCGGTGATGTCGCCGACCGGTGTCGGATAGAAGGTCGAGGCGTTGTTGACCAGGATGTCGAGCGCCCCGAAGGCCTCAACCGCGGCGGCGATCAGCCCCGGGTGCTGCCCGAGATCGAGCAGGTCGCATTCGGCGAGGCGCACGGATTGCGCGCGCACTGCGTTGAGCTCGGCGGCGAGCCGCGCGGCTTCCTCGGCGGAGCTGCGGTAGTGGATGAGGACGTTGGCGCCGGCGCCGTGCAGCACGCGCACGATGGTGGCGCCGACGCGACGCGCCCCGCCGGTGACGATCGCCGTCCTGCCGGCGAGCACCTTGCCCGGCGCCGGCGGCGCGTCGGGCGGCTCGGGATCAGCTCGTGCCATGGGGGCCGATTATGCTTCCCGCCCTGAGCCCTGACGAGCAGCGTCACAGCGAGGCGCTGGCGGCGTTGATCCGCACCGAGCTGGCCGCGGCCGGCGGCTGGCTGTCGTTCGAGCGCTTCATGGAGCTCGCGCTCTATGCGCCGGGGCTCGGCTACTACAGCGCCGGCAGCTGGAAGCTCGGCAGCGGCGGGGACTTCGTCACCGCTCCGGAGGTCTCGGAGCTCTTCGGCCGCTGCGTTGCGCAGCAGTGCGCGGAGGTGCTGCGCACGATGGGTGGCGGAGAAATCCTCGAGCTCGGCCCCGGCACCGGCTCGCTGGCCGCATCGATCCTGCGCGCCCTCGATGCCGAGGGCATACTGCCGCAACGCTATGCCCTTCTCGAGGTGAGCGGCGACCTCGCCGCCCGCCAGCGTGCGCGCCTCGATGCGCTCCCGGCGCACCTGCGCGCGCCTCTCGTGTGGCTCGAGCGGCTGCCGCCCGCGCCGCTCACCGGTGTGATCCTCGCCAACGAGGTGGCGGATGCGCTGCCGGTACGGCGCTTCACCGTGCGCGGCGGCGCCGTGCACGAGCTCGGCGTCGCGCTTAGCTCCCGCGGCACGCTCGAGGATGGCCTGCGGGCGCCGGATGCAGCGCTCACTGAGGCCTGCGCGGCGATGTTCGGTGCGCCGCCGCGCTCGCTCCCCGACGGCTACACCTCGGAGGTCAACCTGGTGCTCGCGCCCTGGATCGCCAGCCTGGCCGCAAGCCTGGACCGCGGGGTCATGCTGCTGTTCGACTACGGCCTGCCGCGGGCCCACTACTACCACCAGCAGCGTGTCGCGGGGACGCTGCGCTGCCACTTCCGGCAGCGCGCCCACGATGATCCGTTCGTTAACCTGGGGGTCCAGGACATCACCGCCTGGGTCGACTTCACGCGCCTCGCCGAGGGAGCCTCGAGTGCCGGGCTCGAGGTGTCGGGCTTCGCGACCCAGGCCGCGGTGCTGCTGGCACTCGGGCTCGAGCGCCTCGTGGCAGCCGCGCCCGATGCCCGGAGCCGCGCCCGCCTCGCAGGCGAAGCGCGCCGCCTCATCATGCCGGAGGAGATGGGCGAGGCCTTCAAGGCGATGGCGCTCACCCGCGGATACCCGGCGCCGCTCACGGGCTTCTCGCTCCAGGACCTGCGCCGCCAGCTCTGAAGCTGCGGTTAAGATGCGTGCATGGACATGACATGGCTCGAGGTGATCGTGCTCGCGGTCGTGCAGGGGCTGGCGGAGCTGCTGCCGGTATCGAGCTCGGCGCACGTGGTGGTTGCGGAGAAGCTCATGGGCCTCGACCCTTCCTCGCCCCCCATGACGCTGCTGCTCGTCATGCTGCACACCGGAACCATGTTCGCCGTGATCGTTTATTTCTGGCGCGAGTGGCGTGCGACCTATTTTCAGAGTGGCGCGGCCTTCAGGTCGTTCGTCTGGCTGGTGGCGGTGGCGACCTTGTTCACCGGCGTGATCGGCGAAGGGATCGTGAAGGCGATCGAGCGGACCGTGTTCCGCGGCCTGCCGCACGCGCAGATCGAGGATCTCTTCAGCCATCTCGAGTTCATCGCCCCGGCGCTCGCCGCCGCCGGCATCCTGATCGTGATCGCGGGCCTGCTCGAGAAACGCCACTCGGCGGGAGGGCGGGACCTCGACACCCGGCGCGCGGCGCTGATCGGAGCGGTGCAGGGTCTGTGTCTGCCGTTTCGCGGCTTCTCGCGCTCGGGAGCTACGATCTCGACGGGCCTGCTGCTCGGGGTCGCGAAGGCGCGCGCCGAGGCTTTCAGCTTCGCGCTCGCCGTGGTGCTGACTCCGCCGGTCGTCGCGCGCGAGGTGATGCGCCTCAGGGACGCCACGCACGCCGGCGGCGGCGCGCACCTGGGCTCGATCGCACTGCTCACCATTCTCGGCGCGGTGGTGGCGCTCGCCGCGGGGCTGCTGGCGCTCCGGTGGCTCAGCCGCTGGCTCGAGAACGGACGCTGGTACTGGTTCGGAATCTATTGCCTCGCGGCGGCCGCGGCCGTCGCGCTGCTGCAGCACGCCGGCTACTGAGCCGCCTTGACGGCGTTCACCGCCGCGAGCCGCCGCCGCCGCATCTCCTCGCCGATGGCCGGGCCCTCGAGCCCGCGCCGTTCGCTCTCAGGGAGCGTCACAGCCGCCGCCGCCGCGAGCGCCGCCCTCAGATACGGCGCCTGCGGGTAGGGCTCGCCCTCGAGCCCGGCGCGGCCGCGGGCGTCGGCCTCGCAAGCCTGCAGCAGCTGCGCGAAGCGCTCGGGACGGCGGAACGCGTCGCACTCCTCGAGCAGCTTCAGCACGGTCTCGGGACGCAGCTCGAGGGCGCGGTGCACCAGCGTGTGCTCGCGCGCGGCGAGGATCGCAAGCTCGCGGTGCGTGCCCGGCACCTTGAGGCGATCGGCGAGCGCCTCGATCAGCGGTACGCCGGCCTCTTCGTGGCCGTGATGCCGGGGCCAGAGCTCACGCGGCGTGCGCGCCTTGCCGAGATCGTGCATCAGCACCGCAAAGCGCACCGCGGTGGAGGCGCCGGCGCGGGCTGCCCAGGCGAGCGCCAGCATGACGTGCACGCCGGTGTCGATCTCCGGGTGCCACTTGGGCGGCTGCGGCACGCCGTAGAGCGCGTCGATCTCCGGATAGATGACCCTGAGCGCGCCGCACTCGCGCAGTGTCGCAAAGAACACCTCCGGGTGGTCCTCGGCGAGCGCGCGCTCGGTCTCCTGCCACACCCGTTCGGGGACCAGCGCACTCACCTCACCGGAGGCGGTCATGCGTCGCATGAGCTCCATCGTCTCGTCCGCGATGCGAAAGCCACGGCCGGCGAAACGGGCGGCGAAGCGCGCCGCGCGCAGCACGCGCACCGGATCCTCGGTGAAACTCTCCGAGACGTGGCGCAGCAGGCGCGCCGCGAGATCGGCCCGGCCGCCGTAGGGGTCGATGAGCTCGCCCGCCTCGTCCTCGGCCATGGCGTTGATGGTGAGGTCGCGGCGCTTCAGGTCCTCTTCCAGCGTCACCTCCGGCGAGAACTGGGTGGTGAAGCCGCGGTAGCCGGGCGCCACCTTGCGCTCGAGACGCGCCAGCGCATATTCCTCATGGGTGGTGGGATGGAGAAACACCGGGAATTCGCGGCCCACCGGCAGGTATCCCTGGCGCTCGAGCTCCGCGGGGCTCGCGCCCACCACTACCCAGTCGCGCTCGCGCACCGGAAGGCCCAGCAGGCGGTCCCGGACTGCGCCACCGACCAAGTAGACTCGCATGGTGCGCATGTTAACCGAGAGCCCGGGCGGCAGCGTGCGGCGGCGCCGCCTGCCGGGCGCGCGCGCCGCAGTCTGCGCAGCGCGCGCGCTGCTCGCCGCTGTGCCGTGCGCGCTGCTCGGCGGCTGTTATCTCATGCAGGCGGGCACCGGCGAGTACCGCCTGCTGCGAGCGCGCGTCTCGATCGCGACGCTGCTCGCCGATCCGAAGACGCTGCCCACCCTGCGCGCGCGCCTCGAGGAGGTGCAGGCGGCGCGCGAGTTCGCCTCGCGGGAGCTCGGCCTTCCCGATAACGACAGCTACCGCAGTTACGCCGACATCGGCCGCCCGTTCGTCGTCTGGAACGTGGTGGCGGCGCCCGAGTTCTCGCTGCAACCCAAGCGCTGGTGCTTTCCGGTCGCCGGCTGCGTCGCCTATCGCGGCTATTTCCACGAGCCGAGGGCACGGAGCCTGGCGCTCGAGCTCGAGGCGCGCGGCTTCGACGTCGTGGTCGAAGGGGTGCCGGCCTACTCGACGCTCGGCAAGTTCGCCGATCCGGTGATCTCCAGCATGCTGCGCTACGACGACGACGAGCTCGCCGCGACCATCTTTCACGAGCTGGCGCACCAGCTCCTCTACGTCAAGAACGACTCGGAGTTCAACGAGGCGTTCGCAACCGCAGTCGAGGAGGTGGGGCTGACGCGCTGGCTCGAGCACCAGGGCGCCGCCGAGCGCATCGAGCGCTTCCACACCGAGCAGCAGCGCGAGGCGGCACTGCTCGCGTTGCTTCGGCCGGCGCGCGCCCGCCTCGCAGCGCTTTACGAATCGGCGGCGCCCAGAGCTGAGCTGCGCGCCGGCAAGCAGCGCATCCTCGGCGAGCTGGCCGGGGACATCCGCGGGCTCGAGCGCCGCCAGGGCGTGCACTACGGCGTGTATGACGAATGGATCGCCGCCGGGCTCAACAATGCGCAGCTCGCCGCCGTGGCGACCTACTACGACTGCGTGCCGGGATTCAAACGGCTGCTGGCCGCTGAGGAGAGCGACCTGCCGCGCTTCTATGCCGCGGTACGCGCCCTCGCCGGGCAGCCGCGCGCCGCGCGCCACGCCGCGCTCTGCGGGGCGGCCTCTCCCGCGCCGGAAGCCGCGGCCCTCAATGCGCCGGAACCCTCAGCCACACGAGCGCTGCAGTGATGACCCGTCCGTCCTGGAAGCTCTTTGCCGGAATCGAACGGATGTACAGCCGGTCGCCGTCGATGCGGAACTGACGGACCTGGGTCGTGCCGGTCCAGGCCTGGTTCCACGAGATGTCGACGTGGTGACTGACCTGGTCGCCGGCGATCGACCAGGTGCCCGCGTAGGCGACCAGTCCATCGTAGAGCCCGGCTTTCTCGGTGCCCGTCGGGACGTCGCCGGCCGGCGGCTTGCGGCCTTCGCCCACGATCAGGGCGTACATGCGGCAGTCGGCGCCGTAGCTCAGGTAACCGCTGGGGTGCGCGCCGTAGGGCTGGGTCTTTTCCCCGGTGTCCTCGTACTGGAAGGTGACCGACACGAGCTTCCAGGTGCCGAGCTGCGGGCCGGTGCACGGCGGCTGCTGGCAGAGCGCATCCGCGCCACCGAGCAGGAGCAGCAGGCCGCTTACCATCGACGCTTTGTTCATTGCTGCGCTCCGGTTCAGCGGTCCGCGGTCCGGCGCAGCAGCGCGAGCTGCGTCTCGGTGTCCTCGTCGCCGAGGTAGGTCGGCAGCACCGCCTGCAGGTGCCGTGGCTTGATGCCGAGCCGCGCGCAACCGTCCTCCTGGCACAGGCAATCGACGGTGAGCGAGCGGAAGTTGTCGAGTGAGAAGGGTTTGCCCGGCAGCAGGCCCATGACGAGTCCCTGCAGGCGCGCCACCACATCGGGGAGCGGCACGATGTGGCACGGGAGGCGGGCGGCGCGCGCCGTGAGGCGCACGATCTCGCCGAGCGTCAGGACATCGGGTCCGCACAGTTGATAGGTCTGGCCGTGGCTGGCGCGCGTCCCGAGCGAGCGCCGGAAGGCCTCCGCCACGTCGAGCACGTGAATGGGCGCGAAGCGCGCCGCCGCGCGCGCCAGCGGCAGCAGGCCCGCGGTGAGGCGCAGCAGCCTCGCGAAGCGGTTGGTGAGCGAATCGCCGGCGCCGAAGATCACCGACGGCCGGAAGATGGTGACGGCCGGCTGGGCATGCGCGGAGGAGGGCGCCGGGGCGCGCAGCTGTGCCTCGCCGGCGGCCTTGGTGCGCAGGTACTGGCTCGGCGCACGCTCCCCGGCGCCGAGGGCGCTCATGTGCAGTACCTGGCGCACCCCGGAGGCGCGCGCCGCCGCGATGACCTTGCCCGGGAGCTCCGCGTGCACCGCGTGAAAGCCGGCGCCGCGCTGCGGGTTGAGAATGCCGACCAGATTGATGACGGCATCGCAGTCGGCGAACAGCTGGCCGAGCGCCGCTGGCGCGTGCACGTCGGCGAGGCGCAGCTCGACTGTATCGAGCACCCGCAGCCGCTGCGCCCGCGCCAGGTTGCGGGTCGGAACCCGCACCCAGTGGCCGTCGAGCGCCAGGCGCGTGACCAGCTCGGTGCCCACGAAGCCGGTTCCGCCGAGCACACAGATATTCACGGTGCCTCCCCTCAGTGTCCCGGAGCGGCCGCGACCACCGCGGTCGCCCGCATGGGCTTGCCGTCGCGCATCAGGCCGATGTCCAGCGCCGCGCCAACAGGCAGCAGGCCGATCGCGTTGCGCAGCTCGCTGTTGGATTTTACCGGCTGGCCGTTGACCGAGGTGATCACATCGCCGACGCGCAACCCGGCCTTGTCGGCCGGCGAGCCCTCGACTACCCGTGATACCAGCGCACCGGCCGCGCTCGCGAGCCCGAGCGAATGGGCGATGTCGGGGGTGACCGTGTACATCGAGACCCCGAGCTGGCCGCGCCTGACCGCGCCGTACTTTATGAGCTGGTCCACGACGCTGCGTGCCATGTTGACCGGGATGGCGAAGCCGATGCCGAGGTTGCCGCCGTTGCGGGAGATGATCTCGGTGTTGATGCCGATCAGCTCACCGCGCAGGTTGACCAGCGCGCCCCCGGAATTGCCGGGATTGATGGAGGCGTCGGTCTGGATGAAGTCCTCGTAGCCGTCGGGGTTGATGCCGGTGCGCGACAGCCCGCTGACGATTCCGGAGGTGACGGTGTGCTGCAGCCCGAAGGGATTGCCGATGGCGACCACGAAGTCGCCGACCTCGAGACGCGCGGAATCGCCGAGCGGCATCTGCGCGAGCCCGTCGGCACTCACCTTGAGCACGGCGACGTCCGAGGGCTGATCGCTCCCGACTACCTCGGCCTTCAGGTCGCGCCCGTCCTGCAGCGTCACGGTGATCTCGCTGGCGTTCTCGATGACGTGCGCGTTGGTGACGATGTAGCCCTGGCGGGCATCGAAGATGACGCCCGAGCCCGCGCTGCGGAACGGGTGCTCGCGCGGGGCGGTGCCCTGCGGCAGGTCGAAGAAGCGGCGGAAGAAGGGGTCCTGGAGCAGCGGGTTCTGCGCACCCGTGTCGCGCACGGTGCCGCGGGTGGCGACGTTCACCACGGCGGGCGACGCCTTGCGGATCATCGGCGCAAGCGATGGCAGCGGCGTATCGCCGGCCACCGGCGGAATACCGGCGGCAGCGGGCGGGACCAGCGCGAGCGCGGAGAGTCCCAGGGCGAGAAGTGCGGCTCTCATGCTTAGCGGGAATTCTAGCCCGCGCCGGCGTTGCGAGCGGGTCGAGCCGCGGAGAAAAGCTCGAACCGGCGGCGCCGCGCGGGCGCCGCCGGAGGAGCTCTGTGGAGGCTTAGATCAGGCGGCCTGGACTTCGATGCGCCGCGGCTGGGCCTGCGGGCGCTTCGGAATGCTGAGCTCGAGCACGCCGTTCACGTGCGTCGCCTTGATAGCCTCGGCGTCGGCGCTCTCGGGGAGCGTGAAGCGGCGGAGGAACGAGCCGCTCGCGCGCTCGACGCGCTCGTAGCCCTCGCCCGCAGCCTTCTTCTCGGAGCCGCGCTGGCCGCGGATCGTGAGCACGCCCTCGTCGGCCGTGATCTCGATGTCCTTGCCCTCGACACCCGGCAGGTCGGCGGTGACCACGAAGCGCTCATTCTCTTCGCGCACGTCGACGCGCGGGATCCAGCTGATGCTCGCAGCATCGGTGTCGCCGTAGGCCTGCTCGAGCTGGCGCTGCAGCCGCCCGAAGAGCCCCCACGGCTCGTAACGAATAGTCATTGAAATGTCTCCTCTCGGAACTGAAGTTGAAGAAAATCGGTGTGCGCAAACGCGCTTGAGTCTCGATGTGCGGATGGGTGGGAGAGGTTTCAAGAGCGGCGGCAGCGGCCGCTCTGAAGCGAGCGCAATGCCGCCGGAGATGGCGGGGCGCGAACGCCGGCGCGTGTGAGGTGTCGTCTCGCGATGGTTAGGCAACTGCCTAACTATCGTGAAAACCAGCCCCATGTAGCCTGCTCTGTGGGCAAGTCTGTGCAAAACCTGTGCTTGACCTGAGCACAAGATATTGGGGTTGGGGGTTGACTTCCCAAGCGCCTGCATCCTCAAAAATTATCGTGCAATTTACTGCGGAGAATGCTGTAAGCATATGAAATATCTTGCTAAAAATGATGCGACAAAATACGGTTTTGAATCTTGACGCACCCGCGCATGCTCATTAGGCTTTTGACCCCGACACAAGATCTTGTGTTCGCGAGAGCGACGAGGGTCACGCAGTCGGGGGGAGGTTTCAGGGCCCGAGCAATCGGGTACCGGTCTGGCTCGGGGCTCTTGGAGCGCCGCCTTTGGCTGGTTTTTCCCTGCAATCCGTTGGACTAGGCGTCAATAAGATTTCCGGAGCGCCGCGGATTCCATGAACACTGTAGTGAAGATCGACCCCAAGGATCTCGATGCCGTTCCGTTCCAGGAGGCATCGCTCGATATCTGGGACAAGAAGTATCGGCTGACGGCCAAGAACGGCACGCCCATCGATAAGACGATGGACGACACCTACAAGCGCGTCGCGCGCGCGCTCGCCGATGTCGAGAGCATCGAGGTGCGCGAGCACTGGTACGAGCGCTTCCTGTGGGCACTGCGCCGCGGAGCGATCCCCGCCGGGCGTGTGACCTCGAACGCCGGCGCGCTCGAGCACAAGCCCTCGACCTCGACGATCAATTGCACCGTGTCGGGGACGATCCGCGACTCGATGGACGACATCCTGAAGAAGGTGCACGAGGCGGGACTGACGCTGAAGGCGGGCTGCGGCATCGGCTACGAGCACTCGACGCTGCGACCGCGCGGCGCGTACGTCTCGGGCGCGGGAGCCTACACCTCGGGGCCGCTGTCCTTCATGGATATCTTCGACAAGATGTGCTTCACGGTCTCCTCCGCCGGCGGCCGCCGCGGCGCGCAGATGGGCACCTTCGACGTCGGCCACCCGGACGTTATGGAGTTCATCCGTGCCAAGCGCGATGCCGGGCGGCTGCGGCAGTTCAACCTGTCGCTGCTGATCACGGACGAGTTCATGCAGGCGGTGCGCGAGGATCGCGAGTGGAAGCTCGCCTTCCCGCTGACGCTGCGCGAGTTCGAGTCCGAGCGCCCCGATCTCACCGACGCGCATAAATTCGTATGGCGCGAGTGGTCGATCCACGAGGGCTACGTCGTGAACGACGAGGGCTTGGTGGCCTGCAAGGTCTACAAGACCCTGCCGGCGCGGCGGGTGTGGGACGTGATCATGACGTCCACCTATGACTTCGCCGAGCCCGGCTTCATCCTCATCGACCGCGTCAATGAAATGAACAACAACTGGTGGTGCGAGAACATCCGCGCCACCAACCCGTGTGTGACGGCGGACACGTGGGTACAAACGAGTGAAGGACCACGACAAGTCAAGGAGCTGATCGGTCGGCCGTTTATGGCTCGCGTGGATGGCGGAGACCATGCGAGTGGTACCGAGGGTTTCTTCGTGACAGGGCACAAGCCTGTCGTGCGCATCGAGACTGCAGAAGGCTATTCGCTGCGGCTCACGGCGGATCATCGAGTGCGCCGCTACTCGAAACTGACTCGCTGGACAAGCGAGACAGAATGGTGCGCGGCCAGAGAGCTCCGTTCAGGCGACCAGTTAGTGCTAAACGATCATCGTGGCCGCGACTCGTGGGAAGGAGAGCACACCCGCGAGGAGGGCTATTTGATTGGGTTGCTCATGGGCGACGGGGTATTGAAGTCGGATACCGCCGTGCTATCAGTTTGGGCGGCAGAGGCTGAAGCGAACGGTCCCGATGGAGGCGTTTCCATGGGCGTTTGCGCGCTCATGTCCGAAGCTCTGTCCGCTGCACAGACTCTGGGGTACCGATACAGAGCGGACTTCAAGGGTTGGGCTTCGGTCGGTGGTCGCTTTGAACATCGAATGACGTTGCGGCCGCTTAAAACGCTTGCCGATTCCCTGGGCATGACCGCGGGTCGGAAATGGGTTACGCCTTCCATGGAGCGGGCCTCCAGCGATTTCTGCCGGGGCTTCCTGCGCGGATTCTTCGACACTGACGGTTCCGTGCAAGGACACCAGGAAAAGGGCGTTAGCGTACGCCTCGCTCAGTCTGACATCGGGAGGCTGGAGGCCGTCCAGCGCATGCTACTGCGCCTCGGCATCAGTTCGCGCATTTATCGCGATCGCCGCGCTGAGGGTAAGTCGATGCTGCCCGATGGCAGAGGTGGTGTGCGCGCTTATCCCACACTGGCCCAACACGAACTGGTCATCAGCGCGGCGGGCCTGGAGCAATTTGCATCAAAGATTGGATTCGGTGACACGGACAAGCAAGCCCGCCTTGAGCGAGCCCTTACGAAATATCGTCGGGCCCTGAATCGCGAGCGCTTTGTCGCGCATGTCGATCGCGTCGTGGAGAACGGAACAGAGGACGTCTACGACGTTCAGGTTCCAGGTCTCAACGCTTTCGATGCGAACGGACTGCATGCGCACAACTGCGGCGAACAGCCACTTCCGCCCTACGGCTCCTGCCTCCTCGGGTCGGTGAACCTGACGCGCTTCGTGCGCCATCCGTTCACGGATTTCGCGGAGTTCGACTGGAACGAGTACCGCGAGGTCGTGAAGGTCTTCACGCGCATGCTGGACAACGTGGTGGAGGTCAACGGACTGCCGCTCGAGAAGCAGCGCGAGGAGATCCTGCGCAAGCGCCGCCACGGCATGGGCTTCCTCGGGCTCGGCAGCGCCATGACGCTGCTGCGCCTGAAGTACGGCTCGCCCGAGGCAGTGGAGTTTACCGAGGACGTGTCGCGCGAGATGGCGATTGCCGGCTGGGAAGCGGCGCTCGAGCTCGCTCGCGAGAAGGGTCCGGCGCCGATCATGAACGAGGAGTTCACGGTCACCAGGGAGATGCTGCGCAAGCGGCCGGAGATGATGCGCGACGGCTGGCGGCCGGGCGCGAAGATCGCCGGGCGCCTGCTGCACGCGAAATACAGCCGCTACATGCAGCGCGTCGCCGAGGTGGCGCCGCGCCTGGTGCACGAGCTGGCCGAGACCGGCGCGCGCTTCACCCACCACAGCTCGATCGCGCCCACCGGCACGATCTCGCTGTCGCTCGCCAACAATGCCTCGAACGGCATCGAGCCGTCGTTCGCGCACCACTATTTCCGCAACGTCATCCGTGAGGGAAAGAAGTCCAAGGAGAAGATCGACGTCTACTCGTTCGAGTTGCTCGCTTACCGCGAGCTCGTCAATCCCAACGCCACGCCGGGGGGCACGACCGATGCTGAGAGACTACCCGACTACTTCATCGCCTCCGAAGACATCACTCCCAAGGAACATGTCGAAGTGCAGGCTGCGTCCCAGAAGTGGGTTGATTCATCGATTTCTAAGACGGCGAACGTGCCTACGGATTTCCCCTACGAGAGATTCAAGGACATCTATCTGTATGCACACGAGCAGGGACTCAAGGGCTGCACCACCTTCCGTTTCAACCCCGAGGCGTTCCAGGGCGTGCTGGTGAAGGAGCAGGACCTCAAGAACACCATCTACAGGTTCACGCTCGATGATGGCTCGGTGATCGAGGCGCGCGGCGACGAGGAGATCGACTACGACGGTGAGATCCATACCGCCGCCAATCTTCACGATGCGATGAAGGACGGGTACTACGGGCGTATGTGAGGCTTGAAAAGCGCTCTACGCGAAACCAGGAAGCTGTTTATGGCCATCAAGATCGAGCGAAAAATCGTCAAGTACCAGGTTGTGAAGCCTGAGGAGAAAGCGGACAAGACTGCCGAGAAGCCGGCCGAAAAGGACAAGGCGCCGGAGATGAAGCTGGTGCCAGCGCCGGCCGAGTCCGAGGAGGTGCGCGACCGCAACGGGCGCACCGCCAAGGTCATCCGCATGCACGAGAAGGTCGAGCGGCCGGAGATGCTGATCGGCCAGACCTACAAGATCAAGACGCCGATCTCCGATCACGCGATGTACGTGACCATCAACGACATCCTGCTGAATGAGGGCACCGAGTACGAGCAGCGCCGGCCCTTCGAGATCTTCATCAACTCGAAGAACCTCGACCACTATCAGTGGATCGTGGCGCTCACCCGCATCATCTCGGCGGTGTTCAGGAAGGGCGGTGACGTCACCTTCCTGGTGGACGAGCTGAAGGCGGTGTTCGATCCGCGCGGCGGCTACTGGCAGCCGGGCGGGAAGTTCATGCCCTCGATCATCGCCGAGCTCGGCCACGTGATCGAGAAGCACCTGCAGGCGATCGGGCTGATGCGCAAGACGCAGCTCGACACGCACCAGCAGAAGCTGGTCGAGGAGAAGCGCGCCGAGTACGAGGCGCGCGCCAGGCAGACCGATGCCTTCGCCAAGACCCATTTCCCCGAGGGCGCACAGCTGTGCGCCCGCTGCAGCACCGCCGCGGTCGTCATGATGGACGGCTGCATGACGTGCCTCAATTGCGGCGATTCCAAGTGTGGTTGAGCGGCTCCGTAAGACAGACCGACCAAACTGACAGTGTGTTGAGTCCCGAGGCAGCCGGATGGCTGCCTCTTTTTTTTCCGGCAGGCGCTGCGCGCGCTCAGCGCGCGAGCCGCACCACCCCTTGTCAGTCGCGGGTATTTCACCGAGGATCGGGCGGCGAAAAAAAACCCCGCTGGGTGCGGGGTTGTCGGTCGCTTGCTTGTGTGGAGGAGCGTCTTCTCGTTGTTATCCGGTGCGCGCGGTGTCCGGCGAGTTGCTTTTGTTCCGGACCCGGCATTTCTTAGTCTGTTGCCCTGGCTCGCTTGCTTCCCAAAGGTGCGGCTGTGCCGCTGATAGCTGTATATGAGCAACACCCGTGCCAGGGGGCCCGGACACTGAAGCGATGCGACATGTTGTGGCGCTGCGCCTGTACAAATGTGACGCGGCGCACGATCCGCGGCCGTTTTGGACCGACCAGGCCGGAGCCACCGGCCCATGCCAGGGCCTGGGATCGGTTCCGTAACAGCCAAAGTGTCAAAATACTCGACGCTTTCCGCCGTGCATCTTTCCCGGCAAGGAGGCCGCGTGAACAACAACTCATTGAATTTAATTGAGAACATGACCCTTCATGGGGTGTAAATGAAGCCGACACCCCGTCAAAGACGCATTCTCGCGGCGCTTTTGTTGCCGGTGTGCGCTCTCTGGCTCGTGCCGGCGCTGGGCTCCGAAGGCGCCATGCCAAGGCCAGCCGCGCTCGAGCCCGACGTGCAGTTCTGGATCCGCGTCTACACGCAGGTCGATACCAACGCCGGCTTCCTCCACGACCAATACAACCTCGGAGTGGTCTACGAGGCGCTGCACTTCTCCGCCGATGAGTCGCAGAGCGCGCGCGAGCACATGGTGGACGCGCACCGCGCGTCGCTCGCCGCCGCGCTGCGCCGGATCGCCGCTGCGGGTGACGCGCCGCTCTCCGAGGAGGATCAGCGCATCAAGGACCTGTGGGGCTCGGCGAGCCCGTCGAGGCTGCGCGAGGCGGTGGACGACATCCGCTTCCAGCTCGGGCAGTCGGACCGCTTTCGCGCGGGGCTGATCCGCGCTGGCGCCTGGGAGACGCACATCGCCGAGGCGCTCGCCAACCGCGGGCTGCCCGCCGAGCTCGCGGTGCTGCCGCACGTCGAGTCCTCGTTCAACCCGGCCGCTTACTCCAAGGTCGGGGCGGCAGGCCTGTGGCAGTTCATGCGCTCGACCGGCCGGCGCTACATGCGCATCGACCGCTCGGTCGATGACCGGCTCGATCCCTTCCGCTCGACCGAGGCCGCCGCCCAGCTCCTCAGCTACAACTACCGGGTGCTCGGCACCTGGCCGCTCGCGATCACGGCCTACAACCACGGCAGCGCCGGCATGCTGCGCGCCAAGGAGTCACTCGGCACCGAGGACATCGTCACCATCGTGCGCCGCTACAACAGCCGCACCTTCGGCTTCGCCTCGCGCAATTTCTACGTGTCGTTCCTCGCCGCGCTCGACATCGATCACAACCCCGAAAAGTACTTCGGCGCCGTGCAGAAGCAGAGCGAGGCGAAATTCCAGGTGGTGCAGGTGCCGGGCTACGTATCGATGGCGACGCTCGAGCATGTGCTGCACGTGCAGCCCGAGGCGCTGCGGGCCCTGAACCCGGCGCTGCTGCGCCCGGTCTGGGACGGGCAGCTGCGCGTGCCGCGCGACTACCGCTTGCGGCTGCCGATGGACGCCGATCAGTGGACCACCGAGCTGCTCGCTCACCAGCTCAACCCGCACGAGCTGTACGCCGGACAACCGCAGCCGAAGCGCTACAAGGTGCAGCAGGGCGATACGCTCGCCAGGCTCGCCGACCGCTATGGCGTGCCTATCGATGCGCTCGCGCGCATGAACCGGCTGCGCCTGAGCGCGCCTCTCAAGGTAGGCCGCACCATCGAGCTGCCGGAGGGTGCGACGGTGCAGGTGGCCTCCGCCGCGCCCGCGGCTCCGGGCGCCGCCGCCAGCGCCGATCTCGGCGCAGTGCCGGCCGCGGTCGCAGAGCGCGAGAGCGCCGAGGATGCCGCGGCGGTCGCCACCATCACCGTGGTCGCGAACCGCGACCAGCCGGTGTCAGCGGCACAGGCCGAGGCACTCAGTCCGGCGCTCGGTCCCGGCGCCGACATCCAGCAGAGCGCCGACCCGACCGATTACAGCGTGCGCGCCGATGATTCGATCGGCGTTGCCGCCGAAGAGACGCTCGGGCATTACGCCGACTGGCTCGGCGTGAGCGCGCAGCGCCTGCGCGACCTCAACCACATGAGCATGAAGAAACCGGTGCTGGTCGGGCATCGCCTCACGCTCGATTTTCAGAAAGTGTCGCACGATGTCTTCGAGCAGCACCGGCGCGAGTATCACCAGCAGCTGCAGGCGGCGTATTTCGCCGCGCACCGCATTTCTGGCACCGAGATCTATATCGCGCGACCCGGCGACTCGTTGTGGACGGTCACCAAGCATGCCAGGCAGCTGCCCGAGTGGCTGCTGGTGCAGTACAACCCGGACGTCGATTTCAGCGAGCTGCGGGCCGGTATGCAGATCGTCATCCCGCGCGTTGAGGATGTGGGAGGGACCGGTTGAAAGGCTGTGATCCAGGCACATGGCGCACTGCTCGACGCTGGCTATAATTAATTGAAGCTTGTTGTCGGACTACGGAACGTCATGATTTTCAGGAACTTGGCTGCGAGCTTGAGCCTCGCCTGCGCCGCGGTGGCCGCCCACGGAGACTCGCTGCCGGTCACCGAGCCGGTGGTGCTCACCAGCGACACGCTGCCCGCAGTCGACCGCGTAGTGGTGAAGAAATCCGAGCGGCGGATGTACCTCATGCACGGCGGCAACGTCGTGCGCGAATACCACGTGGCGCTCGGCCTCGCCCCGGTCGGACAGAAGGAGCGCTCGGGCGACTTCCGCACTCCCGAAGGCAGCTATCATCTCGACATGCGCAATCCGCGCAGCGACTACTTCCTCTCGATCAAGGTGTCGTATCCCAACGAGACGGACGTGAAGCGGGCCCGCGCGCGCCACTGGGATACCGGCGGCTCGATCATGATCCACGGACTGCCGAACCTCATGCGGCACGACCCGGACTACTACCAGAACCACGACTGGACCGATGGCTGCATCGCCGTCTCCAATGCGGACATGGTGGAGATCTGGATGCTGCTGCCTGACTCGGTCGCGATCGACATCGACCCCTGAAACGCCGCACTCCCGGGCCTCGCGGCCGGCGTGCAGCCTGACATAACGTCGACCCAAGCCGTGGCCAGCGACCTCTCAGCATTCGTCGATGCGCGCGTCGGACCGCGCGGCAGTCTCGAGAACCTCTCCCAGGCGGAGATCGACAAGCTGCTCGATGCCGGGCAGGCGGGGCTCTATCCGCTGTTCCGGCGCTGCGCGCTCGCCGTGCTCAACTCCGGGGCGCGCACCGACAATGCCAAGGAGATCTTCGACCGCTACCGCGAGTTCGACATCCGCATCGTGCGCCACGCCTGGGGCGTGAAGCTCGAGCTCACGAATGCGCCGGCCTCGGCCTTCGTCGACGGGCAGATGATCCGCGGCATCAAGGAGCACCTGTTCGCGGTGCTGCGCGACGTGGTGTTCACCGCCAACGAGATCATCCAGAGCGGCCGCTTCGACCTGAGCGATTCGGCCTCGATCACCAACGCGGTGTTCCACGTGCTGCGCAACGCGCGCATTCTCGAGCACAAGGCGCGCCCCAACCTGGTGGTGTGCTGGGGCGGGCACTCGATCACCCGCGAGGAGTACCAGTACACCAAGGACGTCGGCTACGAGCTCGGGTTGCGCGGCCTCGACGTCTGCACCGGCTGCGGCCCCGGGGCCATGAAGGGCCCGATGAAGGGCGCGACCATCGGCCACGCCAAGCAGCGCATCGAGGGCAGCCGCTACGTCGGCATCACCGAGCCCGGCATCATCGCCGCCGAGCCACCGAATGCGATCGTGACCCAGCTCGCGATCCTGCCGGACATCGAAAAGCGCCTGGAGGCGTTCGTGCGGCTCGCCCACGGGATCGTCGTCTTCCCGGGCGGCGCCGGCACCGCCGAAGAGATCCTCTATCTTTCCGGGATCCTGCTCGAGCCGGCCAACCGCGAGCAGCCGTTCCCGGTGGTGCTGACGGGACCGAAGGACAGCGCCGCCTACTTCGAGCAGATCTGCCACTTCATCGGCGGCACGCTGGGCGCGCAGGCGCTCGAGCGGCTCACGGTGATCGTCGATGACCCGCCGGAAGTGGCGCGCCGCATGGTGCGTGCCATGCAGGACGTGCGCGAGTTCCGCCGCAAGCGCAACGATTCCTACAACTTCAACTGGCTGCTGCAGGTGCCGGCCGACTTCCAGCGTCCCTTCGAGGTCACGCACGAATCGATGCGCGCGCTCGAGCTCAAGCGCGATCAGCCGGTGCACGAGCTCGCCGCCAACCTGCGGCGCGCCTTCTCCGGCGTCGTGACCGGCAACGTCAAGGACTTCGGCATCCAGGCCATCGAGCGCTTCGGCCCCTACGAGCTCGCCGGCGATCCCGCGATCATGCGGCTGCTGGATGAGCTGCTGGCCGCGTTCGTGGCGCAGAAGCGCATGCGCCTGCCCGGCAGCGCCTATCGCCCGGTCTACCGCCTGGTAGCCTGAGGCGCGCCACCCGTTACATAACGCCCGGCGTGGCGCACGTTTTCACGGGCGCCAGGCGAGAGCTGTGTCATAGCCGTAGGCGCGCGGCGACACGCTTGAGTTTGTCTGTGAACCAGGTCCTGCGCCTGCGAAGCGAAGACCGTACTCTGCAACCCAAGAGTATTCAGGAGCTTTCCATGAGCTCATCGAACAGGAGCAGCCGGGACGACGTCCCCGCAGGCAACGAGCCGGCGGCCCAGGGCGGCAGCAATTCCCCGGCAGGCGCAGACGCCTACGCCACGTGGCTCGATCGCATGCAGCGCGCGCGCGCGCGTCAGGCGGCGATCACGCGCAACCTCTACACCTGGTCGAACTACAAGAGCTGGGCCGATCAGGTCCGCGATTCCTGGCAGGGGAGTGAGGCCGGCCTGAAGGCCTCGACCGCCCCGCCGAAGTCCTCGAAGAAGTAGCTCGAGCGCCTGGCGCGCTTCGTCTTCAGCCCGCCTGCGCCGCGACCGCGTGCGCCGGCATTTCCACCGCCACCGCTTCGTCCGCCGCCCCTGGCAGCGCCGGGCCCGGCTGCGTTGCCTCCGGCCCGGCAGTGGGCGCGGCGGCCTCGGGGCCGGCTTCCGCGGGCATCTCGCCGTCCTCCGGCTGCTGGCCGCCTCCCGGAGGCGCCCCACGCGGGCTCAAGGTGCTGTCGGGGGCCCCGGTGAGCCAGGTGACCAGCGGCCCCCACTGCTCGACGTCCTGCTGGGCGACGTAGCTCTTCATCTCGTGCACGCCGATACCGAGCTCGGCGGCGCGCACGTAGTTCTGCGAGTCGCGGATGATGGCGACGATCGGAATCCCGAGCGTGTGCAGGAAGCGGATCAGGGCCTGGTACATGAGGGTATTGCGCCGCACGCGGTTGGCGATCACGCCGATGCGGTTCTCTTCGCGGCGGATCTTGGCGACCAGCAGCAGGTCGCCGATGCAGCGCGAGCAGGTGTGGATGTCGATGTCCGAGGGCAGCACCGGCACCAGGATCTTGTGCGCGTCGCGGGTCATGTCGGGGAGCTGGCGCGGCTCGACGGCGGCCGGCGTGTCGACGATGACGTGAGTGGCATCGTCGGGAACGCGCAGCTGGAACGCGCGCGTCGTACGGCTGTCTTTCTCGAACGCGGCGATCGCCTGGATCGGCGCCTGCCCGGGCATGCGCTTCCTTGCCCAGCGAACCGACGAGCCCTGGGGATCGAAGTCCATGAGGACCGGCCGGTGTCCGCGCGCGGCGAGATAGCTCGCCAGGTTGATCGCGATGGTCGTCTTGCCGGAGCCGCCCTTAGGGTTGAGGACGACGATGCGCTGCATGGTGGCTGCGTTCTGTCATGTGGGCATGACGCGGGTCTCATCCAAGCCTACGCACGCCCACCGGCAGCCGCAAGCCGCTGCGTGATTGTGAGCGCGCGCACGCCAGCGCGTGCCGCAGGTCCGTAGAGTCCGATTCCGATGGAAGTCTTCCTGCACCTCTGGGACGAGCTCGACGACCTGGTCAGCGCCAGTCGCCACGTGGCGACCTCCGCAACCTCCGAGTTCGCCGACGGTGCGGCACCACTGCTCGCCGGCGCCGCGGCCCTCGGCGTGTGGGTACTCGATGGCCTCTATCGCCTGAGCCGCCTCTCGGCCTGACGCTCTCTTAAGCACCGCCCCCCTGACCGCATGCCCCGCCCCCCGTCGGGGCCGTGCGCCCCTGCCGCTGGCAGGCGGCGCTTGAAAAATCCGCGCCGACTCCCAACATCGCCTGCCACGGACAAGTCGCGCGTCACGCGGCGGATGGCGAGCATGCAAGGCACCGAGACACCGGACACCGGCACGACCCGGCAGACCCACGGCTTCCAGGCGGAGGTTCGCGAGCTTCTGAAGCTCATGATCCACTCGCTCTACAGCCACCGCGAGATCTTCCTTCGCGAGCTCATCTCCAACGCCTCGGATGCCTGCGACCGGCTGCGCTTCCTCGCCATCGCCGACAGCTCGCTGCTTGCCGATGATCCGGAGCTCGGCATCCGCATCGACGCCGACCCGAAGGCCGGCACGGTCACGATCACCGACAACGGCATCGGCATGGCGCGAGAAGAAGCGGTCGCAAACCTCGGCACCATCGCCCGCTCGGGCACCGCCGAGTTTTTCCGCTCGCTTCCCGGGGACGAGCAGAAGGCCTCGCAACTCATCGGCCAGTTCGGCGTCGGCTTCTACTCGGCGTTCATCGTGTCCGACCGCGTCGAGGTGCGCACCCGGCGCGCCGGCGCGCCGCCCGAGGCGGGCGTGCGCTGGGAGTCGCGCGCCGACGGGGAGTTCACGGTCGAGAACCTGACGCTGCCGAAACGCGGCACGGCCGTGACGCTGTACCTGAAGGAGGACGCGCGGGAGTTCGCCGACCCCCTGCGCCTGCGGGGGCTGATCCGCCGCTACTCCGATCACATCGGCTTCCCGGTACGCATGCCCAAAGAAGGCGAGGCGACGCTCGACTACGAGGTGGTGAACCAGGCGCGGGCGCTGTGGACGCTGCCGCGCACCCAGATCACCGACGAGGAATACCGGCAGTTCTACCAGTACCTCGCCCACGATTTCACCGATCCGCTCGCCTGGAGCCACAACAAGGTCGAGGGCAAGCGTGAGTACACGAGCCTCCTCTACCTCCCGGCGCGCGCGCCGTTCGATCTGTATCAGCGCGAGGCGGTGCGGGGCCTGAAGCTCTACGTGCGGCGCGTGTTCATCATGGACGACGCCGAGCAGTTCCTGCCGCTCTACCTGCGCTTCGTCAAGGGCGTGGTGGACTCGAGCGACCTGCCGCTCAACGTCTCGCGTGAGCTCCTGCAGCAGGAGCCGGAAGTCGAGGCGATCCGCTCGGGGCTCACCAAGCGGGTGCTGGATCTCCTTGCCCGCCTCGCCAAGGACGAGCCGGAGAAGTACGCCACCTTCTGGAAGGAATTCGGCGCGGTGCTGAAGGAAGGCATCGCCCAGGACCAGGCCAACGAGGCCGCGCTGCTGCCGCTCCTGCGGTTCGCGAGCACTCACCAGGCCGACAACGCCGCCTCGGTGAGCCTCGCGGACTACCTCGCCCGCATGCAGGCCGGCCAGGACCGTATTTACTACGTGGTCGCCGAGTCGCTCGATGCAGCCCGCGCCCACCCCGCCATCGAGCGGCTCAAGGAGCGTGGGCTCGAGGTGCTGCTGCTCTGCGAGCGCATCGATGAGTGGGTGATGGGCCAGCTCGAAGCTTACGAAGGCAAGCGCTTCAAGGACGCCACGCGCGGCGGCCTGGACCTCGGGCCGCTGGCGAGCGAGGCGGACAAGGCACGCCACGACGCCGAGCTCAAGGAGAGCAAGGGATTGCTCAAGCGCATCAAGGACTCCCTCGGCGAGCGCGTGACCGAGGTGCGCGTGAGCGATCGGCTCAAGGATTCGCCGGCGCTGCTGGTGCTGGGCGAGCACGATCTGGGCGATCGCCTGCGGCGGATCCTCTCCGCCGCCGGCCAGAAGGTCCCGGAGGCGAAGCCGGTCCTCGAGGTCAACGTGACCCATCCGCTGTTGAAGTACCTCGATCGTCTCACGGATCAGGGCGACTTCAGCGAGCTCTCGCAGCTGCTGTTCGAGCAGGCACAGCTCGCCGAAGGGGCGGCGCTCGCCAATCCGCCCGACTTCGTCCTGCGCCTCAACCGGCTGCTGGTACGCCTCGCCGCTTCGCAGGACCGTAGCCAGGGTAGTTGACGCTTAGAATGCGCGCATGGTGCTGAAACCGCCGCGCGCCGAGCGTCTCCTGATCGAGGGCCCCGGCGGGCTGCTGCAGGCGCTGCTCGAGACGCCCCTGACCGAGCACGGCGAGGCACTCACCGTGCCGGCCTTCGCTGTCGTGTGCCATCCGCATCCGCTCTTCGGTGGAACCATGGACAACAAGGTGGTCTACACGGTCGCGCGCGCCTTCGAGCAGCTCGGCGCGCCGGCCATCCGCTTCAACTTCCGTGGCGTGGCGGCGAGCACCGGGACCTACGACGAAGGGCGCGGCGAGGGCGACGATGCGCTCGCCATCATCGCCTGGGGCCGGCAGCACTTCCCCGGCGTGCCGCTGTGGCTCGCCGGGTTTTCCTTCGGCGGCGCGGTGGCGTTGCGCATCGCAAGCGAGGCGGAGCCTCAGCGCATGGTGCTGGTGGCGCCCGGGATCACGCGGCTCGAGGGCGCCGACTTCGCCGCGGCACGGGCCGCCGAGCCCGCCTGTCCCTGGCTCATCGTGCAGGGCGGGGCGGACGACGTCGTGCCCGCGCCGGCGGTGCTCGAGTGGGCGGCGGAGCGGCAGCCGCTGCCGGGCGTGGCGGCACCTAAGGTGAGCCTGCTGCCGGAAGCCGGCCACTTTTTCCACGGGCGGATCAACGAGCTGCGCGACGCAGTCCTCGCCTTCATGCGCTGAAAGCGGCCCCCGAAAAAAGCAAAGGCCCGGGCGGAGCTGCGCTTCCGCCCGGGCCGAGCCTCGCGTTACGCGCAGGCGTTACCCGTAAATTACGAGTTGACCATCGCCTTCAGGCTCTTGAGCGGCAGGCAGCGCACCTTCTTGCTCGCCGGCTTGGCCTTGAACATCATCTTCTCGCCGGTGAAGGGGTTGACACCCTCGCGGGCCTTGGTGGCCGGCTTCTTCACGACTTTCATCTTCAGGAGCCCCGGCAGCGTGAACAGTCCGCCGCCACGCAGGCTCTTCTTGATCACGCCGCTGAGCGAATCGAAGACGCTTCCGACCTGCTTGCGGGACAGCCCCGTGTCCTTGGAGATCTGTGTCAGGACTTCTGATTTCGTCGGTGCGCCACCCTTTTTCGCCATTTTGCGGTACTCCTCGAGAATTTTGGTTGGTTGCGTCGCGCGCCGTTTGCACGCCGCGCGAAGAGAATCGGCGCGGAAAATAGCACATGCGCGCGCTTTGGCAAGGAATTTTTTTTCTCCGTCTGTTGCGGAAATGCCTTTTTTCGTAGGGTTTGCGCGGCGGGGCGCACCGCGACGGTGCGTCGCCGGTCCGAGTGGGCGGCTCGCACGACGTCTTGACAGGCATTCGCGATGCTGCGATTTCCGGTGCGAAGTGCGCGCTAAGCGCGTGTTCCGTCAGTGGGGGACGCGGCGCTTCAGCGAATGAGAATCAGGATCGCCTGGATGGCGATGGTCGCCCAGAGCGGCGACAGATCGAGGCCCGCGACCGGCGGAATGATGCGCCGGAAGGGCCTGAGCACCGGCTCGCACAGCGAGGTGAGCACCGACTGCAGCGGCGAGTAGCCGCCGGGCGCAATGAAGCTCAGCAGCCAGTAGATCAGGATCGCGTAGCAGTAGGTCCACAGCAGCGTGTGGGCAATCTCGAGCGCGAGCGCGTCGAGCCAGGTGAGCCAGTCGGGCAGTCCCGCGCCGCGCAGCGCCGACAGCACCGCCACTTCGACGGCCGCGACCAGCAGCACGGCCACTACCGAGGCGGTGTCCACCTTGCCGATCGGTGGCAGCACCCGCCGCAGCGGCACGATGAGGGGATTGGTGAGCTGCACGATCGCCTGGGCTATCGGGTTGCGGAAATCGGCGCGCGTCAGCTGCAGCAGCAGCCGTGCCAGCACCACGAACAGGGCGAGCGACAAGAGCGTCTCGACGATGTAGATGATGGCGCTCATGGAGAGCCGCTTGCGGGCCGCCGCGCCGCCTGGGTGCCGAGCTCGTGGCTGCGGCGCGCGGCGGCGGCCATCGCGCGCTCGACCACTTCCCTGAGCCTCCCGGAGGTCAGGACTTCGAGCGCCGCCTCGGTGGTGCCGCCGGGCGAGGCGATCTCCGCCCGCAGCCGTGCCAGATCGGTCACGCCCGAATGCGCCAGCACCCCGGCGCCGTGCAGCGTGGCCGCGGCGAGGATGCGCGCGACCGGGGGCGCGAGCCCGAGTCCCTCGGCGGCCTCGGCCATGCATTCGGCCAGCAGGAAGAAGTAGGCCGGCCCGCTGCCGGAGAGCGCGGTCACGACGTCGAGGTGATCCTCCTCGTTCACCCACACGAGCCCGCCGACACCGCGCGCGATGTGCTCGGCAGCCGCCCGCTGCGCCGCGCTCACCGTGGGCGGAGCGTACAGAGCCGTGGCCCCGGCGCCGACCAGCGCCGCCCGGTTGGGCATGGCGCGCATCACCGCGACACCCTCGCCGCACCACGCCTCGAGCGTGGCGACACGCACGCCGGCGGCGATCGACAGCACCAGCGGGTGCTGCGCCTGAAGCAGCGGCCTCAGGCCCTCGAGCGCCGGCCCGGTATCCTGGGGCCTGACCGCCACCACGACCACGGCGGCGCCATCGACCGCGCGGGCGTTGTCGGGCGTCGCGGTGACGCCGAGCTCGCTCGCGAGCACGCGGCGGGCCTCCTCCGAGGATTCGCCGATACCGATGCGCTCCGGCCGGGTACCCGAGCGCAGCAGGCCGGCGACGAGCGCGCGCCCCATGTGGCCGCCGCCGAGAATCGCGAGCTGCAGGTCTGACATGACGGGATTCTAGTTGAATTGGGCGAAATCGCCTGCGGCGCTTTCGCCAGGCCAGCCGAGCAGCAGACTCAGTCTCGCCGGCAAAAGGCGGGGCGCGATGCGCATCTGCCCTGATCACCTCAGAAGCCGAGCACTCCGTAGCGAGGTTGGCGCAGGGACATTTTGCCGGCGCACAGCGGGCGTAGCCTCATGCTCTCGGTCCGAAGAGCGCCGTGCCGATGCGGACCAGGGTGGCCCCTTCCTCGATGGCCGCCTCGAAATCCCCGCTCATCCCCATCGAGAGCGTGTCGAGCGCCGCGCCGCCGGTGTTGAGCGTTTCATACAGCCGCCGCAGCTCGCCGAACCAGGCGTGCTGGCGCGCGGCTTCGGTCTCCTCCGGCGGGATGCACATCAGGCCGCGGAGCTTCAGGCGCGGCAGCTGCGCCACCGCGTGCGCAAGCGCCGGGAGCTCGTCCGCGGCGACGCCGCCCTTGCCGGCCTCGTCCCCGAGACGGACCTGCAGACAGACATTGAGCGGTGGGGCGTAGTGAGGGCGGTGCTCGGCGAGCCGCGCGGCGATCTTGAGGCGATCCACCGCATGCACCCAGGCGAAGCGTTCCGCGATCGGGCGGGTCTTGTTGGACTGGATCCGCCCGACGAAGTGCCAGGTGAGCGCGCGATCCTGCAGCGCATCAAGCTTTTCGAGGGCTTCCTGCAGATAACTCTCGCCAAAGTCGTCAAGGCCCAGATCCGCGGCGGCGCGCACCACGGCGGCCGGCTGACCCTTGGTTATGCCTAAGAGTGTGACCGACTGCGCATTCCGGCCGGCCCGGGCAGCCGCCTGCGCCATGCGCTGGCGTACCTCGAGCAGACGTTCCGGTAAATTCTGCGGACCCCGTAACATATTGGACGTGTGAGCCCTCCGCTATACTGCCGCCGCTCAGGCGCTTGAGTGCAGGTCGCTTTTCAACACCGCGCCCGAGACCCGGTCCCAGGGAGCTTCAATGGCCGTCGACATCGCGCAACTCCTGGCATTTGCCGTCAAGAACAATGCCTCGGACCTGCACCTGTCCTCGGGTGTGCCGCCGATGATCCGTGTCGACGGCGACATGAAGCGCATCAATATGCCGCCGCTGTCGCACAAGGAAGTGCACTCCATGGTGTACGACATCATGAACGACAAGCAGCGCAAGGCCTACGAAGAATTCTTCGAGACCGATTTCTCCTTCGAGATTCCAAAGCTGGCGCGTTTCCGCGTCAACGCCTTCAACCAGAACCGCGGCGCCGGCGCGGTGTTCCGCAACATTCCCTCGGTGATCCTGTCGCTCGATGACCTGAACGCGCCCAAGATCTTCCGCGACCTGTGCATGCTGCCGCGCGGGCTGGTGCTGGTCACCGGCCCCACCGGCTCGGGCAAGTCGACCACGCTCGCCGGCATGGTCAACCACTGCAACGACAACCGCCCCGACCACATCATCACCATCGAGGACCCGATCGAGTTCGTGCACGAGTCCAAGCGCTGCCTGGTCAACCAGCGCGAGGTACACCGCGACACGCTCGGCTTCAGCGAGGCGCTGCGCTCGGCGCTGCGCGAGGATCCGGACGTCATCCTGGTGGGCGAAATGCGCGACCTCGAGACCATCCGCCTGGCGCTCACCGCCGCCGAGACCGGCCACCTGGTGTTCGGCACGCTGCATACCAGCTCCGCCGCCAAGACCATCGACCGCATCGTCGACGTCTTTCCGGGCGAGGAGAAGGACATGGTGCGCTCGATGCTGTCGGAATCGCTGCGCGCGGTCATCTCGCAGACGCTGCTGAAGAAGAACGGCGGCGGGCGCATCGCGGCGCACGAGATCATGATCGGCACCCCGGCGATCCGTAACCTGATCCGGGAAGGCAAGATCGCGCAGATGTACTCGTCCATCCAGACCGGCGGCGCAGCCGGCATGCAGACGCTCGATCAGTGCCTCACCGACCTCGTGGCCAAGGGCCAGGTCAGCAAGGAAGAGGCGCGCTATAAGGCGCAGAACAAGGACGCGGTGTAGGGGCGGGCTGAAGGAGAGGCTGAGCTATGGATCGTGATCAGGCCATCAAACTGATGCAGGACCTGCTGCGGCGGGTCACCGAGAAGAAGGCGTCCGACCTGTTCATCACCGCCGGCTTCCCCCCGGCCATCAAGGTGGACGGCGAGATCCGCCCGCAGTCCGAGCGCGCGCTCACCGCCGAGCAGTCGGCCACGCTGGTGCGCGCCATCATGAACGACCGCCAGACCAAGGAATTCGACGCCACCAAGGAGTGCAACTTCGCGATCGCGCCGCCCGGCATCGGACGCTTTCGCGTCAGCGCCTTCGTGCAGCAGGGCGCCATCGGCTGCGTCATCCGCCTGATCAACGCCAAGATTCCCACCTTCGAGGAGCTCGACCTGGCGCCGATCCTGAAGGAGGTGTTGCTGTCGAAGCGCGGGCTGGTCATCATCGTGGGCGGCACCGGCTCGGGTAAGTCGACCACGCTCGCCGCCATGGTGGGCTACCGCAACGAGAAGACCCGCGGCCACATCGTCACCATCGAGGACCCGGTCGAGTACGTGCATACCCACAAGGGCTGCGTCATCACGCACCGCGAGGTGGGCGTCGACACCGAGTCCTGGCACAACGCGCTCAAGAACACCCTGCGCCAGGCGCCGGACGTGATCCTGATCGGCGAGATCCGCGACCGCGACACCATGGAATACGGCATCCAGTTCTCCGAGACCGGCCACCTGGTGCTCGCCACGCTGCACGCCAACAGCGCCAACCAGGCGCTCGACCGCATCATCAACTTCTTCCCCGACGAGCGGCGCGACCAGCTGCTCATGGACCTGTCGCTCAACATCCGCGCCCTGGTGTCGCAGCGCCTCATTCCGCGCGAAGCCGGGGTCGGGCGCATCGCGGCGATGGAGATCATGCTCAACTCGCCGCTGATCCAGGACCTGATCTTCAAGGGCGAGGTCGCCAAGATCAAAGACGTGATGTCGCGCTCCACCCGGCTCGGCATGAAGACCTTCGACCAGGCGCTGTTCGAGATGTACGAGACCGGCTTCATCTCCTACGAGGACGCGCTGCGCAACGCCGACTCCAAGAACGAGCTGCGCCTGCGCATCAAGCTCGAGGGCAAGCGCGAGATGAAGACCGTCGAGGACGCCTCCGCGCTGCAGGTGGTCGAGGAAGAGCACGGGCGCAGCATCTGATGGCCAAAGAAGCCAAAGCGCAGCCCCTGGAGTCGACCGGCACGGGGACGGAGAAACTCGGCGCCGACGCCGTGGCGGCGGTCACGGCCGCGGGCCCCGGCCACCCGACGCTCAATACCAAGCCGCTGTTCAAGCTGATGGTGGAAAAGAAGGCTTCGGACCTGTTCTTCACCTCCAACGCCCCCATCAAGATCAAGATCGAGGGCCAGATCCTGCCGGTCAACCGCCAGGTGCTGACTCCCGAGACGGTGCGGCAGACGGCCCTGGCGCTGATGTCCGCCGAGCAGCGCGAGTACTTCACGCGCGAGTTCGAGCTCGACTTCGCGGTCTCCGAGCCCGGGCTCGGGCGCTTCCGCGTCAACGTGTTCATGCAGCGCGGCTACCCGGCGATGGTGATGCGCTACATCACCGCCGACATGCCGCGGCTCGATGCGCTCGGCCTCCCCGAGGTGTGCTCCGACCTGGTGCTGCTCAAGCGCGGCATGATCCTCATGGTGGGCGCCACCGGCTCGGGCAAGTCGACCACGCTCGCGGCGATGATCAACCACCGCAACGAGAACTCCTCCGACCACATCGTCACCATCGAGGACCCGCTCGAGTTCCTGCACACCAACAAGCGCTCGATCGTCAATCAGCGCGAGGTCGGCCTCGACACCAAGAGCTATGCGCGCGCGCTGCGCGGCGTGGTGCGCGCCGCTCCCGACGTGATCCTGATCGGTGAGATCCGCGATCGCGAGAGCATGGAGGCGGCCATCAATCTCGCCGGCACCGGGCACCTGGTGCTCGCCACCATGCACGCCAACAACTGCGCCGAATCGCTCGACCGCATCATCAACATGTTCCCGCGCGAGCAGCACAACCAGATCTTCCTCGACCTGTCGCAGTATCTGCGCGCCATCATGGCGCAGCGCCTGATCATCGGCGTCGACAACAAGCGCCTGGCGGCGCTCGAGGTGATGATCAACACCCCGCACATCCAGACGCTGGTGAAGAAGGGCGACGTGGTGGCAATCAAGGAGGCCATCAACGCCTCGAGCGAGCGCGGCATCCAGAGCTTCGACCTCGCGCTCTACAACCTCTACCGCGCCGGACGCGTGCCGCTCGAAGAGGCGCTCGCCAACGCCGACTCGCGCGCCAATCTCGAGGCGAAGATCAACTTCGGCTAGAAGACGCTGTAGGCGTCGAACACCGGCCCGTCGACGCACACGCGCTTCATCGCCGGTCCGTCGGGGGTTTGCACCTCGACCGCGCACCCGGCGCAGCCGCCGACGGCGCACGCCATGAACTCCTCGAGCGACACCTGGCAGGGCACGCCAAAGCGGCGCGCGAGCTGCGCGGTCACTGCCAGCATCGGCGTCGGCCCGCAGGCGAAGATCTCGACTTCACCGAGCTCCTCGGGACCTAAGGATTTGAGCCAGGCGTCGGCGAGCTGCGTCACGAAGCCGGGGAAGCAGCCCGGGAAGTCCGAGCGGCTCGCGAGCCGGCTCGGCACACCCCACTCATCCAGCAGCGGCAGCGCCGCGATCGTGCCTGCGGGGATGCCGGGAACGATCAGGGTCGAAGGGCGGGTGCGGAAGGGAAACGGGATCTCCGACCCCATCAGGACCAGCGGCTTCCAGGCCGCCGGCGCGCCGCCGGCGCGGACCGCCTGGTGCAGCCGCTCGGCGAGGAACACCATCGGCGGGATGCCCACGCCGCCGCCCACCAGCAGCGTGCGCGGCCGCTCGGGGTGCGCGCTGAAGGGGCGGCCGATGGGACCGAGGAGGCTCAGCTCGTCGCCCGCCCTGCGCGCGGCGAGCGCCCGTAAGCCTCTGCCCACCACCTTGTAGAGCATCTCGATCCAGCCGGCGCGGGCGTCGGCGCGCATGATCGACAGCGGCCGGCGCATCGGGATGGAGGGATCGCAGGTCAGGTGCGCGAAGCTGCCGGGCTCGGCATGCGCGGCGCACTTCGGCGCCGCGACGCGCAGCACGAACTGCCCGGCGTCGAAGGCCAGCTGGGAGATGACGCGCGCGCGCTCGAGGAAGATGGTGCCGCGCTGCGCTGGGCTCATGGGCGTCCGCCGAGCACCTCGGCCAGCACCGCCATGCGCACGGCGACCCCGTTGCGCACCTGGTCGCGGATCACGGACTGCGGGCCGTCGGCCACCTCGGAGGCGATCTCGACGCCGCGGTTCATCGGCTGCGGATGCATCACGATGGCGTTGGGGCGCGCCAGCGCCAGGCGCTCGGGAGTGAGACCCCAGGCGGCGAAGTACTTCTCGCCGTCCGGTACGTCGGCATCGCCGAAGCGCTCCTTCTGGATGCGCAGCATCATGATGACGTCCACGCCCTCGAGGCCCCTGGCGATCGATTTGACGCGCGTGCAGCCCTCGAACTCGTCGGTCCCGGGCAGCAGTGCGGCCGGGCCGACGATGCGCAGATCCGCGACCCCGAGCGCGCGCAGCGCCTGCCACGCCGAGCGCGCCACGCGCGAGTGGCGGATGTCGCCGACGATCGCGACCGCGAGGCCTGCGAAGCGCTGCTTGCGCTGATAGATGGTGAGCGCATCGAGCAGGCCCTGGGTCGGGTGCGAGACGTGCGCCTCGCCCGCCGACAGCACGCTCACGTGCGGCGCGACGTGCCCGGCCACCAGCTGCGGTACGCCCGCCTCGGCGTCGCGGATGACGAGCGCGTCCACGTGCAGCGACTGCAGCGTGTACACCGTGTCGAGCATGCTCTCGCCCTTGGCGCGCGAGGAGAGCTGCACCTCGAGGTTGACGACCTCGGCCCCGAGGCGCTTGGCGGCCAGCTCGAAGCTGACGCGGGTGCGGGTCGAGGGCTCGGTGAACAGGTTGGCGACGGTGAGGCCGGCGAGCGCCTCACTGCGCGGCGGCTTCTCGCCGAGCGGGCGCACGAAGGTCTGCGCGCGGTCGAGCAGCCGCTCGATCTGTGCCCGTGACAGCGTCTCGAGCGTCAGCAGGTGGCGGAGCGACCCATCGGGCCGCAGCTGTTCACTCATCGCTTCCCCTCGCCCGCAAACCAGCGCCCGAGAATGACCGCGGCGGCGGCGCTGTCGATGTCGGCCCGGCGCACGCGCCGCCGGCGCTCGCCGCTCGCGCGCCGCGCTTTGAGCTGCGTGGTCGCTTCGAGAGAGGAGAAGCGCTCATCGATCAGGTGGACGGGCAGTGCGAAGCGCCGTTCGAGCTCGGCGGCGAAGCGGCGCGCGCGCTCACTCAGCGCCCCCTCGCTGCCGTCGGCATTATACGGGGCGCCGACCACCAGCTGTGCCGGCGCGAGCGCGCGCACCGCGCGCTCGATCGCGGCCCAGTCGGGACCGGATTTGTCCGCCGGGATCGCAGGGCGCGGTGCGGCGCTCCCGGTCAACGTATCGCCGGATGCGATGCCGATGCGTTTGAGGCCGAAATCGAAGGCGAGGACGGTCGTGACCGCCGTCATGCCCGGCGAGGCGCCCGGGCGGCGCACCCTGGTGCGCGCTCAGGCATGGCCCGCCTCGGGGCTCAGGCGGTCGACGTCGACGCCCATCAGGCGCCACGCGCCGGCCCAGCGCTCCTCGAAGGGCAGCTCGAACACCACGCGCGCATCGACCGGCATCGAAGCCCAGGCATTTTCCTTGAGCTCGCGCTCGAGCTGCCCGGACTCCCAGCCGGCGTAGCCGAGGGCGATGAAGGCGTCCGAGGGACCCTCGCCGCGCGCCATCGCGGCGAGCACGTCGCGCGAGGTGGTCACCTGGATGGTATCGGAGACCTTGTGCGTGTGGTCCCACTCGCCGCCGGGACGATGCAGGACGAAGCCGCGGTCGGTGTGCACCGGTCCGCCACGCAGCACCGGCATCTCGCCGATCTGCTCGCTCTTGGGCTCGAGCTTCATCTGCGACAGCACGTCCGAGAGCTTCATCGGCAGCGGCTTGTTGAGGACGATGCCGAGCGCGCCCTTGTCGGTGTGCTCGCAGATCAGCGCCACCGTCTGGGCGAAATTCGGGTCGTTGAGCTGCGGCATGGCGATCAGGAGGTGATTGGTCAGGCTCCCGACACCGCCGTCGGCGAACACCGGGGAACCGCTGCCCGGCTCGCTCTCTGAGCCGCTCTCCGGAGGAGTGGCCCCGCCGCTCGATGCATGCTTGCCGGCCATGGGCCCAGTATGGGCACGGCGGCCCCGACTCTCAAGGAACCGATACCGACCCGCGCTGTGCGCGCCCGCCGACAAACTGCCATTCGTAGGCAAAACGCAACACGCTGTGCTCGGCGGCGAGCTCGGGCGGGAAGGGGTCGAAGGGGCTCGCCAGCTTCAGGATCGAGAGGGCCGCCTGGTCGAGCTCGGGGTTGCCGCTCGAGCGGCGGATGACGGCGCGGTCGAGCGTGCCGTCGGCGTTGATGCCGACCTCGAGGACCGGGCTCGAGGTCCCGAGAGCCGTGCGCGCCGCGGCCGGGAAGTTGAGCGTGCCGATACGCTCGACCTTGCGCCGCCAGGAATCGAGATAAGGCGCGAGCGAGGCGGCGCGGGTGTCGGCCGTCACCCAGAGCTCGTCGCGCTTCGGTCCCGTGAGCTCGGCGGGCCCCGGCTCATCCGCGGGGCCGGGTTGCGTGGCCCGCGGCTCGTCGATGAGCAGCGGCCGATCGCGCTCCGAGCCGGTGGCACCTAAGTCGGCGAGATAGCGCACGTCGGTGACCCAGGCGGTGGTCGTCAGCACTCGCTCGGCCTCGGCGCCCTTCATGTCGCCGCGCGCCGCCAGCGAGTCGCCCTGAGGGGAGCCCGGGTGCTTCAATGCCGGCAGCGCCGTCGGGGGGCTGTGCGGCGCGACCGGCTCGCGGGTGCTGCCCGAGCCGAGCTGGGTGCGCTGCGCCAGGTAGCTGGCGGATGCGTTCTCGGCCGCTTCGGGCAGCTCGTCCGAGACCAGCAGCACCTTCAGTCCCGGGGCGCCGGCGTCATCGCCCGCCTGGGCGTTGAAGGTGATGCCGAGGATGACGAGCCCGTGCAGCAGCGCGACGAAAAAGACCATCGCGAGCAGGCGGTCCCACGCGGGGGGCCGGCCTTCGCGCAGCGCGAGCGCCCGCCGTGCCACCGTCCTCGCCATGGGCTCCTCAGCCGCCCCGGCGCGGCGCGGCCTCGAGTCGCCGAGCGACGGCCTCGATCAGCAGCGCGCCGATGTCGGTGCCGAACTGCTTGTCGAGCTCGCGGATGCCGGTGGGGCTGGTCACGTTGATCTCCGTGACGTAGCCGCCGATCACATCGAGGCCGACGAGCATCATGCCCCTGGCGGCCATCGTCGGCCCGATCTCGCGCGCCAGCCAGCGGTCGCGGTCATTCAGGGGCCGGCCGACGCCCCTGGCGCCGGCGGCGAGATTGCCGCGGTGATCCTCGCCCGAGGGCATGCGGGCGAGCGCGTAAGGCACCGGCTCGCCGTCGACCAGCAGCACCCGCGAGTCGCCCGAGGTGGCGATCTCGGGCAGATAGCGCTGCACGATCGCAAAACGCTGTCCGTAGTGGGTGAGAGTCTCGAAGACCACGCGGGCATTGGGATCGCCCTGGCCCAGCACGAAGATCGAGCGCCCGCCCATGCCCTCGAGCGGCTTGACGACGATGCGGCCGTGCTCGCGCAGAAACGCCGCCATCTCGCCCATGTCGCGCGTCACCAGCGTGGGCGCGCAGCACTGCGGGAACCAGGCGGTGTAGACCTTCTCGTTCATGTCGCGCAGCCCCTGCGGCCGGTTGACGACCAGGGCACCCTGCAGTGCGGCGCGCTCGAGGATGTAAGTGCTGTAGATGTACTCGGTGTCGAAGGGCGGATCCTTGCGCATCAGGATGCAGTCGAGGGCGCCGAGGGGCTCGGTCGAAGCCTCTCCCAGGGTGAACCAGCTCGCGGGATCCGCCCGCACGCGGAGCGGCCGGGTGCGACCCAGGGCGATGCCGTCGCGCAGCATGAGGTCGCCCTGCTCGAGGTAGCTCAGGGCGAAGCCGCGCTTCTCGGCGGCCAGCAGCATGGCGAGCGTCGAGTCCTTGGCGTACGCGATGGCGCCGATCGGATCCATCACCACGCCGAGTCGTCTGGCGGTGCTCATCGGGGCCTGATTATGCTCAGGCCGGCGCAAATCTGCCTGCCCGCGCGCGCATCTCCCGGGCGGGCGCCGCCGGGCGCGGCCGCCCGCCCGCAAGGGCCCTGCCGAGCTTCAAAAAACGTGACGTGCGTGGCATAGCAGGGGGTATACCGATATGTTAAAACCCGCTCGGCGCTTGCCTCTGAGTTGAGGGGGCCGTGAAACTACGGCCGCTTGTTTGGACAGTGATTTCTCCGGCCGCCACGCCCCGGCGGCGTGGCCTGTTAAGGAAGGAGTTGCCTGACCGTGACCGGCAGCAACGCTAAGCTCCAGGGACTCAAAGTACTGGTGATCGACGACAGCAAGACGATCCGGCGCACCGCCGAGACGCTGCTCGCCAAGGAAGGCTGCGAGGTGTTCACGGCGATCGACGGCTTCGACGCGCTCGCCAAGATCGCCGACCACCAGCCGGACATCGTGTTCGTCGACATCATGATGCCGCGCCTGGACGGCTATCAGACCTGCTCGCTCATCAAGCACAACAAGGTCTTCCGCGCCATTCCGGTGATCATGTTGTCCTCCAAGGACGGTCTGTTCGACCGTGCGCGCGGCCGGATCGTCGGCTCCGAGCACTACCTCACCAAGCCCTTCACCAAGGACGAGCTGCTCTCCGCGATCGAGACTCATATCGGGAGATGATGGCAATGCCCCTGATCCTGATCGTCGACGACTCACCGACCGAGGTGCACGTCATGCAGAAGGCGCTCGAGAAGCACGGCTACCGCACGGCGGCGGCCGCCGACGGTGCCGAGGGCGTACGGCTGGCGCGCGAGATGAGTCCTGACCTGATCTTCATGGATATCGTCATGCCGGGCATGAACGGCTATCAGGCGACCCGGGCGCTGGCGAACGATCCGCGCACCCGCACCATTCCCATCATCATGGTCACCTCCAAGGGCCAGGAGACTGATCGCATCTGGGGCCTGCGCCAGGGTGCGGTCGATTACATGGTGAAGCCCGTCTCCCCCGACCAGCTGGTCGCCAAGGCCCAGGCGACACTTGCCGCGTGAAGCCGCGCGCTCGCCGCGTGCCTGCAAACCCCCGCCCATGCCCGAGCCGGTAACCAACTCCGAGATCGATCTCAAGTCCCTGCGGGACCGGCCGTTCGAGCTGCTCGCCGAGCTCGAACGCCGCGGACGTGCGGTCTCGGCGCAGGCGGGCGATCAGGCCGCGAGCGGACGCGAGTGGGTGGGGGTGGCGCTGCGCATGGCGGGCGACCTGTACCTGGTGGCGCGCGAGGAGACCCGGGAAGTGCTCGGCGTGCCCGCGAGCACCACGCGCGTGCCGGGCGCCAGGCCCTGGATCCGCGGCCTCGCCAACGTGCGCGGGCAGCTGCTGCCGATCATCGACCTGCGCCAGTTCCTCGGCAGCGGCGTCACGCCGGTCACGCGCAACACCCGTGTGCTGGTGGTGAACCACCGCGAGATTCCCGCGGGCCTGCTGGTGGATGAGGTGCTCGGCTTCCGCCGCTTCGCCGAGAGCGAGTTCTCGGGCGATGCGCCGCCGACCGTGGCGCGCTGCGAGCGTTATCTCGCCGGCGCCTTCCGCCGCGCGCAGGAGCAGTGGCCGGTGCTCTCGCTGCGTTCGGTGCTCGAGAGTCCGGCGTTCGCCGAGGTGGCGGCATGAGCCTGACGCCACTGCTGGTGCTGGCAGCGCTGCTGGTCGCCACCGGCGGCGCCGCCGGCTACTTCCTGCACCCGCCGACCCAGGCGCCGGTTTCCTGGCTGCCGCTCATCCTCGCGGCCGCCGCGTTCCTGGCGCTGCTCGGCGCGCTGTTCGTGGCGCTGCGCACCCGGCGCACGGCCGAGCGGCAGCGGGCTTCGGCGGATGCGCGGCTGCAGGAGAACGACCGCAATCAGCAGGCGATCCTGCGCCTGCTTGATGAGCTCTCGAGCCTCGCCGACGGCGATCTCACGGTGCAGGCGACCGTCACCGAGGACATCACCGGCGCGATCGCCGATTCCATCAACTACGCGGTCGATGCGCTCCGCGGCCTGGTCACCACCATCAACGGCTCCGCGATCCAGCTCGACTCCGCCACCCGGCAGACGCAGGCGCTGTCGGCGCACCTCGCCAAGGCCTCGGGCGCGCAGTCGAAGCAGATCGCCTCCGCCACCGAGAACGCCGCCAGCATGGCGGGCTCGGTGGAGGAGGTCTCGGGCAACGCCGAGCGCGCCGCGGACGTCGCGCGCCACTCGGTCGAGGTGGCCCACAAGGGCGGCGATGCGGTGCGGCGGACCATCGACGGCATGAACACCATCCGCGAGACCATCCAGGAGACCAGCAAGCGCATCAAGCGCCTCGGTGAGTCGAGCCAGGAGATCGGTAACATCGTCGAGCTGATCAACGACATCGCCGAGCAGACCAACATCCTGGCGCTCAACGCCTCGATCCAGTCCTCGATGGCGGGCGATGCCGGCCGCGGCTTCGCGGTGGTGGCCGACGAGGTGCAGCGGCTCGCCGAGCGTGCCGCCAACGCCACCAAGCAGATCGAGGTGCTGGTGCGCACCATCCAGACCGACACCAACGAGGCGGTAGTCTCGATGGAGCGCAGCACCACTGATGTCGTGGGCGGCGCGCTGCTCGCCGAGAACGCCGGCGCCGCGCTCGAGGAGATCGAGCAGGTGTCGAACCAGATCGCCAGCCTGGTGCAGAACATCTCCTCGAGCGCCCGCGCCCAGACGAGCGCCGCTCAGGGCATCGCCCGCAACATGCAGGTCCTGAAGGAGATCAGCGCGCAGACCGCCGAGTCCACCAACGCCACTTCGATCGCGATCGCCAAGCTCGCGGAGCTGTCGGCGGGGCTGCGCAAGTCGGCCTCGGGCTTCCGCCTGCCCGGCAGCACCACCGCCGGCAGCAGCGTGCGCCTGAAGAAGCTCGAGGACGCGACGCTCAACACCGCCAAGGTGCGCCAGATCGCCTCGCTCGGCGGCTCCTGAAGGCAACGAACACAAGCGCATGCCCGAAGTCGCTTCCCAGACGCTCGAGCTAGTCGGCCGCGAAATCACCGCCACGCTCACCGAGGCGCGCGGCGCGCTCGAGAACTACGTCGAGCAGCCCGACAACGTGCCGCTGCTCGAGCGCTGCGCGCAGGACCTGCACCTGGTGCAGGGCGTGCTGCGGGTGCTGGAGATCTACGGCGCGGCGCTGCTCGCCGAGGAGATGGAGCACGTGGCGCAGTACCTGATCGCCACGGTCAACGAGCGCAAGGGCCAGGCGGAGAGCCTCGATGCCCTGATGCGTGCGATGGTGCAGCTGCCGAGCTATCTCGACCGGGTACTCGCCGGCGGGCGCGATCTGGCACTGGTGCTGCTGCCGCTGCTGAACGACCTGCGCGCGGTGCGCGGCCATGCACTGCTCTCCGAAGGCACGCTGCTGCTGCTGAACCTGAAGTCCGACAAGCAGGCGCAGCCGCAGCCCGCCACCGCCGGCGAAGCGCCGCTGAGCGTCGAGCAATGGGCCCGGCGGCTGCGCGCGCGCTACCAGCAGGGGCTCATCGGCTGGATCCGTGGCGAGCGGCCGGAGCAGAACCTCGAGGTGCTCGCCGCCGTCGCCCACAAGCTCGAGCAGATCGCCACCCGCCAGCCGGTGTTCCAGCTGTGGTGGGTGATCGGCGCGGTCATCGAGGCGCTGCAGCACAACGGACTCGAGGGCGGACAATCGGTGAAGCGGCTGCTGGGGCTCGGCGATCGCGAGATGCGCCGCCTGTACGATCAGGGCGAGGCGCGCTATGCACAGACGCCGCCGATCGAGCTGCTCAACAACCTCCTTTATTACGTCGGGCGCGCGGAGTCGACCGGCGCACGGGTGAGCGCGGTACGCGCCTCGTTCCGCCTGGCGGAGCTCCTGCCGGTGGACGAGAGCATCGAGCAGGAGCGTGAGAACCTCTCGGCGCCGTCGGTGAAGCTCATGCAGACGGTGGCCGCGGCGATCCGCGAGGACCTGGGGCGCGTCAAAGACGTGCTCGACATCTTCGTGCGCCGCGGTGCCGGCCAGCCGGCCGAGCTCGCCCCGCAGGTCGAGATGCTGCGCAAGATCGGCGACACGCTCGGCGTGCTGGGCCTCGGCGAGCTGCGCAGCAACGTGCAGACCGAGACCGAGCGCCTCGAGAAGATCGTCGGCGGGTCGCTGCCGGCCGATGAGGGCTCGCTGGTCGAGATCGCCGCGACCCTGATCAGCGTCGAGGACCGCCTCGATGACCGGCTGGTCGGGCTCATCCTGCCGAAGGACACCGAGGCGGCCGAGGAAAGCGACGACACCGACTTCCAGCAGGTGCAGGCCGCGGTGCTGCGCGAGTGCATCGTCAATCTCGCCCGCATCAAGGAGGCCATCACCCAGAGCGTCGGCGGTACGCTCGATGCCGCCGGCCTCGACAGCTGGCAGGACCTGATGCGGGGCATGAAGGCCGGGCTGCTGATGCTCGGCAAGGCGCGCGCGGTCGAGGTGATCGAGGCGATCACCGCGCAGTTGAAGCGCGTCATGCAGCCCGGCATTCACGTGCTGCCGCCCGGATTCGTCGACCGCCTCGCCGATGCCATCGTCAGCGTCGAGTACTATATGGAGACGCTGCAGTCGGGCCGCTCCGACCCCTGGTACATGCTCGACAACGCCCAGGTGTGCGTGAAGGCGCTCGAGGCGCAGCCGACGCCCTCGGTGCCGACCGTCGAGCCGCTCGATGCGAACGCTTACACGCGCACCGTGGCGATTCCCACGGCATCGCCGCTCAGAGCCGCGGCCGACGCCCGCGCCGCGGCGCCCACGCTTTCGGCCTCGACCTCATCGGCCGGCAAGCTCGCGCAGCTCGCCGAGAACGCCGACCCCGAGCTGGTGAAGCTCTTCATCGAGGAGGCGCGCGAGGAGCTCGAGAAGATCCAGCGCGGCTTCCCGTCCTGGGACCAGAATCCGCTCGAGCACAATGCCCTGGTGACGGTGCGCCGCTCCTTCCATACGCTCAAGGGCAGCGGCCGCATGGTCGGCGCGCGCGAGCTCGCCGAGTTCGCCTGGGCGATCGAGAATCTCCTGAACCGCCTGCTCGACAACACGCTCACCCGCTCGCCAGCGATCCTCGAGACGCTGCGCGCTGCGGTCGCGGTATTGCCCGAGCTGGTCGAGCAGCTCGCCGGCGGCCCGCCGCCCAGGGCCGACACCGGAGCCATCGTGGCACGCGCGCATGCGCTCGCCGCCGGGCGCGGCACCCCGGCCGCGCCGCGGGCGCCGGCCGAGGCCGAGGACGAGGTCACGACCGAGTCGCCCACGGCGGTGTTCGTGCAGACCTCCTCGCGCGCCATGCCGAGCGGGCTCATGGACACGATCGAAGGGGTCAACACACTGGTCGGCGGCGACTTCGAGGAGGTCGCGCCCGCGCCGGCCGCGGACCTCGCGCTCACTGGCACGCGGCCGGGACTGCAGGACGATACGCTGCGCGAGATCTACACCCGCGAGACCGCCGCGCACATTGCCACCGTGCGCACCTGGCTCGCGCGCGAGGCGTCGCTCCCCGAGCCACATATCCTTCCCGAGGACGTCTATCGCGCCTGCCACACGCTCTCGGGCAGCTCGAAGATGGCGCAGGCACGCCACGGGATCCGCCTCGCCGAGCCGCTCGATCACTGGCTGCGCCGCGTGTTCGGCAGCGGCCTGGGGTTGCGGAGCGAGGACCTGGTGCTGGTGGGGGAGTGCATGGCGGCGATGCACGCGGTCGCGACCCATCTCGACGAGCCGACGGGCTACTTCCTCAGTCACTGGCCGCTGCTCGAGCGCATCGAGAAGGCCGAGCGCAGCCTCGATCAGCGCGTTGCAGCGACCGGCGGCCACGCCCCGCCCGCCGCCCCCGCGGTCGCCGCACCGGCACCCACACCCACACCCGCCCCGGAGGGTGAGCCGCCGGATGAGTCCGCGGACTTCGATCCGGAGGTCGCAGCGATCTTCACCGACGAGGCGACCGAGCTGATCGAGACTTCCGAGCACGCGCTCTCCGACTGGCGCGCCCACCCCGGGAGCGCCGAGTACCGGCTGGCACTCAAGCGGCCGCTGCACACTCTGAAGGGCGGCGCCCGCATGGCCGGGATCCTGCCGATGGGCGACCTGGCCCATGAGCTCGAATCGCTGGTGATGCAGGTCGACAACGGCAAGGTGTCGGCGGACGCCGCGGTGTTCGACGTGATCCAGGCGAGCCTCGATGAGCTTGCGCGCATGCGCGAGCACGTCTCTTCCGGACAGCGCGTGGCGCCGGCGCGTGCGATGCTCGCGCGCATCCAGGCGTTCACCCGCGGGCCGACTGCCGCGCCGGTGCCACCGGCACCTGCGCCCGCCCCGCCACCGCCGAAGGCTCCCCCGGCGACGGCGGTTGCGCCACCGGCCTCAGCACCGCCCGCGACACCTCAGGCGGCTGCCCCCAAGCCGACCGCGCCCGTGGCGGCCGCGCCGAAAGCGCCGGCTCCCGCGCCGGCGGCTTCTGTAGCGCCCGCTGCCCGCGCGCCCGTGGTGCCTGCGCCGGCCGCAGCCCCTACACCGGCCACCGCCGCACCGCCCGCGGCGCGCACCCCGGCTCCGGCCGCCGCCGCACCGCCCGCGGCGCGCACCCCGGCTTCGGCCACCGCCGCACCGGCGCTGCCGCCGCGTCCACCGGTATTTCCGCCGCGCCCCTCGCCGCCCGCCGGCCCCGTGCCGATGAGCGACACCGGGCTTGCCCGAATGAACGAGGAGCTCGCGCAGGGCGCGTCGGCGGAAGACGGGCCGGCCCCGCCCCAGCCGGTTCCGCCCGGACGCGAGCCGGTGCAGCCGGGCGAGCGCGTGGAAATGGCCCGCGTCGACGCCGAGCTTCTCGATCAGCTCCTCAACATCTCCGGCGAGGCGAGCATCGCGCGCGCGCGGCTCGAGCAGCAGCTCGGCTCCTTCGATTTCAACCTGGGCGAGCTGTCGCGCACGGTGACGCGCCTCAAAGAGCAGCTGCGCCACCTCGAGATCGAGACCGAGGCGCAGATCCTCCACAAGCACGAGGAGGAGGTCGGCTCGCACCGCAGCGACTTCGATCCGCTCGAGCTCGACCGCTACTCCTCCATCCAGCAGTACTCGCGCGCGCTCGCCGAGACGGCCAACGACGTGGCGAGCATCCAGCAGCTGCTCGAGAACCAGGCCAAGGACACGCAGAACCTGCTGCAGCAGCAGGCGCGCACCATCACCGAGCTGCAGAACGGCCTGATGCGCACCCGCATGGTGCCGTTCCAGCGCCACGTGCAGCGCCTCGCGCGCATCGTGCGCCAGGCGGCCGCCGACACCGGCAAGCGCGCCGAGCTGAGTGTCGAAGGCGCCGCCGGCGAGCTCGACCGCCAGGTGCTCGAGCGCATGCTGCCGCCGTTCGAGCACATGCTGCGCAATGCGGTGGTGCATGGCATCGAGAAGCCCGAGGAGCGCGTCAAGCGCGGCAAGTCCGACACCGGCACCATCCTGCTCGAGCTGCACCGCGAAGGCGCCGAGGTCATGGTGCGCCTCTCCGATGACGGCGGCGGCATGAACCTCAAGGCCATCCGCGAGAAGGGCGAGTCGCTCGGGCTCATCACGCCCGGGCAGCAGCTGAGCGACGAGGACGCGATGCAGCTGATCCTCGAGCCCGGATTCTCCACCGCCGGCTCGATCACCCAGCAGGCCGGCCGCGGTGTCGGCATGGACGTGGTCGCCACCGAGATCAAGCGTCTCGGCGGCGCGCTGCACATGGAGAGCAAGCCGGGCGAGGGCACCGTGTTCACGGTGCGCCTGCCGCTGACGCTCGCGATCAGCCATGCGCTGGTGGTGCGCACGGACGAGGAGTACTACGCGCTGCCGCTGCCGACGGTGGAGGGCGTGCTGCGCCTCTCCAAGTCCGAGGTCGCCGCCCACCTGGGGCGCGACGCCCCGTTCTTCGAATACGGCGGCGCCAGGTACCGCTTCCAGCAGCTCGCGACCTTCGTCGGTCTCGAGCCGTCGCCGCTGCCGAGCCAGGACGTGACCATTCCGGTGGTGCTGGTACGCGCCGGCGAGCACTCGACCGGACTCGTGGCCGATGAGCTGATCGGCAGCCGCGAGATCGTGGTGAAATCCGTCGGCCCGCAGATCTCGAGCATCCGCGGGATCTCGGGTGCCACGATTCTCGGCGACGGCCGCATCGTCATCATTCTCGACATCGGCGCGCTGGTGCGCGCCGAATGGCGCACGCGCGCCGCCGCAGCTCCGGTCGCGGCACCCAAAGAGCGCGGCGACCGCCGCACTTTCGCCATGGTGGTGGACGACTCGATCACGGTGCGCCGCGTGACGCAGCGCCTGCTCGAGCGCAACGGCATGCGCGTCATCACCGCGCGCGACGGCATGGACGCGGTGGCGCTGCTGCAGGACAACGTGCCGGACGTCATCCTGCTCGACATCGAGATGCCGCGCATGGACGGCTACGAGGTCGCCGCCCACGTGCGCAACGACCCGCGCCTGAAGGACGTGCCGATCATCATGGTCACCTCGCGCGTCGGCGAGAAGCATCGCGCGCGCGCCATCGAGCTCGGGGTCGACGATTACCTCGGCAAGCCCTACCAGGAAGCGCAGCTGCTCGATGCGATCGCGCCGCTGGTGGAGCGGCGGCGCGCACACGCGCGCCAGGCCTCGACGGGCAGCTAAATGGCCGAGCGCGTCAACGAGATCTACAGCCTGCTGATTCCGCTGGTCGACGGCCGGCTCATCATTCCGCGCGCCTGCGTCGCGGAGGTGATCGGCTTTCAGACGCCCTCCGAGATGACCGGCGCGCCGCCCTGGTACATCGGCACGGTGCCGTGGAACGGCAAGGCGGTGCCGCTCGTGTCCTTCGAAGGCACCTGTGGCCAGATGATCCCGCCGGCGAGCGGCCGAACCCGCGTGGTGATCCTGCACGCGCTCGGCACGCGGGTCGAAGGCGGCAACTTCGCGCTGGTGGCGCAGGGCTTCCCGCAGCTGGTGCGCGTGAGCTCCGACGTGGTGCGCCCCGACAACTCGCGGGTGTTCCCCGAGCGCGCGCCGATCATCTGCCAGATCCGCATGGTGAACGAGACCCCGCTCGTTCCCGACCTCGAGCGCCTGGAAGAGATGATCGCGGACGAGACCAGCATCGGCGCGTGAAGCCCGAGGACTACCGCTACGGGATCGTGCCGCCGGCGGAGGCCGCGACGCTTAGCGGGCGCGAGCTACTGCAGGGGATGCTCGACGGGCGCTTCCCGGCCCCGCCCATCTGCCGGACCCTGACCTTCTGGCTCACCGAGGTGGGGGAGGGGATCGCGGTGTTCGAGGGCGAGCCGGGCACACATATCCTCAATCCCATGGGTATCGTCCATGGCGGCTGGACGATGACGTTGATCGACAGCGCCACCGGCTGCGCGGCGCATACGCTGCTGCCCGCGGGCGTCGGCTACACGACCATTGAAACCAAGGTCAACTTCTCGCGCACGATCCGTACCGACACTGGCCGGGTGCGCTGCGAGGCACGCGTGGTCTCCAAAGGGCGGCAGATCATTTCGGCGGAGGCCGACGTGAAGTCCGCCGAGGGCCGGGTGCTCGCCCACGGGACCTCGACTCTGCTGGTGCTGCAGGATGCGGCGAAGGGATAGTCGGCTCTGCGTGTTGGCTACGGTCACGCTCATCGCCGGTCTGCTCGGGGCGATGCCCGCGTCCGCTGAGGATGCGGAGCTCGAGCGGTTGCGGACCGACTGGGCGCAGCTCAGGCAATACCGTGATGAGAACCAACGGCTTCCGCCGCCCAGCGCCGCGAGGCCGCGGATAGTTTTCCTCGGCGATTCGCTCACCCAGGGCTGGGATCTCACCGGTCTCGGGCTCGATGAGGTCGAGCTGGTGAATCGCGGCATCAGCGGCCAAACGACGCCGCAAATGCTCATCAGGTTCCGTCAGGACGTTGTCAGCCTCAAGCCGGCCGTGGTTCACATCCTCGCCGGCACCAACGACCTGGCCGGGAATACCGGCCCTACGACCCTCGAGGCCATCGAGGCCAACCTGAGCTCGATGGTCGAGATCGCCAGGGCCAACCACATCCGGGTCGTACTCAGCTCGGTGCTTCCGGCGCTCGATTACCCGTGGAGGCCGGGACTCGAGCCCGCGCCCAGGATCGTGGCGCTCAATGACTGGATCCGCGCCTATGCGAGGCAGCGCAAACTCGTGTACGCCGACTACTACCCGGCGCTGGTCGACTCGCGCGGCGGCTTCAGGACGGAGATGGCCGACGACGGCGTGCATCCGAACGCCGCCGGTTACGCCGCCATGAGCCCGATTGCGCGACAAGCGGTCAAGCGCGCGCTCGCGGCCCATTGAGGGGATGAGGCAGGAGAGCGTGTGATGGTCCTTTTGGCAATAGTTAGGCGTTTGCCTAACCATCTCTCTACGGAGTTCCCCGTCAAGCCTGCGACGAGGTTAAGCGCAAGGACTGATCGCGGTGGTCCGCGAGCTCGCGGTCTGCGCTGCTGGGGAGATCGGCGGCGAGAGTCGGACTGCATCTCTCTACACGGCCTTGTTGGATGAGGGTGGGATTCATCCGGGCCAAGGTATAAGCCGCGCACGGCGTCCTCATTCGCTGGTCGGCATTGACCCGGAAGGATGATCGGTCCTCTCGGGAGGTTCGCGCCGGACTATTAGCCAGGTTTTCACCGTGCTCGGTCTGACCTCGTCGTCTATCTCGATGTCGCAGCGCTTGGGCGGGTGATCTCGTCAGGGCTCAGGCCGCTGCGGGGGTAACGCGCTGCCAAGCGCGCGGATCGTAGCTCTCGGTCCGC